>JAZKDA010000155.1:0-12125 GCA_040387815.1 Pseudomonadota bacterium | reverse complement strand
ATGACCGACGTGGCGCTCGACCCCTTCACCAGCCACGGCCAGGACGGCCTGCTCGACGACACCGGCTACATCCTCAACGACGAAACCGTCGCCGTGCTCACCCGGCAGGCGCTGGCACAGGCGCAGGCCGGCGTGGACATCGTCGCGCCCAGCGACATGATGGACGGCCGCATCGGTGCGATCCGCGCCGCGCTCGAGGAGAGCGGGCACATCCACACCCGCATCATGGCCTACAGCGCCAAGTACGCCAGCGCCTTCTATGGCCCCTTCCGCGACGCGGTGGGCTCGGCTGCCAACCTCGGCAAGAGCAACAAGAAGGTCTACCAGATGGATCCGGGCAACAGCGACGAGGCCTTGCGCGAGGTGGCCATGGACATCGCCGAAGGCGCGGACATGGTGATGGTCAAGCCCGGCATGCCTTACCTGGACGTGGTGCGGCGGGTCAAGGACGAGTTCCGCGTACCCACCTTCGCCTACCAGGTGTCGGGCGAGTACGCCATGCTCAAGGCGGCCGCGCAAAACGGCTGGTTGGACAACGACGCCGTGATGATGGAGAGCCTGCTGGCATTCAAGCGCGCGGGCGCCGATGGTGTGCTGACCTACTTCGCACTGGACGCCGCGCGCCAGTTGCGACGCTGAAGTGCCCGCGCCCGCTGCCATGCAGATCGTCGAGTTCACCCAGGGCACGCTGCGCTTCCTGGATTCGATCCCGGATCGCGCTCCCGCGCGCGGCTTCGTCTGGGTGCATCTGGAGCAGCAGCAACTGGGCTCGCACTTGCCCAGCGTGCAGGAGATGGCCCGCCGGGTCGGCGGCTCCACCCTGATGGACCTGCACGTCAAGGACCTGGAGAACGCCGCGCATCCCTCGCATTACGACTACACCTCGGTCTACGACCTGATCGGGTTCCGCCGGCTGGCCACGCCGCAGGAGGTGGACGCCGAACTGGCGGACGCCGCGCCGTCCCCGCCGTCGGCCTCGTTGGCGAGCTTCCGGCGCATCCGCACCCGGGCCGTCGGCTTCGCCGTGTTCGACCGGCTGCTGATCTCCGTTCATCCGGCGGGCTGCCAGACCCCGCACGGCTTCATCGAACGCTACCTGGCCGAAGCCGTGCACAACGATGGCCTGTCGACGGTGGCCCGCAGCCGCCTGCCCGCCAGTCCGGCCGACCTGACCCTGCGCATGATCAACGTCATGGTCGACGGCTACCTCGACTTGCGCAAGCAGCTCGCCGTCGAGCTTTCGGCTTGGCAAGACCGGCTGCTTGCGCCAAGCCGTCAGCCGGCCGACTGGCAAGCGCTGATGCTCGCGCGCCGTGAGCTGCACCAGCTGGAGGACCTGTGCGAGGAACAAAGCGACGCGATGCTCGAGTGGGTGGACGCCATTCGCGAACAGCCGCCGGCCCAGCTGTCGCGCGCCGAGCGCGACGCCCTGGTGGTGCGCGCCAACGACGTGGTCGAACACATTCGCCGCGTGGTGCATCAGGTGCGGCGGATGGAGGAGGGCGCCGAGGCGGCGGTGCAGATTCATTTTTCGGCCCAGAGCCATCGCACCAACACCATCATGCGAACGCTCACCGCGCTGACCGCCGTGTTCCTGCCGCTGAACCTGATCACCGGCATCTTCGGCATGAACTTCCAGCAGATGCCTTTGCTCGGGTCGGCCAGCGGCTTCTGGTGGACCGCCGCCGCCATGGCCGTGCTGGCTGGGGCGCTGGTCGCGGTGCTGTGGCGCAAGCGCTATCTGGCGCGCACCAATCGGTGATCAGGGCGCGCGCAGCCCGAACAGCGCGGCGCCATTGCCCCAGGCGACCGCCTGCGCGACATCGGCCGGAAGGTCGGCCAGCCAGGTGCGGTAGCCTGTCATCAGCGCGTCGTATTGGTCCCAGCGCGCATTGATCCAGGTGTCCGACCCCAGCATGAAGCGGCCGGGGTACTTGCGCAGCAAGGCGCGCCATTCGGGACACAGGCGACCCTCGTCGCAGGTCAGGCCCGGCCGGTAAGACAACTCCCCCATCAACAGCGGGTAGCGCGCCAGCAATTGATCGACCCGCGCCGGCGATGCGCCGCCGATACCGCTGTGCGCCCAGATCAGCCGCAGCTTGGCCCCGCCCGAGGGCGCCGCCGCCATCAGCAGGTCGATGGCGGCATCGTCCACATGGGCCAGCACCGCCAGCTGCCGCTCCTCGGCCAGCGCCATCAGCTTGCGCGCCACCGGCTGCCGGGCGTTGGCACTGTCGTAGAGATGGAACTCGCCGATGCCGCGGTAGGGCCCGGCCGGTGTACCGCGCTCGAGCAGATCGAGCACCATGCGGTAGATGCTCTCGTCGCGGTACCAGTTGTCGTAGTCGGCGCGGTTGCGGTACAGCCGCACGAACGGCACCACCTGGACGCCGGCCTCACGCGCGAGCGGCGAGCCCGCCAGCGCCAACGTGCCGGCATTGGGGCGGGAGTTGGCGATGATGGCGCGCACACCGTTGCGCCTCATGCGTTCGACCACGTCCGCCGGTGGATGGGGGCCCGCCTGGCCGTCCCAGGCCTCGACGTTGTAGTGCAGGTGCGCGTCGAACAGCGGGCCGCGGTACTGGGCCCAGGCCGGCGCCATCGTCACGGTCGCCGCCAGCAGCATCAGCGCCAGCGCGGGCAATACCCCCCAGGCTCGCCGCATCGGGCTTACCCCAAGTGCTTGCCGAAGAAGGCCAGCGTGCGTTCGCGCGCCAGCGTGGCGGCGGCGGCATCGTACGAGCCGCGATGGTCGCAGTTGAAGCCGTGGTCGGCTTCATAGAGGTGCACCTCGACGTCGGGGTGGGCCCGCTTGAATGCCAGGACGCTGTCCACCGAGATGTAGTGGTCCTTCTTGCCGAAGTGGGCCAACACCGGGATGCGGGGCTTGCGCGCCACCTCGTCGGGCCCGGTCATGCCGCCGCCGTAATAGGGCGCGGCCGCCGACAGGCCGCGCAGGCCGCAGGCGGCGCGCCAGGTGAGCAGGCCGCCCCAGCAATAGCCCACGATGCCGACCTTGCCCGCCGAGGCCGCGTGATCGATCGCGGCCTGAATGTCGGGCATCACGCCCGCCCCGGGCAGCGCCTCGACCGCCGCCTTGAGCGCGATGCCCGCCTGCATGTCGGCCTCGCCGTAACCCAGCTCCACATTCGCCTTGACGCGGTGGAAGGTGGCGGGCGCCACCGCCAGGTAGCCCGCCGCGGCATAGCCGTCGGCCACCGCGCGGATATGCGCGTTGACGCCGAAAATCTCCTGCAGCACGACCACCGCCGCCTTGGGCGCTCCGGCCGGGCGGGCCACATAGGCCGGAAAGACGTGGCCGTCGGCCGCCTTCAGATCGATGAATTCACCCATTGCATGCTCCTTGTCGTGGTTGAACAAGTCCCGCGGTCCTTGCGCCAGGAAAGCTGGCGAGGGCGCGGCACCTTTGCTTTAATCGGAGCCAACTTTACCCGCGACCGGCATCTGGGAGGGCACGCATGGACAAAGTCTTGTTGGTGACGGGGGGCGGACGCGGCATCGGCGCGGCCACCGCACTGTTGGCCGCCCGGCAGGGCTGGGCGGTCGGCGTGAACTACGCCGCGCAGGCGCAAGCGGCCCAGGCGATCGTCGCGCGGATCCAGGAAGCCGGCGGCAAGGCCGTGGCCCTGCAGGCCGATATCGCCCAGGAGGACCAGGTGCTGGCCATGTTCGAGCGCTTGGGCGACGAGCTCGGCCCCATCGCGGGCCTGGTCAACAACGCGGGCATGGTCGACGTGGCCACCCGCCTGGATGCCATGAGCGTCGCGCGCTGGCGCCGCCTGTTCGACGTCAACGTGATCGGATCGATGCTGTGCGCGCGCGAGGCCGTCAAGCGCATGAGCTCACGCCATGGTGGCGCCGGCGGCGCCATTGTCAACGTCTCCAGCGCTTCCAGCCGGCTGGGGTCACCCGGTCAGTACGTCGACTATGCGGCCAGCAAAGGCGCCATCGACTCCTTCACGCTGGGCCTGGCCCGTGAAGTCGCGGCCGAGGGAATTCGGGTCAATGCCGTCCGGCCGGGGCTGATCGACACCGAGATCCATGCGTCGGGCGGGCAGCCTGACCGCGCGCAAGTCGCCGGGCCGCTGGCGCCGATCAAGCGAGCGGGCACCGCCGAGGAGGTGGCGCAAGCCATCGTGTGGCTGCTCTCGCCGCAGGCCAGCTACACCACCGGGGCGGTGCTCGATGTCAGCGGCGGGCGCTGACCCACAGGCCCGAAGGTACGCATGGCCTTGAAGAACCTGCAGGAACTTTGCAACGGCATCTGCGCCCGCCTGGGCATGCCCGCGCAGACCCTGGCACCCGATCCGCTGGGCACCGTCAGCTTCACGCTGCGCGTCCATGACATCGACATCGACCTGATCGAGATCGACGAGGGCCCCCCAGGCGAGGACGGCGACGGCCCCCGGCTGCACCTGGCAGTGACCTTCGGCGCGGTCCCGCCCGGACACGAATCCGCGCTGCTGCCCCTGTTGCTCGAATCGAACTTCCTGATGATGGGTGAGAACGCACCGGCGTTTGGAAGGGATCCCCACAGCGGCGACATCGCCCTTCAGTGCGGCATTGCCCTGGCGGACACCCATGTGGACGCGGTCTGCCGTGCCCTCATCGCGCTCTCTGACGCCGCGAGAAAACTCAAGCCGGCGCTGGCCGAGGTGGGCGCCATGCCACGTGCGCCCGATCCGGCGGGACGCGCCTGACCCTGCGCGCCGAACCTCGGCGCTTCACGACTCCAGCAGCGACAGCAGCACGTTGTCGCGCCACTTGCCGTTGATCATCACGAAATCGCGCGCATAGCCTTCGACGACAAAGCCCAGGCGGCGCAGCAGCTGGGCGCTGCGCAGGTTCTCGGGCAGGTGGGTGGCCATCACGCGGTGCAGGTTGTGGCGGCTCATCACCTCGCGCACGGCGGGCGCGGCGGCGCTGTACATCAGGCCTCGGCCCTGCATGGACTCGTCCACCATGAAGCTGATGGTGCAGGCGCGAAAATCACCATGCTCGATGGCCCAGAAGCTGTTGAGGCAGGCGATCTCGCCGCTGCTCGAGCGCTTGGAAAATCCCACCAGGTGCACGGCCTGGCCCGCCTGCATGGCTGCCTGGCGGCGCGGCAGTTCCGACTGCCAGTAGTCGGTCTGTTCCAGCTCGGGGGTCTGGGTCATGGCCATGCGCAAATGGTGCCGGTTGCGGGCATGGAAACGGGCGTAGGGCGCGGCGAAATCCGTGTGGATCTCGTAGAGCCACCAGTCGTCGTTCTCCAGCCAGACCTTGGGGCCGGTCTGGGCCGGGCTCTGGTGTGCGGGCGCAAGGGTGGCGGTCTGGATCATGCGGCCTCCTGCAAGATGCCCAGGCGTGTCCATAGCGGGGCGGTCGTTTCGAGAAACTGCGCGGCGCGGGTCTCGATGTCGCCGCGCGCCTGCGCATCGCCCTGCGCGGCGCCCGTGGTGGCCGCGTGCAGCGGCCAGGCGATGGCGGCCAACTCCGGCGCCTGGCGGGCGCCTTGCTCCCAGGCGAACAGGAACAAGCGCTCGATGCGGCTGGCCTCCATGCCCTGACCGGTCACCGGCGACGCCAGGTAGCGCAGGTTGTTGTCCAGGCGGGCGCGGTCGGCGATGGTGTGGTTGATGGCGCGCGCGCGGGCCGAGGCGGCCAGCTGCGCATCGTCGGCGAACACCGGCGCCAACTGGCTCTGGGCGACCAGGGCGGCGACGGTCTCGAACACCCGCTCGAGCGGGGTGCTGGACAGGTCGCCACGCTCGATCAGGTCGGCGATGCGCACCGGGCCGGCCGCCGACTCGACCACCTGGGCGATCCGGCGGGTGATGCTGGCGTCGAGCGTGACCGAGCCATAGGGGGTTTGAAGGGTCGGCGAGATGCTGCCGGGCGCTCGCATCAGGGTGACCGCCACGTCCTTGAGCATCGCATCGCGTTCCAGCGCCGGCAGCTTGCTGGCGCCGCGCACGAAGACGTCGCGACGGAAGCGCCGATTGAGAATGAAGTCGTTGGTGGTCTGGCGCAGGGCCGGCTCCAGTTCGCCGGCCTGCATGCCACGGGTGCGGTGGAACACCTCGCCGGTCAGGTCGCTGCGGTGCAGCGAGCAGGCGAACGACAGTCCGCCGGCTTCGAGATCGCGCGCCAGGTCGGCGAAGTAGGTCAGGTGCCACGAACGGTTGAAGTACTCATGGGCGACCACATGCAGGTCGTCGCGCAGCATGTCGTCCAGCATCTGGCTGGCCTTGGGGTTCTGGTCGAAGAAGGCCGCCTTGCCATCGCGCAGGCGCTGCGCGAAATCGAGCGCGCCGCGGATCCGCTTGTCGGTCGAGCCGGCGCCGGCCAGCTCGGTGTGCAGCCACAGCAGGTCACGCAAGGGCTTTTCGGCCGACCAGCCCGGCATCACGTTGTAGCTGGTGTAGACGACCCCGCCCACCTTGAGACGCCGGCGCAGGAACTCGACCACCGCGTGGCGCGCGGCCGCGTCGATCCAGGACCACACGCCATGCAGGGTGATGAAGTCGAACTGGGGCAGGTCAGCGTCGAGCATCTCCTCGAAGCCCAGGCCCAGCCAGTTGGCGTCCAGCTGCGCGCCGGCGGCCAATTGCTGGGCGAAAAGTGCGTGATCGGGGTAGAAATCGGTGCCGTGAAACCGCCCGCGGGGGTTGGCCGCGGCATGCAGGTTGCACGAGACGCCGTGCCCGAACCCCAGTTCGCAGTAGTTGTATCCGCCGCCTTGCGAGGCATTGGCAAAGCCGTTCATCAGCAGGAAAAAGCGAATGAACGGTGGCGAAAGCTCGTGATAGTACCCGTGCGAATAAGTCATATCCGAGACGTAACCACTTGACCAGTTATTCCTCATGTTCGCCACTCCAGTGCAACTAAACGGTTCAGTCATTATGAAGCCGCAAGTCATCCTTGGCGCAAGTCCTGATCGGCCTTTCCAGGCCCGAAATGTCAGGAAACCGGGGTTTTGGCCAGCCAATCGGCAAGCTGCGCGGCGGCCGCATCGACCGCTTCGGCCAGTGCCTTGACGCCACCGGCGGCGTCCGCGCTGGCCGCGGCGCGCTCGACGGACAGCACCTGCTGCGCCAGCGGATGACCGCCAGTGGCGCCGGCCGGGATCAAGGTGGCCCGAAGACGCAGCCGGCCAAAACTCGCGGCCGGGCCGTCGAAGTGCTGGGAGAACTCCAGAAGCTCGAGCCGCAGCACAAGATCCGGCGGGCCGGCCGGGCGAATGCGGGCGGCGGCGTCGGCCGGCCCCAGCACGGTGAAGTTCGCGCCCAGCCGTTCGGCCAGCCGCTGGCGCACCAGCTCGGGCGCGGGCGCACTCCAGCGCGCCTGCGCGTAGGCACGCAACTCGCGGGGGTCGTGGTAGTTGAGCCGGTACAGCATCCGCGGACCGTCCAGGGCCCCGGCAGCGTCCATCTGGGCCACCACCAGCACCCTGGCCGTGGGCACGGCCGGTCCCGGCGCCGCGACGGCCGACACACCCAGGTCGTACTGGAGCGGCCGGCTGGGCCGGGGACCGAGCCCGGCGCAGCCCGCCAGCAGCACCGCCGTCATGAGCCAGCCGCCCGCGCGCGCGAGGCGCCGGCTCATCGGGCAGCTCCCGGCGCCACGAAGCCGGCTTCGCCCGGTCCCGGCTCGGTGGCGCCGCGTCCGAAGATGAGCGCCTGCGGGTTGTCCTCGATGCCGCCGACCACGCGCTGCAACTGGCGTGCGGCGCGTGCGGTCTCGTCGGCCACCGCGTTGACCCGTGGCAGCGTGCCGGCGCCGAAGCTCTCGGCCGCCTGGGACAAGGAGGCGGCGCCCTCGGCGAGCCGATCGACCGGCCCGCCGGCGGCGTTGAATTTGCGCGCCACGCCGCCCAGCTCGCCGAGCGCGGCGCGCGCTTCGTCGGACGTGCGATGCAGCGACGCGACGGCCGCGTTGATGCCGCTGACAGCCTGCGGGATGCTGGTGCGCCCCGGTCCGAGCTGCGCCTCGACAATCGCGGTGCCGCGGACCGCGAGCCGGTCGACGCTTTCGGCCGCATTCGCCAGCCGGTCCAGGACATTGGCCACGCGCTGCTGGTTGGGCTCGTCGAGCAACTGCTGCAGGCGGTCGGCGGCCTGCTCGACGCGATCGAGGATCGCATCGCCGCGGTCGGTCAGGCGGCTGATCAGGCCGGGACGCAGCGGAATGCGCGGCGGCGCGCCGCCATCGGGCAGCAAGCGCGGAGCCGGCTTTCCGTCATCGTCCAGCTGCACGTAGGCCAGGCCCGTCACCCCCTGGAAGTCGAGCGTGGCGAAAGTGTTGCGGGTGACCGGCGCCTGCGGTTCGAGCGCCAGCCGCACCAGCACGCTGCCCTGGGACCGTGGGTCGAACCCGATCGAGGTGACCTTGCCCACGTTGACGCCGCGATAGCGCACCGGTGCCTGCTCCTGCAAGCCTGACACCGTTTGACGGGTGGAGATCTCGAACACCTCGCGCGCGCCGCCGTCGCGGCTGAGCCAGGCCGCCAAGATCAGCAGCAAGGCCGCCGCAAGGGCCACGAAGAGTCCGGCGGCGAGTGCGTGGGCTTTGTTTTCCATGGGGGCTCCTGCGAACGATATTCAGGGAACGGCACGCGGCTCGTCCAGCAGCGCCATCGCGCGCCGGCCGCGTTCGCCGAGGAAGAATTCGCGCACGAAGGGATGCTCGAAGGCGATCACCTCGCGCGGCGCACCACTGACAACCACACGCTGGTCGGCCAGCACCGCGATGCGGGTGGACAGCTCGAACAGGGTGTCCAGGTCGTGGGTGACCATGATGACCGTCAAGGCCAGCTCCTGGTGCAGGGCGCGCAGCAGATCGACGAAGGCGTCCGAGCTGTCGGGGTCGAGCCCGGCGGTGGGCTCGTCGAGCAGCAGCAAGGGCGGATCCATCACCAGCGCGCGCGCCAGCGCCGCCCGCTTGACCATGCCGCCGGACAGGTCGGCCGGCATCTTGTCGGCGTCCTGCGGTGCCAGCCCGACCATCTGAAGCTTGACCATGGCTGCGTCGCGCACCAGCGCCGGCGGCAAGGTCTGGAGCTCGCGCAGGGGAAAGGCGATGTTTTCCAGCACCGTGAACGCGGAGAACAGGGCGCCTTGTTGGAACAGCATGCCCACCCGGCTGGCCGCGTCGCGACCGCCCATGGCCGAGACGGGCTGGCCCATCACCTCGATGCTGCCGCGCGCCGGCCGCTCCAGCCCCAGGATCTGCCGCAGCAACACGGTCTTGCCGGTGCCCGAGCCGCCGACCAGCGACAGGATCTCGCCCGTGTGCACCCGCAGGTCGAGGTTGCGGTGCACCACCGCCTTGCTCAGGGCGGTATCGAACTCGGTCCACAGGCCGCGGATGTCCACGGCGGTGGCGCCCGGGTCGGTCGGCGTCATAGCCCCACGTCCTTGAACAGGACGGCGAACAGCGCGTCCACCAGGATCACCATGGTGATGGAGGTCACCACCGAGGCCGTGGTGCCCTGCCCCAGACTTTGCGTGTTGGGCTGCACGCGCAGCCCGAAGTGACAACCGATCAGCGCGATCAGCAGCCCGAACACCACCGACTTGCCCAAGGCCAGGCCGAGGTTTCCGATCTGCACCGCCTCCGGCAACGCGCTCAGGAAGAAGGTCGGGGTGATGCCCAGCGCCGCGTCGGCCGCCACCATGCCACCGGCCAGGGCGCTCAAGGTGGTCCAGGTGCTCAGCAGCGGCATGGCCACGGCCAGGGCCAGGGCGCGCGGGAGCACCAGCCGGAAGCTGTGCGAGATGCCCATCACGCGCATGGCGTCGAGTTCCTCGGTGACGCGCATCACCCCGATCTGCGCGGTGATGGACGAGCCCGAGCGGCCGGCGATCAGGATGGCCGCCAGCATCGGGCCCAGCTCGCGCACCAGCGCAATGCCCAGGATGTCGACGATGAAGGCGTCGGCGCCGAACACGCGCAGCTGCTGCGAGGTGAGATAGGCCAGCACCACGCCGATCAGCGAGCCCACCAGCGCGGTGATGGGCAGCGCCGTCGCGCCGATGCGGTAGAGGTGCCCGGAAAAATCGCGCCAGGGCATGCGCGCCGGGGCGCGGGCCAGGCGCAGCAGATCCAGCGCCAGCTCGCCGACCAGGGCCATGAACAACCGCAGTTCGTGGGCCACCCGCAGCACCCAGGCGCCCAGCGCGCTCCAGGCCTGGGCCAGGCCCGCCCGGCGGCGCGGCGGCGGCGCGGTGGTATAGCGCGCCACCCGCTCCAGCACCGAGCGCTGAGCCGGCAAGGCCTGCATCCGCGCGGGCCAACGCTGGCCCCAGTGCGCCCACAGAAGTTGGGCGCCGATGTGATCGATCTGCTGGGCCTGTCGCAAGTCCCACTCGGCCGCCGCCGGCGCCGCCGCCAGGCGGGCACGCAAGTCCCGCAGCAGGCCCGGCCGCGCGAACTCCGCTGCGGTCCAGCGGCCCAGGACGCGGGTGGCCGCGTCGGGCAGGGGAGGTAACTCGAGTTTCGGGGCGGTTTCTTGCATGGATGGCGGGGCGCTGCCCCCGGCTGCGAGCCATGGTAGCCGCTGAGCGCGGCTACCGGTTGTAGGAATGACGCACCGGACCGCGGGTGCACCCCATTGCCTGCCGGTCGCGACGGCCTAGACTGGAAGGCCTTGCCGACTTTCCTCGCCCACGCGGCTTCGCAATCACCATGAACGCACCCGAGTCCTCCGTCTCCCACAGCCTGGCCAACATCGATCACTGGGTCGGCGGCCGAATCCTGGCGGGCCGCAGCGGCCGGCGCGCCGATGTGTTCAACCCGGCCACCGGCGGCGTCACCGGGCGGGTGGCGCTCGCGGACGCGGCCGAGGTGGGCGTGGCGGTTGCGGCTGCCCGCGCCGCCTTCCCCGCCTGGGCCGAAACCCCACCGATCCGCCGCGCGCGGGTGATGTTCAAGTTCCTGGAGCTGCTCAACAAGCACCGCGACGAGCTGGCCCACCTGATCACCGCCGAGCATGGCAAGGTCTTCACCGACGCCCAGGGCGAAGTCATGCGGGGCATCGACATCGTCGAGTTCGCGTGCGGCATCCCTCAGTTGCTCAAGGGCGACTACACCGACCAGGTTTCGACGGGCATCGACAACTGGACGATGCGCCAGCCGCTGGGCGTGGTGGCCGGCGTGACGCCCTTCAACTTCCCGGTGATGGTGCCGATGTGGATGTTCCCGCTGGCCATCGCCGCGGGCAACACCTTCGTGCACAAGCCCAGCCCGCTGGACCCCAGCGCCGCCATCCGCATGGCCCAGCTGCTGCAGGAGGCCGGCCTTCCAGACGGCGTCTTCAATGTGGTGCAGGGCGACAAGGACGCGGTGGACGCGCTGCTCGAGCATCCCGACGTGCGCGCGATTTCCTTCGTCGGCTCCACCCCCATCGCTCAGAAGATCTATGAAACCGGCGCCCGCCACGGCAAGCGCGTGCAGGCCCTGGGCGGCGCCAAGAACCACATGGTGGTGATGCCCGACGCCGACATGGAACAGGTGGCCGACGCGCTGATCGGCTCGGCCTTCGGTTCGGCCGGCGAGCGCTGCATGGCGATCTCCGTCGGCGTGCTGGTGGGCGAGGCCGCCGACCGCCTGATGCCGGTGCTGGCGCAACGCACGCGCGCGCTCAAGGTCAAGCACGGCGAGGAGGCCGATGCCGAGATGGGGCCGATCATCAGCCCGGCGGCCCACCAGCGCATCACCGGCTACATCGCGCAGGGCCAGGACGAGGGCGCCACGCTGGTGGTCGATGGCCGCGGCTTCCGGGGCGCAATGGCCGGCGCCGGATGCGAGCAGGGGTTCTGGATCGGCGGCACGCTGTTCGACAACGTCAAGCCCGACATGAAGATCTACCGCGAGGAGATCTTCGGCCCGGTGCTCGGCTGCGTGCGGGTGGCGGACCTGGCCGAGGCGGTGGACTTGATCAACGCGCACGAGTATGGCAACGGTGTCTCGTGCTTCACCCGCGACGGCAACGTCGCGCGCGAGTTCAGCCGGCGCATCGAGGTGGGCATGGTCGGCATCAACGTGCCGATTCCGGTGCCCATGGCCTGGCACGGCTTCGGCGGCTGGAAGCGCAGCCTGTTCGGCGACATGCACGCCTA
>JAZKDA010000154.1:0-18197 GCA_040387815.1 Pseudomonadota bacterium | reverse complement strand
CCTGGCACGGCTTCGGCGGCTGGAAGCGCAGCCTGTTCGGCGACATGCACGCCTACGGCGAGGAAGGCGTGCGCTTCTACACCAAGCAGAAGTCCATCATGCAGCGCTGGCCCGAAAGCATCGGCAAGGGCGCCGAGTTCACGATGCCGACGGCCAAGTAAGGGTTGCCAAGTAAGCTCGGCCGGATGAGCGACAACAGTTTCGATTACGTGATCGTCGGCGGCGGGACCGCCGGCTGCCTGCTGGCCAACCGGTTGAGCCTGGGCGGGCGCAAGCGCGTGCTGTTGATCGAGGCCGGGCGGCGTGACGACTACCACTGGATCCACATCCCGGTGGGTTACCTGTACTGCATCGGCAATCCGCGCACCGACTGGCTGTACCACACCGAGGCCGATGCAGGGCTCAACGGCCGCGCGCTGCGCTATCCGCGCGGCAAGACGCTGGGCGGCTGCTCCAGCATCAACGGCATGATCTACATGCGCGGGCAGGCGCGCGACTACGACCTGTGGGCGCAACTCACAGGCGACGCGCGCTGGCGCTGGGAGCATTGCCTGCCCTACTTCAAGCGCCATGAAGACCACCACCGCGGCGCAGACGACTCACATGGTGCGGGCGGCGAATGGCGCGTCGAACGCCAGCGCCTGCACTGGGACATCCTCGACGCCGTGGTACAGGCCGCGCAAGAGGCCGGCATTCCTGCCTGCGACGACTTCAACCGCGGCAACAACGAAGGTGTGGGCTACTTCGAGGTCAACCAGAAAAAGGGCTGGCGGCTCAACACGGCCAAGGCCTTCCTGCGGCCGACCTGCTACGGACGGCCCAACTTCGAGCTGTGGACGCGGGCCCATGTACGGCAATTGCTGATCGAGCCCGACGCCGACGGCGCGCCGCGCTGCCAGGGCGTACAAGTGTGGACCGGCCAGGAGATGGTCACGGCCCGCGCCACCCGCGAAGTGCTGCTGGCCGCCGGCAGCATCGGCTCGCCCCAGATCCTGCAGCTGTCGGGCATCGGCCCCGCCGACCTGCTGCATTCGCACGGCATCGCGGTGCGCCACGACCTGCCGGGTGTCGGCGCCAACCTGCAGGACCACCTGCAGATCCGCGCCGTCTACAAGGTCCAGGGCACGCCCACCCTCAACACCCTCTCCAGCAGTCTCTGGGGCAGGACGCGCATCGCCCTGGAATACGCCTGGCGCCGCTCCGGGCCCATGAGCATGGCGCCGTCGCAGCTGGGGGCCTTCACCCGCAGCTCACCCGAGCATGCGTGGCCCAACATCGAGTTCCATGTGCAGCCGCTCAGCCTGGACGCCTTCGGCGACCCCTTGCACGCCTTCGACGCCTTCACCGCGAGTGTCTGCAACCTCAACCCGACCAGCCGTGGATCGGTGGAAATTCGCAGCCCGCGCTTCGAGGACGCGCCGCTGATCGCCCCCAACTACCTGAGCACACCGGAAGATCGCAAGGTGGCCGCCGACTCGCTTCGGGTGGCCCGGCGCATCGTCGCCCAGCCCGCGCTGGCACGGTATCGGCCCGAGGAATGGCGCCCCGGGCCGCAGTTCCAGACCGACGAGGAGCTGGCCCGCCTGGCCGGTGACATCGCCACCACCATCTTCCATCCGGTTGGCACCACCCGGATGGGGCGCGACGACGACCCGATGGCGGTGCTCGATTCGCAGCTGTGCCTGCGCGGCGTGCGGGCGCTGCGGGTGGTCGATGCCGGCGCGATGCCGACCATCACCAGCGGCAACACCAACGCACCGGTCTTGATGATGGCGGAGAAGGCCGCCGAGTGGGCCGCGGCCGAACCATCGCACTGAAAAGCGCAGCTAATACTTTTGGATAGCACCTCCGGGAGGGAAACTCCCGATGTTGCCCCGCAACATGCCCGGCTACAGTAGACCCCACTCGCGACCGGGCAACCGGCGCACATGCGAGAGGTCCGAGGAGACAATACAAGAGCTTTGCACAGCGGAGCATTCGCAAAGGCGCCCCAGGGCGCCTTTCGTCTTTCTGGGGTCGCGGACGGCCCATCGCCTGCGGCGACAATCGCGCCCATGGAATTGCTGCTGATGTCGTTGGCGTCGCTGCTTGCCGGCTTCGTCGATGCGATCGTCGGCGGCGGCGGCCTGATCCTGGTGCCGGCCCTCTTCGCCATCTTCCCCACAGCGCAACCGGCCAGCCTGTTCGGGCTCAACAAAAGCGCGTCCGTCTGGGGCACATCGATCGCCGCGCTCCAGTACAGCCGGCGCGTAACCATGAACTGGGCCACGCTGGCGCCGGCGGCCCTTACTGGCCTCGTCGGCAGCTTCCTGGGCGCCTGGGCGGTCACGGTGCTCTCGGGCGAATTCCTGCGCCAAGCCCTGCCACTGGTCTTGCTGGGGCTGCTGGTCTACACGCTGGCCCGCAAGGATCTGGGGCGCACACATGCGCCACACCTGACACCGCGCGCGGAACAGATTGCCGCTGGCGCCATCGGTCTCACAGTGGGCTTTTACGACGGCTTCTTCGGGCCGGGCACGGGCAGCTTCCTGGTGTTTCTGTTCGTGCGCTGGCTGGGCTACGACTTCCTGCATGCCTCTGCGGCCGCCAAGCTGCTCAACGCCGCGACAAACGTGTCGGCGTTGGCGCTGTTCGCATGGAAAGGCCACGTCTGGTGGCACTACGCCCTGGCGCTGGCGCTGGCCAACGTGGCGGGCAGCCTGCTGGGCACGCGCCTGGCGCTGCGGCACGGCGCCGGCTTCGTGCGCGGTGTGTTCATCCTGGTTGTCAGCGCCTTGATCCTGCGCACTGGTTACGACGCCTTCCTGCGCTGATGCCGATAATGGCCCGATGGACGATATCGTGCGCCAGGCCATGGCCAAGTGGCCCCATGTTCCGCATTGCTACGGTTGGCTCGCGCTGGACGCGCGCGGCGGCTGGTACATGCGTGACGACAGCATCCAGGCCGCCGGACCGTTCCCGCAGGTCAAGGGCTCGCTGCTGAAACACGACAAGCTGATCGACTTCATCCAGCGCAACTACGAGTGCGACGACGCCGGCCAGTGGTATTTCCAGAACGGGCCCCAGCGCGTCTATGTCGAGCTGGAGACCACGCCGCTGATCCTGAGGGTGGGGAGCGACTTTTCCGCTACCACCCACACGGGGCGCACCGTGCAGGTTCGCCACTGCCTGGTGGATGAAACCGGGCATCTGTATCTAGAGACCGACCTCGGCCTGGGCCTGGTGCACAGCCTGGACATGAACTTGGCTGCGGACGCGGTGGAGGCGGGGCTGTGGGCCCCGCAGGACGTGAAGTCGCAAGACCTGCCGGTGCGGTTCGGCTTCGTGCGAAGCCCCGCGGCGCAGCGGCCGGCGCCGGCCGCTCAAGAATCGATTACTTCGACTGGCTGACCATGTACTCGACGGCCGCACGGATGTCGGCGTCCGAGGCGTTGGCGGCGCCACCGCGCGGCGGCATGGCGTTCTTGCCCTTGATGGCGGAAGCCACCAGCACCGGAACGCCCTGCGCGACGCGCGGCGCCCAAGCGGCCTTGTCACCCGACTTGGGCGCACCGGCAATGCCGGCGGCGTGGCAGACGGCGCAGCTTTGCTTGTACAGGGCTTCGCCACCCTTGCCCGCGGCAACAGCCACCTGCGGGGCCGCGGCCGCCGCGGGAGCCGGCGCAGCCGTAGCGGCGGGCGCTGCGACAGCGGCCACCGGCGTTGCGGGAGCCGCGGCAGGGGCCGCGCCAGCCGGACGATCCGGCTCCTTGAACTTGCCACCGGCGGCGTTGGCCATGTAGGCCACGCCACGCGCGATCTCGAGGTCTTCGAAGTCGCCGCCAGCCTGGGCGGGCATGGCGTTCTTGCCCTTGAGCGCCGAATTCACCAGGGCCTCCAGGCCCGTTCCGATGCGCGCGGCCCACGCAGCCGCGTCGCCGAACTTGGGCGCGCCGGCCGCGCCGGTGTCGTGGCAGGCCGCGCATTGGGCCTTGTACACGGCCTGGCCGGTTTGCAGGGGGCGATTGGCGTCGCGGATTTCGACGGTGCCCACCTTGCGCAGACGCTCGGCGACGCTGCGTTCGATGTCCTGCGTGGTCACGCCGCCCAAGGTATAGCGCTCGGCGTCATTGCTGCCCGCAGGCTTGTTCTCCGAGGCGACATAGGCCACCAGGCCAAAGATGATGAAAACGGGAACGACAAACGAAAAGAAGGCCGCCCAGAGCAGCTGCTTGGGCGTCTTGATCGGACCGGTGTGGGCTTCTTCCTGCGTGCTGTCGCTCATGACGTCCTCGGGAAATGCGGTTCTTGCGGTGAAAACAACTCTTGATTATAGGGGCCGCTCGTGGGCACCCCGCGCGGCCCCCGCACGCGGCCTGGCCCTGGCTCGCACCGCTTCGCCTGGGTCTGTGAGGCCCTGCGATCGCGTGCGCTGACCAGCGAGCTTCCTATCGCAAAGGCCATCATTGCCGACCGCTACAATGCGACGTTCCGTGCGGCTGTAGCTCAGTGGATAGAGTATTGGCCTCCGAAGCCAAGGGTCGTGGGTTCGATCCCCGCCAGCCGCACCAGTCTCCGCGCACCGTCGTCACCCTGCGGCTATGCGCCCCTCGGGCCGCACAGCACGCCCGTCGTTCGCGGTCACCAGCACCTGATCAATGCTGCAGCTGTCCACGTCCAACACCTCGAAGCGAAAGCCCGTCCAATCTGCACGGTCGGTGCGGCGCGGAATCCGGCGCAACAACACCATCAAAAAGCCCGCCAAGGTGTCGTACTGGCCGCGCTGCGGCAGATCGGCGGCGTCCGCGCCGATCGCGCGCATGACATCGCCGATGGGTGTCAGGCCGTCCATCAGCCAGGAACCGTCGTCGCGCCGGACGATCTGCTCCTCGTCGTCGGGCACGACCAGGCTGCCCATGACGGTGCTCATCACGTCGTTGAGCGTGATCACGCCCACCACCAGGCTGTACTCGTTGACGATGACCGCGAAGTCCTCGTGCGCCTGCCGGAACTGCGTGAGCACTTCCGACAGTGTCAGCCGGTCGGGGATCATCAGCACCTTCTGCAGCAGGCCTCCCACGCTCTCCCCACGCAAAACCAAGGGTTCCTCGCGCAGCATGCGGGCGAACAGGTCGGCCGCGTCGACGAAGCCGACCACGCGATCGATGCTGCCGTCACACACCGGATAGGTCGAGTGCGGCGCGGCCGCGATGCGGGCGCGGATCTGTGCCTCGTCATCGTCCTGCAGCAGGTACACCAGCCGGCTGCGCGGCGTCATGGCGCTCTCGACCGTTCGGGTGTCCAGTTCAAAAACGTTCTCGATCACTTCGTGGGTACGCACCTGGAGCACGCCCGCCTGAGCGCCGGCGGACGCCATGGCCTGGATGTCCGCGAAGGTGATGCCGTCTTCCCGGCTTTCGGCGACCCCGAAGGCCCGGAACAGCAGGTCGGCGAGGCCGTTGAACACCCAGACCACCGGGCTCAGCAGGAGTATCGCCAGCCGCATGGGCGCCAACACGCGCAAGGCCAGCCGCTCGGGGTTGGCCAGCGCAAGGCGCTTGGGCATGATGTCGGCGAACAGGATGAACGCCGCGGTGACCAAGAGGAAGGACAGCGTGAACCCCGTGACGTCGGCGGTGGCGGGCGGCAGCGCGTGCCGCAGAACGGCGGAGATCGTCGGCGTCAGGGCGCCTTCGCCGACCACGCCGCCGAGAATCGCCACCATGTTCTGGGCGATCTGTACCACGGTGAAGTAGCTGCCCGGCTGCGCTTGCACCTGCAGCACGGCCTCGGCGCGCAGGTCGCCGTCGTCCGCCATCTGGCGCAAGCGCAGGCGCCGAGAGGAAGCCAGCGCGATCTCCGCGATGGAGAAAAATGCGCTGCAGGCGATCAGCAAAAAAATGATGAGCAAGCTGCCCTCTGGGCTCATGGCCCAGTCTAGCTCATCGCCTTGCGCGAGGCGCCCGCGCGCCCCGAGGCTAGATCGCCTTGGCCGCTCGCAAAGCCGCGAGCTGCGCGCCGTCCAGGCCCAGCAGATCGCCGTAGATGGCATCGTTGTGCGACCCGAGCGCGGGCGGGCATTCGATCGGCACGTGCGAATCCGACAGCTTGATCATGTGCCCGGGAATGGTCACCTCGCCTCGCGTGGGGTGCTCGAAGGTGACGAAGGTGCCGCGCGCCTTCAGGTGCGGGTCGCTGGAAAGTTCGACCGTGTCGAAGACCGCACTGGCCGGCACACCGGCATTGCCAAGCAGGCGCATCACCTCGTGCTTGTCGTACTGGATGGTCCACGCCGAGACCAGCGCATCGATTTCCCCTGAATGCTGCGCCCGTGACTGCGGCGTGGCATAGCGGGGATCGTCCTTGAGGTCTTCCCGTCCCATCAGCGAACACAGGCTGTGCCAGTGCTTGCTGCCGGCCCGCGTGGTGTAGATGTAGCAGTAGTCGTTGGATCCGCCGCCCTTGCAGCGGTAGACCTCACTGGGCGCGGTGCCGGCGAAGATGCTCTGGTTGGCAGTGCGCTTGGCCGGGGCGTTGGACATCAGCTGCGCGGCCATGGCGATGCGCATGAAGCTGATCATCGCGTCCTGCATCGAGACCTCGACCTTCTGTCCGCGGCCACTGGTGTCGCGCTGGCGCAAGGCAGCCAGGATGCCGATCGTGCAGTGCAGCCCCGCGCCAGAGTCGGCGAAGTTGGCCCCGGGCTTGAGCGGCCGCCCATCGGGCTCGCCGGTGATCGACAGCGCGCCACCCGCAGCCTGAGCGATCGGGTCGAACGACAGGAAGTTGGCGAACGGACCCTCGGGCGCGAAACCCTTGATGCTGGCATAGACCAGGCGCGGGTTCATCTCGCGCACGGCCTCGTAGCCAAAGCCGAGCCGATCGATCACGCCGGGCGCGAAGTTCTCGACGAACACGTCGGCCTGCGCGATCAGCCGCGCCAGCAATGCCTTGCCTTGCGGGTTCTTGAGGTCGCAGGTGACGCTCTTCTTGTTGGCATTGAGCTGCAGGAAGTAGTAGGAGTCGTTGCCGCCCTCGGTGCTGGAGTAGCGCCCCTGTTCTCCCTTGACCGGCGGTTCGACCTTGATGACTTCCGCGCCAAACCAGGCGAGCAACTGCGTGCAGGAGGTGCCCGATTCGAACTGGGTCAGGTCGACCACGCGGATGCCGTGGAGTGCGGGCTTTGATGTGTTGTCGTCCGACATGGCGCAGTACCTTTCCTTGGCGCTTATTCCGGGGTCGCGCCGGAGATTTGCACCAGCTCTTTCCAGCGCTTGATCTCTGACTGGAAGTAAGCCGAGAACTCCGCCGGCGAGCTGCCGATGGGTTCCAGGCCGAGTTCGAGCAGGCGGGTGCGCACGGCCGGATCGGCGAGGGCCGACACCACGGCCCTGTTCATGCCGGCGACGATGGCGGGCGACGTGCCCTTGGGGGCGAACATGCCGTGCCAGGTACCGATCTCGTAGCCGGGAACGTCGGCCGAGATCGGCGGCGCGTCGGGGAACACGGGCGAGGCCTTGTTGGACGTGACGCCCAGCACCCGGATCGAGCCGACCTTGACGAAGGGCAGCAACTCGACGATGGGCCCAAACACCGCCTGCACCCGCCCTGCCACCAGATCGGCATTGGCCGGGGCGCCGCCCTTGTAGGCGATATGGGTCATCTGGCCGCCGATCTGCTTTTCAAACAAGGCGCCGGCGACGTGCTGGAGCGACCCGGACCCGGCCGAACCGTAGTTGACCTTCCCGGGGTTGGCCTTGACGTAATCGGCGAACTCGCGAACGTTCCTGGCCGGCACCGAAGGGTGCACCACCAGGATGCTCGAGATCGCGGTCAGTTGCGACACGGGAACGAAGTCGCTGGCCGTGTCATACGGAACCGACTTCATCAGGCTCGGCCCCGCCGCGAGCGAGCCCGAACCGAAAAGAAAGGTCAGGCCGTCCGGCTTGGCCGCGGCCACCATGCCGGCGCCGATGACGCCGGTGCCGCCTGGGCGGTTGACGGTGAGAACGGGTTGCCCAATGCGCGTGGACAGGTGCTGCGCCAGCAGGCGCGCGGCGATGTCGGTGCTGCCACCGGGGGCGAAGGGCACCACCAGGGATACCGGTCCACTGGGCCAGGTTGACTGCGCATGGGCGGCCTGAGGCAACAGGGCGTTCGCGAACAGCACCATCACGGACAAAAGGAACTTCATGGGTCGGTCTCGGGTTGAGTGTTGCAGGGTGCCGCAAGGCGGTCGGGGATCAGGGTTCAAGGCGGTGGCGCGTCGGCACGCCTTCAGGTCGAAAAACTTGTGAAGCTGGCGGTGGTGGCACGGGCACGCCAGTCGGTGACCACATTCACCACAGCGGTCTGGCCATTGGCCACGGCCGCGGCCGCGCGCTCGAGCGCCGGGCGGATGTCCCCAGGCTGCTCGACGTACTCGCCGTGGCAGCCCAGGGCCTGCGCCATCAGGTCAAAGCGGGTGTAGCCCAGGTTGCGCCCCGGCTTGGTCTGGTCGGGGTCGGCCGTCCAGCCGCCATTGAGGCTGATCACGACCAGCACCGGCAGCTTGTGGCGCACAGCGGTGTCGAGCTCCATGGCATTGAGGCCGAAGGAGCCGTCGCCGTGCAGCACCACCACCTTGCTCTCGGGCCGCGCGGCCTTGGCGCCCACACCGAAGGGCAGGCCGACGCCCATGGTGCCGAAGGGACCGGAATTGAGCCGGTGACCGGGCCGGAAGCTGGGAATCGATTGGCGCGCGTAGTTGAGGATCTCCTGGCCGTCGACGCACAGGATGGTGTCTCGGTCGATGAAGTCCCGCACCTCCTTGCACAGGCGCAAGGGGTGGATCGGCACCTGGTCGGTCGACAGCTTGTCCTCGGCAGCCGGCGCGCGCTGGGTCTCGATGGCGGCCAGGGCTTGGCGCCACGGAGCGAACGATTGCGGCGTGATCCGGCCCCGCACGGCTTGCCCCAACTGCTCGAGCACGGCCCGGGCGTCGCCGGTCACGCCGATGTCGACGCGCTGGCCGCAGGCCTCGACCGGGTCGATGTCGATCCGCGCGAACACCGCGTCGCTCGAAAAGCGAGGCGGTTTGCCGTGCGAAAAAACGAAGTTCAGGCGCGTGCCCACCACCAGCACAAAATCCGCGTCCTTGAAGGCGGTCGAGCGCGCCTGTGCATAGAAGAAGGGGTGGTCCTCGGGAATGACGCCGCGGCCCTGGGGCGTGGTGTAGAAGGGAATGCCGGTCGCGTCGACGAAGGCACGCAAAGCCTGCGACGCCTCGGACCACAACACCCCGCTGCCCGACAGGATGATCGGCCGGCGCGCCTGGCCCAGCCGATCGACCAGCCGGCCGACCAGCTCGGCCGATGCGGCCGGCCGTGCCGCCATGCGATCGGCGGCCGCCGGTGGCCAGTACACCTTGTCCTCGTCAACCTGCTGATAGAGCAGGTCGCCCGGCAGGTCCAGGAACACCGGGCCGGGCTTGCCGGAGGTGGCCTGGCGGAACGCCATGTCCACGTACTCTGGGATGCGCCGTGTCTCATGCACGCGGTCGGCATACTTGGTCACCGGCTTCATGAGAGCGAGCTGGTCGATCTCCTGGAACGCGCCGGTCTGGAACGTGGACAAGGGGCTGGCGCCGCCGAAGGCCACCACGGGTGCGCAATCGATCAGGGCATTGGCCAAGCCGGTCGTCAGATTGATCGTGCCCGGGCCAGAAGCGCCCAGGCAGACGCCGGGACGCGAGCGGACACGGGCGTAGGCGTGGGCCATCATGGCCGCGGCCTGCTCATGCCGCACATCGATGCCGCGCACACCCTGGTGCATGGCCGCCAGCAACGCGTCGTTTATCGGCCCCCCCATGATGTAGAACATCGTGTCGACGCCCTGGCGCGCGAGCGCGCGGCCGAACAAGGCGTTGCCTGAGATGAGGGCCATGCGGATTTGTCTCCTGGTGCTTGTCTTGCCGCGCTTCCCGGCGGCTCGTGGACCGACCATGCTAGGGCGTCGAGCTGCGGTACACAATCGCTCAATGGCGAAGCATTCATAACGCAGGACGATCAATGACGCAGCGCGACTGGTACCAACTCCTCAGCCGTCTGAACCTCAACCAGTTGATGACCTTCCAGGTCGTGGCCGAGGAAAAGAGCTTTCGCGCAGCCGCCGCGCGCATGCACATTTCGCAGTCGGCGGTGAGCGTGCAGATCCAGCGCCTGGAGAGCGTGCTGGGGGTGCCGCTGTTTCATCGCACCACACGCAATGTGGCCTTGACCCGCCAAGGCCTCGCCTTGGTGAGCGTCGCCCGGCGAGTGAGCACTGACCTGCTCGAAACAGCGACGGCGCTTCGCGAAGAAGCGCAGCTGCAGCGCGGCACGGTCACCGTGGTGGCCATGCCCACCTTCGCCTATATGTTGCTTCCGAAGCTGATGCGCCGTTATGCGCAGCTTCACCCGAGCGTCGAGGTGCGCCTGCTCGACTTCGATTCGCCGGTTGCGCTGGATGTGCTGCGACAGGGCGAGGCCGACCTGGCCGTGCTGGCGCGGACGGCGGACATGGACGATTTCGACTTTCTGCCCTTGTTCCACGACGAGCTCGTGGTGCTGATTCCGGCGGGCTCGACGATGTTCGGCGGACGGGCGGTGGTGCCGCCCGAGGACGTCGCAAGCGAGCGCTTGGTGCTGAGCCCGCAAGGGGCGCAAACCCGCGAGCTGGTGGAGCGGATCTTCAGCGAGGCCAACTGCGCACTGCATGTGCGCCAGGAGTGCCAGCGGCCACAGACCCTGCTGGCCCTGGTGGAGCAGGGTTTCGGCATCACGATCCTGCCGCGCACGGCGGTGGTGGACATCGACCTGTCCCGGCTGCAGATCGTCAAGCTGCGCCCGGCGCCGATCCGCGAGGTCGGTATCGTCACCCTGCGCAACCTGTCCCACTCACCGGCCGCGCGCTCATTCAAGGAGTATCTCGGCTCAACCCGCGTCGCACCCGCTGACGACAAGCCGCTGACCCTCACCGAGTGAGGGTCAGCCCGCATCGTGCTGACGCAAGAGCTCCAAGGCCTGCGAAAACTCGAACCGCTCGACGGCCTGCCCGAACGCTTCGGCCCGCTGTCCGAGCAGATCGACAAACAGGGGTGTGTAGGCCTGCCACAGCTCCAGGGCGCTGGCATCGTCGTCCGCCAGCAGGCGCGCCATGCGGGCCGCCGCATCGTGCGCCTGGTGCGGATCCCGCTGCCGCGGCAATGCCGCCGCGACAACCGCCTTGGCGGGCTTGAATGTGACAGTGAACCAGAACCGGCTGCCTTGCCCCAGCACGCTCTCGACGCCGATCTCGCCGCCCATCAGGCCCACCACGCGCTTGGCGAACGCCAGCCCGATGCCGGTCCCGCCCTGGCGCCGGGTGGAGGAACCATCGCCCTGCTCGAAGAGGGTAAAAAGCTTGCGGCGCTGCTCCGGCCCAATGCCCACCCCCTGGTCCTCGACCTCGAAGCGCAGGGCGCCACCGTTTGCCAGATCCCCCACCGGTTGACAACGCAGCGTGACCTGGCCGCTGTCGGAATACTTGGTGGCGTTGTCCAGAAAGTGGTGCAGCACCTGCCCGAGCCGGATCGGATCCCCGACCCACGCGTCGGGCAGGCGGGCGTCCACCTCGAGCACCAACTTCAAGCCCTTGGCTTGCATGGCGCGGTGGTGTTGATGCTGTGCACGGTCCAACACGGAACGCAGGGAAAAATCGATCGCGTCCAGCTGGATCTGCTGCGACTCCAGGCGTGCCATCTCGATCAGGTCGTTGACCAACGCCAGCAGTTGCCGGGAGGCGGCCACGATGGTGTCGGCCTGCGCCTTCTTTTCGGGATCCTTGAGACCTTCGGCCAGCAGGTAGCCATTGCCGACGATGTGGTTGAGCGGCGTGCGCAACTCGTGGCTGACATTGGCCAGCAGGGCTGTCTTGGCGCGGTCCGCGGCTTGCGCGAGGTCGCGGGCCAGGGCCAGCTCCCGCGTGCGCTCCTGAACGCGTTCATCCAGGTGGTCGCGGTGCCGCTTGAGTTCGTCATGGGCTTCCTGCAGGCTGGCCTCGTCGCGCTTGCGCTCGGTGATGTCGGTGAGAAAGTTCAGGGTTGCCGGCTTTCCCTGCCATTGGAAGGCCACGCCGCCGACCTCCAGCCAGCGAACCCCCCGATCCGCGGTCAGTACGCGCAGCGGGTATTTGAAGTTGTCCGACTGGCCCTGCAGGCGCTTCTGGTAGTTGAGGATGACCATCGCGTGGTCGTCCGGGTGAATGACGTTGAGAAATGGCGCGCCGATCAGCTCTTTGGCCGAGTAACCGATCAGCCGCAGCCCCTCAGGGTTGATGAATCGAAACACACCCCCCTCGATCACGCAAATGCCTTCACTGGCGCCGTCGATCAGCTTTCGGTAGCGCGATTCGCTGGCCGACAGGGCTCGCTCGCCACGCTCCTGGACCATCATCAGACCGCCCACCGTCGCCAGGACGGTCGTCAGAAGGGCCGACACGAAGGTCGCCATGGTGATGGCGGTGGGGTCGGCAAGGCTTGCCGGGGTGTCGATGCCCAGGATGGCGCCGATCATCCTGGCCAGCAAGGACAGGGCGAACAAGGCGATCGGAAAGCCGAAGATGAACTTTCCCCTGCCCGGTGTCTCGTGGCGCCCTTGGACCAGCACGATGAGCAGATGGATCAGCTGCGCCAGGAAGACACCGGCGCCCAGCAGCAGCCGCACCTTGAAATGATCCAGCACGATCAAGAATCCGATGCCGATGACCGCCACCGGCAAGGGGAACACCCATGGGGGCACCTTGCGTTGCTGGAAGCGGTACAAGCCGATCGACAGCAGTGCCAAGGTGGCGGCCACGGCCATATTGGCCACGACGACGGACAAGACATCGGGGATCCGGCCGCGCAGCGCGAACAAGCCATAGGTGACGACCTGCAACATCATGGCCATCGACCAGGCCCACAGGCTGCGGTGTCCCTGATAGCCGATTGCGGCGAGCGCAACCGCCATGGCGGCGGAGGCCACCATGATCATCAGGAAGATGGTCGGGATATGCAGGGTCACGGTCGGGGAGGGACCATCCATGTGAACTCAGGCCGGTCCGCAGTAAACGATTGGTGCGAGGCCCGTTTTACCGCGCTTGCGAACGGTTTGGCAACAAATTGTTTCAGATTCATGATGCGCGCATCGGCTCGGCCCTGGCTTTGGCGTCGGTCGTCTTGAGGGACTCTTTCGGGAGCACCGTCAGGTGCGGGCGCGACGCCGGCGACCAACACGCCGCGTGAAGCGAGATCTGCCGGGCGGTCGGGGCCATTGCGTCCATGCAGCGCGCGAGAGGTTCGCTGACGTGGAAGGCCAGGTGCTCCTTGGACAGCGGGGGCAGGTTGCCGACGCACATCAAGCGCGCCATTTCCACATCTTCGGCGGCGACGGTGTCCCTTTCGAACCGGCGCGCCAGTTCGAACTGCCAGAAGGGCAGCAGATCCTGCCCCAGCCGCTGCGCCATTTTCTCGAAGCTGCGCCAGCGTTGCGCGTCGCCGGTATCGACGGGCAGGCGCGCCTGGGCCAGCGCCAGCATCACCTGGCGGCCGTGGTGGTCGCCGAACGTGAGTTGCGGCACCGGATAGCCCAAGCATGCCGCGTGGTGACGCGCGAGCGAGACCAGCAGCGCCTGCCGCTGTGCGGCGGGCATGTCCGCCCACCGCAGCGTGCCTTGGAGAAAGTCGGTTGCGGCAGCCTCCTGAAAGCGATGCTCGGCCGACCGCAGGGCGGGCGGCATCAGGTCGTCATCGGTGACGGCCTCCAGCAGGTACGAGATCATCAGGTAGGCCCGCGTGGCCCGATCGGGGGCGATCGACTCCGCGCGTTTGGCCTCGAGTGCAAGCGCCAGCAAGACCGAGCTTCGGTCCGACAAGGACAGCGTGCGCAGCTGCTCCAGCGTGCACAGACGGGTTCCGTCGTCGTGCTCGAGGCACAAGCCTTCGGCCAGGCGGATCCACAGCGACACATCGGAAGAATCGGGCGCGGCCAGCGTACCGGGGCCCACCGGGGTCAACCGCGCGGCGCAGGTCTTGAGCGCCGCGAACAGGCTCGTGCGCGCTTGGTCGCCACGCCCGTCTTCGCCACAGGTGCTGGCGGTGCGAATGGCCTTGTCGATGTCTGCGCGCCGGCTGTCCCGCGACTGCGCATGCTTGATCGCCCAATGTGCGGATAGCCCCGTGAACTTCGTCGGCAAAGGGGCGTCACGCCTGGCCGTGCCATCCGTCGCCGTGCCATCCGTCGCCTTGGCGTCCTGGCCCACGGCGCGCGGGGGTGTGGCGCCGATTCGCTCGATCGTCACCGTGCGCGTCGGCTCGAAATCGGTGGAGTCGATGAGTTCGATGATGCTGTTGTCGTTGTTGGAAGGAGGAATGACCAACCGCGTAACGGTCTGCGGCCTGGCTGCGGCCCTGTCGTCCGGCGCGGCCAGGAGGGCGTCGCAATAAGCCTTTGCCGAGGTGCCGTGGCTCGCCGCGCCTTCGGCATGGGCCAGCAGCGCGGTGACATGCCGAACCTTCAAGGGAACGATTTGGGTACCGCCCGGTGGCGACGGGCGGACCTGGCGCACCAGGGCCAAGGTAGCCGCCTCGGCATCCTTCCTGTCCATGCCCGCCCCCATGAGCTGCTCCGTCAGCGCCGTCGAGACGATCCGCACTGCTTGACGTCGATGACGGTCGCGGCCGCCGCAGCGGTTGCTGCCGGTTGGTCCGTCCTTGAAGACCAGACTTTCACCATCCCTGGAACGCAACTCCTGTTCGCTTCCGGCCCTGCGTGACACAAGCTCCTGGGCGATGTCCGAAAGCGGCCTCGGAGCGTTGTGACGGGTCGGTTGGAGCATGGTGCGACAGGGGTGCGACCCACGGCTGAGGTGTCAGCCAAGTCGCAGGTGGATGGGACGCGGATATTCCCATCGTCATTCGGACGGGGCCTGTCTTGCGGCTGTCACTGGCGCACATAAAAAAGCCCCGCTCGAGAGCGGGGCCAGGGCGCGGTTTTTAGCGCTTCTTGTTCGGTTGCCGGATCAGCGCTTCTGGCGGTATTTGCGCAGCGCGGCGATCTGGGCCGCCATGACGGCGAGCTCGGACTGGGCCTTGGCCAGGTCGATGTCGCTCTTGGCGTTCTTCAAGGCTTCTTCGGCAGCTTGGCGCGCCTCGTTGGCCTTTTCCTCGTCGAGGTCCTTGCCGCGAATGGCGGTGTCGGACAGCACGGTGACGGTATTGGGCTGGACTTCGAGCACGCCACCGGCCACGAAGACGAACTCCTCGGTGCCGTCGGCCTTTTCGATGCGCACCGTACCAGGACGGATGCGCGTGATCAGCGGCGTGTGGCGGGGATAGATCCCCAGCTCGCCGGCCTCACCGGGCAGCGCCACGAAGCGGGCCTCGCCGGAGAAGATCGACTCCTCGGCGCTGACCACGTCGACGTGGATGGTGTGGGTGCTATCGACCATCAGTTTCTCCTAAGTGAAAAGCAAGCAGTCGGGATGAGCCGCTAGGCGCCGGGCGGAACTGTGCGAATGGCACAGTGAGCACGGCAACAACGCGGATCGCCCGAATGCGACGCTTTACGCGATCTTCTTGGCCTTTTCGAAGGCTTCGTCGATGGTGCCGACCATGTAGAAGGCCTGCTCGGGCAGGTGATCGCACTCGCCGCTGGTGATCATCTTGAAACCACGGATGGTCTCGGCCAGGGGCACGTACTTGCCGGGCGAGCCGGTGAACACTTCGGCAACGTGGAACGGTTGCGAAAGGAAGCGCTGGATCTTGCGGGCGCGGGCCACGGCCAGCTTGTCATCCGGTGCCAGTTCGTCCATGCCCAGGATGGCGATGATGTCGCGCAGTTCCTTGTAGCGCTGCAGCGTGTTCTGCACGGCGCGCGCGGTGGCGTAGTGGTCTTCGCCGACGACCAGCGGGTCGAGCTGGCGGCTGGTGGAATCGAGCGGGTCCACGGCGGGGTAGATGCCCAGGGCGGCGATGTCACGCGACAGCACCACGGTGGAGTCCAGGTGGGCGAAGGTGGTGGCCGGCGACGGGTCGGTCAGGTCGTCGGCGGGCACGTACACGGCCTGGATCGAGGTGATCGAGCCGACCTTGGTGGAGGTGATCCGCTCTTGCAGGCGGCCCATTTCCTCGGCCAGCGTCGGCTGGTAGCCCACGGCGGAAGGCATGCGGCCCAGCAGGGCGGACACTTCAGTGCCGGCCAGCGTGTAGCGGTAGATGTTGTCCACGAAGAACAGCACATCACGGCCTTCGTCGCGGAACGACTCGGCGATGGTCAGGCCGGTCAGCGCCACGCGCAGGCGGTTGCCCGGGGGCTCGTTCATCTGGCCGTAAACCATGGCCACTTTGGATTCGGCCAGGTTGTCCAGCTTCACGACGCCCGAGTCGGCCATCTCGTGATAGAAGTCGTTGCCCTCGCGGGTACGCTCACCGACACCCGCGAACACCGACAGACCGGAGTGGGCCTTGGCGATGTTGTTGATCAGCTCCATCATGTTCACGGTCTTGCCCACACCGGCGCCGCCGAACAGGCCCACCTTGCCGCCCTTGGCGAACGGGCACACCAGGTCGATCACCTTGATGCCGGTTTCGAGCAGCTCCTGCGAGGGCGACAGCTCGTCATAGGCCGGGGCCTTGCGGTGGATGGACGCCGACAGGGTGGCGTCGACCGGGCCGCGCTCGTCGATGGGGTTGCCCAGCACGTCCATGATGCGGCCCAGCGTGGCCTTGCCCACCGGCACCGTGATCGGGTTCTCGGTGTTGTAGACCATGTTGCCGCGACGCAGGCCGTCGGACGAGCCCAGAGCAATCGTGCGCACGATACCGTCGCCCAGCTGCTGCTGCACTTCCAGCGTGAGCGCTGTACCTGCCATCTTCAGGGCGTCATACACCTTGGGCATCTTGTCGCGCGGAAACTCCACGTCGACAACAGCGCCGATGCACTGAACGATTTTTCCCTGAACGGCGTTCATCTGAGTGTTCTCTTGAGCCATGTTTGCTCCAATCAATTTCTAAACTGCCGCGGCGCCAGCCACGATCTCCGAAAGCTCTTTCGTGATCGCTGCCTGACGCGTCTTGTTGTAGACCAGCTTGAGTTCGCCGATCACGTTGCCCGCGTTGTCGGTGGCGGCCTTCATTGCCACCATGCGCGCCGACTGCTCGGAAGCCATGTTCTCGGCGACGGCCTGGTAGACCAGGGCCTCGACGTAGCGCAGCAGCAGCTCGTCGATGACCGACTTGGGGTCGGGCTCGTAGATGTAGTCCCAGCCGTGATGACCTTCGTCGGCCTTGAGCTTGCTGTCGTCCAGCGGCAGCAGCAGCTCCACCACGGCTTCCTGCTTCATCGTGTTGATGAATTTGGTGTAGCACAGGTAGACGGCGCTGAGCTTGCCCTCGGCGTACTGGTCGAGCAGCACCTTGACCGGGCCGATCAGTTTGTCCAGGTGCGGCGTGTCGCCCAATTGGGTGACGTGCGAGATGACCTTGGCACCGATGCGGTTGAGAAAACCCAAGCCCTTGTTGCCGATGGCCACGGACTGCGATTCCTGGCCGGCGGCCTGCAGCTCGCGCAGCTTGGTGGTGACCACACGCAGCACGTTGGTGTTCATGCCGCCGCACAGACCCTTGTCGGTCGTGACGACGATGAAACCGGCCGTCTTGGCCTGCTCGTTCAAGCGCATGAACGCGTGGGTGTACTCGGGGTTGGCCTTGCCGAGGTTGGCGGCGACGTTGCGCACCTTGTCGGCATAAGGCCGGGCCGCACGCATGCGCTCCTGCGCCTTGCGCATCTTGGAGGCGGCGACCATTTCCATGGCCTTGGTGATCTTCTTGGTGTTCTCCACCGATTTGATCTTGCCGCGAATCTCTTTTCCTGCAGCCATGTTGGTCCCCTGGCCTTAGGCGAAGGTCTTCTTGAACGCTTGGATGGCAGCGGTCAGTTCGGCTTCGGCGTCCTTGTCCATGGCCTTGTCGTTCTCGAGCTTGGCCAGCAGCGCGGCGTGCTTGTCCTTGAGGAAGGCATGCAGGCCATGCTCGAACGACAGCACCTTCTTGACATCGAGGTCATCGACGAAGCCCTTGTTCACCGCGAACAAAGTGGCGGCCATCAGGCTGATGGACAGGGGCTGATACTGGGCCTGCTTGAGCAGTTCGGTCACGCGGGCACCGCGGTCGAGCTGCTTGC
>JAZKDA010000153.1:3209-5903 GCA_040387815.1 Pseudomonadota bacterium | reverse complement strand
ATTCCATCATGGGGGCGTCGGTCTTGGCGCGCAGTTCGGCGACCATGCTTGCGGTGATTGCAGCCATTTATTACCTCTTAACGTTATTCAGATTCGGTTTGAAAAAAGGGGCTCGCGAGCCCCTTTTTGTGTGGCGCGTCCGCCGTGCGATCCGACGCGCAACGGCGATCAGGCGCGGGCGCCTTCGGCCACTTCCACGAACTCGTCGCCGCCGCCGCCTTCGGACGACACGGCCTTGACGACCTCATTGACGGCGGCATTGCGGCCTTCGAGGATGGCGTCGGCAATGCCCTTGGCGTACAGGGCCACGGCCTTGGCGGAGTCGTCGTTGCCGGGGATCACGTAGTCGATGCCTTCGGGCGAGTGGTTGGAGTCGACCACGCCCACCAGCGGAATGCCCAGCTTCTTGGCTTCGGCCACCGCGATCTTGTGGAAGCCCACGTCGATCACGAAGATGGCGTCGGGCAGGGTGTTCATGTCCTGAATGCCGCCGATGTCTTTTTCGAGCTTTTCCATCTCGCGGGCGAACATGAGCTGCTCTTTCTTGCTCATGGCTTCCAGGCCGGTTTCCTGCTGGGCCTTCATGTCCTTGAGCCGCTTGATGGAGGTCTTGACCGTCTTGAAGTTGGTGAGCATGCCGCCCAGCCAACGCTGGTCGACGAAGGGCACTCCGGCGCGCTTGGCTTCGACGGCGACGATGTCGCGGGCCTGGCGCTTGGTGCCCACCATCAGCACGGTGCCGCGGTTGGCGGTCAGCTGCTTCACGAATTTCATCGCGTCCTGGAACATCGGAAGCGACTTTTCCAGGTTGATGATGTGAATCTTGTTGCGGTGGCCGAAGATGAACGGGGCCATCTTGGGGTTCCAGAAGCGGGTCTGGTGACCGAAGTGGACACCGGCTTCGAGCATTTCGCGCATAGTGGCGGACATGTCTGTTTTCCTTGAGGTTAGGTCTAAAATCCGCCCCGAATCGAAGACCTGACAGGACTTCGACACCTTGCTGGGATGGACTCGCGAGTGAGTTGAAAAACGCTGGCTGCAACACTGCCCAGATCGCTGATCAGGTTGCCCTTTGTCACAATGCACGGCGGCTACAGCCGGCCCTGTGGCAAAGCCCGACGAGTCTAGCACATGCCTGCCCCTGCTCCACCCCTGCCCGCCTGCTTGATCACCTTCCCGGGAACTGAATGAAAGTCGCCATCGTGGGCGCCGGCATCGTCGGCGTCACCACGGCCTACGAACTGGCCGCCAGCGGCCATGAGGTCACCGTGTTCGAGCGCCGCGGCGCCGCCGCCGAGGAAACCAGCTTCGCCAACGCCGGCATGGTCGCGCCCGGCTATGTCACGCCCTGGGCTGCCCCCGGCATGCCGGCCAAGGTGCTGCGCGAACTGTGGCGCCCCCACGCCGCGGTCCGCCTGGGCTGGCCCATGGCCTGGCATGAGCTGCGCTGGATCGCCGCCTGGTGGCGCGCCTGCAAGCCGCCGGTGCATGCGGCCAACCGCGCGCGCCTGCAACGGCTGGCCTTGTACAGCCGCGACCGGCTGCATGGGCTCAGCGCCGAACTGCGGCTGGAGTACGACTGCAGTCCGGGCGTCCTGGTGCTGATGCGCTCGGAAAAAGAGCGCCAGCGCGTGATGGCCGGCGTGCCGTTGTTGCAAGAAGCCGGTGTGCGCCTCGAGGAACTCACGCCGCAGCAGGCGCGCGGGGTCGAGCCCGCCCTGGCGCCCGCGCGCGACTTCGCCGGCGCCCTGCACCTGCCCGACGACGGTGTGGCCAACTGCCGCCAGTTCGCCCTCCTGCTCAAGAAGGAGGCACAGGCACTGGGCGCTCAGTTCGAGTTCCACAGCACCGTCAAGCCGCTCGACAGCGGCAGCCCGGCCATCTTGCAGGTGGCGCGCGGCGACGGCCCACCCACGACGCGTGCTTTCGACGCGGTGGTCCTGTGCGGCGGGGTCGACGCCGCCGCGCTGTTGCGTCCGGTGGGCGTGCAGCTGCCGCTGGCGGCCGTGCACGGCTATTCGGTCAGCGCGCCCATCGCTGAGCCGCTCAACGCGCCGCGCAGTGGCGTGATGGACGAACGCTACAAGGTGGCGATCACCCGCCTGGGCCAGCGGGTACGGGTGGCCGGCGGCGCCCAGATCGGCGGGCGGGCCGACCACAACCGGCCCGACGTCATCCGCACCCTGTACAAGGTCCTGCAGGACTGGTTCCCCGCATCCGCCCGCCTGACGGGCCAGATGCAGCAATGGAAAGGCGCACGCGCCATGCTGCCCGACGGGCCGCCCGTTGTGGGCGCCAGCGGCGTTCCCGGCGTGTGGCTGAACCTGGGTCACGGCTCCAGCGGCTGGGCGCTGTCGTGCGGCAGCGCCCGGGCCCTGGCCGACCTCATGTCGGGCCGCACGCCCGAGATCGACCTCGAAGGCCTGGACCTGAGCCGCCTGGGACTCTGACTCGGCAGTGCGTTCCGGCGCCATCGCGGCGGCACAATGCCGCCATGCATCGCATCACGCCCGGCCAGGCCTGGCCCTTGTTCGACGTCGCCACTACCCGCAAGATCGAGGGCGAGGCCGCCGCCGCGCTGCCGCCGCACACGCTGATGCGGCGCGCGGGCTTGGCCGTGGCGCGGCTTGCCCTGGCGCTCGCGCCGCATGCCCGCACGGTGTGGGTAGCCTGCGGCCCCGGCAACAACGGCGG
>JAZKDA010000153.1:2497-3199 GCA_040387815.1 Pseudomonadota bacterium | reverse complement strand
GTGACGGCCTGGAGGCCGCCATGCACCTGCAGCACTGGGGCAAGGCGCCCGTGGTCACCTGGCTGGGGCGCGAAGACCTCCTGCCGGCCGACGCCGCCGCCTCCCTTGAGCGGGCCCGCGCCGCCGGCGTGCGCTTCGCCGATGCCGCGCCCGCCAGCTTCGACTTCGCCATCGATGCACTGCTGGGCATCGGTGCGCAGCGTCCGCTGGACGGGGCCGCCGCCCACTGGCGCAACTTGATGGCCGAGGCCGGCATGCCGGTCCTGGCGGTTGATCTGCCCTCCGGCCTGAATGCCGACACCGGCATGGGCGAGTCGGTTGCGGCCACCCACACGCTCAGCCTGCTCGCGCTCAAGCCTGGCCTGTTCACGGGGCACGGGCGCGATGCCTGCGGCGAACTGTGGTTCGACGACCTCGGCGTCACCACCCGCGAGCCGGCCTCGGCCCTGCTGAACGCGCCCGCGCCGGCCAGGGTGCGTGCCCATGCCTCGCACAAGGGCAGCTGGGGTGACGTGGCCGTGGTCGGCGGCGCACCGGGCATGCGTGGCGCCACCCTGCTCGCTGCAGCGGCCGCATTGCACGGCGGTGCCGGACGGGTCTTCGTGGCGCAATTGGGCGCCGACGCCATGACGGTCGACGTGACCGCGCCCGAGCTGATGTTCCGCAGCGTCGACGCATTGGACCTGCGCCGCCTCCATGTGG
>JAZKDA010000153.1:0-2487 GCA_040387815.1 Pseudomonadota bacterium | reverse complement strand
CGGCGGCGACGCGGTGCGCGAGGTTCTGCCGGCGCTGTTGTCGAACGCGCGCAGCCTGGTGCTCGATGCCGACGCACTCAACGCCATTGCGGCCGATGCCAACTTGCAAACCCTGTTGCGGGCCCGCACCGCTCGCTCAGACCGGCCGACGGTGATGACGCCCCACCCGCTGGAAGCGGCGCGGTTGCTGGGCGCGGACACAGGCCACGTTCAATCCGACCGGCTGGCTGCCGCGCAGCGGCTGGTGGAGCGCTTCGGCGGCGTGGCGGTGCTCAAGGGCTCGGGGACAGTGATCGCTTCAGCCCTGGCGGCGCCGCGTGTGAATGCCACGGGCAATGCGCGTCTGGCCACGGCGGGCACGGGCGATGTGCTGGCCGGCATGGTCGCTGCCAACCTGGCGCAGGGGTACGACGCGCTGCAAGCGGCATGCGACGCCGTGTGGCGGCACGGGGCGCTGGCGGACGGCTGGCGGGGGGATGGCGCGCTGACAGCAGGTGCGTTGGCTGCGGCGCTTGGCGGGGATTGAGCGAAGAACCGCTCAGCCTCGTCCGACAAACGGCATCTTGGTCGCCATCACCGTGTGAAACAGCACGTTCGCCTCCAAGGGCAGCCGAGCCATGTACAGCACCGACTCCCCAACAATGTTCACGTCCATCAGCGGCTCGGCCGCCACCTGGCCGTTGGCCTGGGGCACGCCCTGGGTCATGCGCTGGGCCAGCTCGGTGCCGGCGTTGCCCACGTCGATCTGGCCCACCGCGATGTCGTATTTGCGGCCGTCGAGCGCGGCGGTCTTGGTCATGCCCATCACCGCGTGCTTGGTCGCGGTGTAGGCGATCGAATTGGGCCGGGGCGCATGCGCCGAGATCGAGCCGTTGTTGATGATCCGCCCGCCGCGCGGCGACTGCGCCTTCATCACCCGGAAAGCCTGCTGGATGCCGTAGAACATGCCGTTGAGGTTGGTGTCCACCACCTGCTTCCAGATGTCCAGCGGCAGGTCTTCGAGCGGCAGGCCCGGCGCGCCGACGCCCGCGTTGTTGAACAGCAGGTCAACCCGGCCCCAGGTTTTCACCGTGGTGTCGAACAGGGCGGCGACCGACGCCGGGTCGGTGACGTCGGTCGGCACCGCCAGGCCCCGCTCGGCCGCGCCCGACAGCGCCATCGTTTCTTCCAGCGCCTCGCGGCGGCGGCCGGCCAGGGCCACGCGCCAGCCGTCGCGCAACAGGGCCAGGGCCGCCGCGCGGCCGATGCCGCTGCCGCCGCCGGTGACGATGGCGATCCGTGCGGTGGATGCGTCCAGCATGAGCAGTCCTTTCCTCAGCGGCGCGGCTTGCGGCCCTTGCCCTTGGTGGTCGCGGCCTTCTTGACCGCCGAACGCAGCGCCTGGATCGGCGAGCGATCGCGCTCGCCTGGCGCCTCGGCCTTCTTGCGCGAAGCCCGCTTCTCCGAGGCCTTGGCCGGCACGCCGCCACCGGCCACGCCCTTGTCCTTCATGGCGCGGCCTGTCAGTTCCTCGCCTTCGCGCACCAGGCGGAAGTCGATCTTGCGGCCGTCGAGGTCGACGCGGCTGACCTGCACCCGCACCCGCGTGCCGATGGCGTAGCGGATGCCGGTGCGTTCGCCACGCAGTTCCTGGCGCGCCTCGTCGAACTTGAAGTACTCGCCGCCCAGTTCGGTGATGTGCACCAGGCCCTCGACGTACATGGCGTCGAGCGTGACGAAGATGCCGAAACTGGTGGCCGCGGTGACCAGGCCCGAGTATTCCTCGCCGAGGTGCTCGCGCATGTACTTGCACTTGAGCCAGGCCTCGACGTCGCGGCTGGCCTCGTCGGCACGGCGCTCGTTGGCGCTGCAGTGCAGGCCGGCGGCCTCCCAGGCCTGCATCTCGACCGGCCTGGCCGAAACCTTCATCGGCTTCTGCTCGGGTGCCTTGACCCGCTGCGCCAGGCGCTTGGAGAGCTTGGCATGCGCCTCGCCCGGCGTTGGCAGCACCGGCAGCTGGTAGCGCGTCTTGGTGAGGATGGCCTTGATGACGCGGTGCACCAGCAGGTCGGGATAGCGCCGGATCGGGCTGGTGAAGTGGGTGTAGGCCTCGTAGGCCAGCCCGAAGTGGCCGCTGTTGAAGGGGGTGTAGATCGCCTGCTGCATGGAGCGCAGCAGCATGGTGTGGATCTGCTGGGCGTCGGGCCGGTCCTTGGTGGCCTCGGCGATGGCCTGGAACTCCGAGGGCTTGGGATCGTCGCCGATGGTCATGCCCACAGCCATGGCCTTGAGGTAGTTGCGCAGGATCTCCTGCTTCTCGGGCGTGGGGCCTTCGTGCACGCGGAACAGGCCGGGCTGGCCGCCCTGGGCGATGAAGTCGGCGCTGCAGACGTTGGCGGCCAGCATGGCCTCCTCGATGAGCTTGTGCGCGTCGTTGCGGGTGCGCGGCACGATCTTCTCGATGCGGCCGTTCTCGTCGCAGACGATCTGCGTCTCGGTGGTCTCGAA
>JAZKDA010000152.1:0-6144 GCA_040387815.1 Pseudomonadota bacterium | reverse complement strand
CCCAGCCGCCGGGTGGTGCTGGCCTGGCGCCGCAGCTTCACCCGCTACGAGGCGATCGCGGCGCTGCGCAACGCCATCTACGCCTGCGAGCTGCCGGGCGTCACGCGGCTGTCGTGAGCTTGGCTGGCATGAGAAGCCGCTTGCAGTTGTACCTGCAGTTGATCCGCTGGGACCGCCCGGCCGGTTGGCTGCTGCTGCTGTGGCCCACGCTCAGCGGGCTGTGGGTGGCGGCTCAGGGCTTTCCCGGCTGGCACCTGCTGGCCGTTTTCGTGCTGGGCACGATCCTGATGCGAAGCGCCGGCTGCTGCGTCAACGACGTGGCCGATCGCGACTTCGATCGCCACGTCAAGCGCACCGCGCAGCGCCCGGTCACGTCGGGCCGCATCGCGCCGCGCGAGGCGTTGGCGGTGGGCGCGGTGCTGGCGCTGCTGGCGTTCGCGCTGGTGCTCACCATCAACTTGGCCACAGTGCTGTGGTCGTTTGCCGCGCTGGCGATCACGCTGGTGTATCCATTCGCCAAGCGCTACGTCTCGATGCCGCAGGCGGTGCTGGGTGTGGCCTTCAGTTTCGGGATTCCGATGGCCTTCGCGGCGGTGCAGTCGAATGTGCCGCCGGTGGCCTGGGCGCTGGTTCTGGGCAACCTGTTCTGGGTGCTGGCCTACGACACCGAATACGCCATGGTCGACCGCGACGACGACCTGCTGATCGGCATGAAGACCTCGGCCATCACGCTGGGCCGCGCCGACGTGCCGGTGGTGATGCTGTGCTACGCCCTGTTTCTGGCGCTGTGGGCGCTGGTGCTGGCGTCGCGTGTGGCGGCGGCGCCGCTGGCGCTGGCCTGGGCGGCCGCCGCGGCGCAGGCGGTGTGGCACTACACCATGATCCGCGACCGTCGCCGCGAGGGGTGCTTCCGGGCGTTCCGGCTGAACCACTGGCTGGGGTTCACGGTGTTCGCGGGGGTCGTGCTGGGTTACGCCCTGCGCTGAGCCGCCGAAGGCGCTTCGCGGGTGGGTTTAACGCGCGCCGAACTCGTCGCCCAGTTCCTTGGCCCGCAGGCAGGCGGCATGCATGGCCTTGATGAAGGCCTCGGGCACGCCGTCGTGCTGCATCGAGGTGATGGCCGCGTAGGTGGTGCCGCCCTTGGAGGTGACACGCTCGCGCAGCAGCTGCGGCGGATCGCTCGAATCGGCGGCCAGCGCCGAGGCGCCGACGAAGGTGCCGATGGCCAGCTGGGTGGCTTGTTCGCGCGGCAAGCCCATCTCGGCGCCGGCCTGGATCATGGCTTCGAGAAACAGGAACACATAGGCCGGGCCGGAGCCGGACAAGGCCGTCACGGCGTCCAGTTGCCCTTCGGCGGCGACCCACAACGACTGGCCGGTGGTGGCGATCACGGCCTCCACCTGCGTGCGGTCGGCGGCCGCCACCGCATCGCGGGCGAACAAGGCGGTCATGCCCTTGCCGACCAAGGCCGGCGTGTTCGGCATCGACCGGACGACCCGTTCGGTGCCGAGCCAGCGGGCGATGCTGTCCGAGCGGATGCCGGCGGCCACGCTCAGGTGCAGCGCCTGCGCGTTCAGATGGGGCCGCGCCTGGCCGGCGGCCTCCTGGAAGGTCTGAGGCTTGACCGCCCAGACCACCAGGGCGGCCCGCTCCAGTGCCACGTCGGCCGCCGGCAGCGCGCGGATACCGAAATCGGCCAGCAGTCGCTCGCGAGCGGGTGCGAATGGCTCGACCACGTCGATCGCCGCGGCCGGCAGCCCTTGCCGCAGCAGCCCGCCGATGATGGCGCTGGCCATGTTGCCGCCGCCGATGAAGGCGACTGACGTGAGGTGGGAAAGAGCGGCGCAAGCGGTCATCGGGCGAGTCTAGCGCCGCCCGCACGGCGCGCGGCCGGGGCGACAATCGCCCAATGCGCAGACAGGATGTGATGGATCGGCTGACCCGTCCCACCCGGTACGACGTGGCCGTCGTCGGCGGGGGCGCGACGGGGCTGGGCGTGGCGCTGGACGCGGCCTCGCGTGGCCTGTCGGTGGCGCTGGTCGAGTCGCACGATTTCGGTGGTGGTACCTCCTCGCGTGCCACCAAGCTGGTTCATGGCGGCGTTCGCTACCTGGCCCAAGGACGGATCGGCCTGGTGCATGAAGCCCTGCACGAGCGCGCCTGCCTGCTGCGCAACGCCCCCCATCTGGCCCGGCCGCTGGCCTTCATCATGCCGTCCTACCGTCTGTGGGAGTCGCCGTTTCACGGCGCCGGGCTCAAGCTGTATGACGCACTGGCCGGCGGCGACGGGCTTGGCCCAACGCAGTTCCTCGATCGCCAGGAAACGCTGGCGCGCCTGCCCAACCTGCTGGCCGAGGGGCTCAAGGGCAGTGTGCGCTACTGGGACGGCCAGTTCGACGACGCCCGGCTGGCGTTGGCGCTGGCCCGCACGGCGGCGCAGCAGGGCGCGGCCGTCGCCAACTATTGCGCCGCGGTCGGCCTCTTGCACGAGGGCGGCCGCGTGGTCGGGCTGCGTTGCCAGGACCGCGAGGGCGGCCGCGCGTTCGATCTGCATGCCGGCTGCGTCATCAACGCCACCGGCGTGTGGGTCGACGCCCTGCGCCAACTGGACGCCGGCCGCGGCATCGCAGGCGTTGCGCCTCTGGTGTCCCCCAGTCAGGGCATCCATGCCGTGGTCGACCGCGAGTTTCTTCCGGGCGGCGACGCGCTGATCGTGCCGCGCACCGCCGACGGCCGGGTGTTGTTCGCTGTCCCCTGGTTCGGCAAGGTGATCCTGGGAACCACCGACACGCCGCGCGCCGACCTGCCGCGCGAACCGCAGGCGCTGCCGGGCGAATTGGGGTTCATCCTGCGCGAGGCGGGCCGCTACCTGGCCCGTGCGCCGGCGCTGGACGACGTCCGAAGCCTCTGGGCTGGCCTGCGCCCGCTTGTGCGCCCCACCGCCGGCGCCCCGGGCTCCCCGGGCTCGATCAGCCGCGAGCACACGGTCGAGGTGAGCCCCTCCGGCCTCGTGACGGTCACCGGCGGAAAATGGACGACCTACCGATCCATGGCCGAGGACGTGCTGAACATTTGCGTGCACAGTCGTCTGCTCACCGGGATTGCCGCCGGAGTGACTGCCAACTTGCGCTTGGCGGGCGGTGTCGGCCTGGGCCACATGACAAGCGACCTTGCGATGCCGCCTGGCCTGCACTTATATGGAAGTGATGCCCTCGAAGTGCAAGCCCTGCCGGGGGCCGGCCGGCAGCTGGGCGGCGGCCTGACCGAAGCCATGGTGCGGTTTGCCGCCCGCGTCGAATACGCCCGCACGGTGGAAGACGTCCTGGCCCGACGTTCGAGGCTGCTGTTCCTTGATGCCCGGCTGGCGGCCGCGCTCGCCCCCGGGGTCGCCCTCATCCTGCGCGAAGAGACGGGCGTTGACCCGGCGCAGGAGCCTTTCGAGCGCCTGGCCGCGACCTATTTGCCACGCGGGGTGCAAACAGATGCTTGACACAGCCTGAAGTCAGGCCATAATCGCGGGCTCGCCTATTTTTTGGCGAGAGTTCTGCCTAATCGAAGCCTTTCGGAGTCCCCGAGAGGTGCCGACAGGCCCAAGACTGACCCGAAACCTTTGCGCGTTTTTCGCGGAGGCCTTGGGTACAAGTTGGGAATAATTTGAAATGATCCAAACTGAATCCCGGCTCGAAGTCGCCGACAACACAGGCGCGAAGTCCGTGCTGTGCATCAAGGTGCTCGGTGGCTCCAAGCGTCGCTACGCCAGCGTAGGCGACATCATCAAGGTGAGCATCAAAGAAGCTGCGCCGCGCGGCCGCGTCAAAAAAGGCGAGGTCTACAGCGCCGTGGTGGTCCGCACCGCCAAAGGCATCCGCCGCAGCGATGGCTCCCTGGTCAAGTTCGACGGCAATGCCGCCGTGCTGCTTAACAACAAGCTGGAGCCCATTGGCACCCGCATCTTCGGCCCGGTCACGCGTGAGTTGCGTACCGAGAAGTTCATGAAGATCGTGTCTCTGGCCCCCGAAGTTCTGTAAGAGGACGCGTTCATGAACAAGATTCGCAAAGGCGACGAAGTGGTCGTGCTCGCGGGCCGCGACAAGGGCAAGCGTGGCAAGGTGGTGCTTCGCAAGGATGACGACCATGTCGTCGTCGAAGGCATCAACCTGGTCAAGAAGCACACCAAGCCGAACCCCCTGAAGGGCACCACCGGTGGCATCGTGGAAAAGACCATGCCGATTCACCAGTCCAACGTGGCGATCTTCAACCCCGCCACCGGCAAGGCCGATCGGGTGGGCATCAAGGTCGAGGGCGACAAGCGCGTGCGCGTGTTCAAGTCCTCTGGCGAACAAATCAAGGCGGCCTGAGGGGTAGCACATGACACGACTCAAGCAAATCTACCTCGACAAGATCGCCCCGGAACTGATCGCCAAGTTCGGCTACAAGTCTCCGATGCAGGTTCCGCGCATCACCAAGATCACCCTGAACATGGGTGTGTCCGAGGCGGTCGCCGACAAGAAGGTCATGGACAACGCCGTGGCCGACCTGACCAAGATCGCTGGCCAGAAGCCGGTTGTGACTAAGGCCAAGAAGCCCATCGCCGGATTCAAGATCCGCGAAGGCCAGGCCATCGGCACCATGGTGACGCTGCGCGGCACCCGCATGTATGAGTTCCTGGACCGTTTCGTCACCGTCGCCCTGCCCCGCGTGCGTGACTTCCGCGGCATCTCCGGCCGTGCATTCGACGGCCGCGGCAACTACAACATCGGTGTCAAGGAACAGATCATCTTCCCTGAGATCGAGTACGACAAGGTGGATGCCTTGCGCGGTCTGAACATCAGCATCACGACCACGGCCAAGAACGACGAAGAGTGCAAGGCACTGCTCGCGGGCTTCCGTTTCCCGTTCAAGAACTGAAGGACCATCGTGGCTAAAGTAGCTTTGATCGAGCGCGAGCTCAAGCGAGACAAACTGGTCGCCAAGTACGCGAAGAAACACGCGGAACTCAAGGTGATCGCCAGCGATGTCAAGAAGACCGAGGAAGAGCGCGCCGCCGCCCGCCTCGCGCTGCAAAAGTTGCCCCGCAACGCCAACCCCACTCGCCAGCGCAACCGCTGCGAGATCACGGGCCGTCCGCGCGGCACGTTCCGCCAGTTCGGTCTGGCCCGAAGCAAGATCCGCGAGATGGCCTTTGCAGGCGACATCCCAGGCGTGATCAAGGCCAGCTGGTAAGCCAGGCAGGAGAGACAGAACATGAGCATGAGTGATCCCATTGCCGACCTGCTGACCCGCATCCGCAACGCGCAGATGGTGGCCAAGGCCACGGTGAGCGTGCCCTCTTCCAAAGTGAAGGTGGCCATTGCCCAGGTGTTGAAGGACGAGGGCTACATCGACGGCTTCCAGGTCAAGACCGAAGACGGAAAGAGCGAACTCCTGATCGCCCTCAAGTACTACGCCGGTCGTCCCGTCATCGAGCGCATCGAGCGCGTGAGCCGTCCTGGCCTGCGTGTCTACAAGGGTCGCGACGCCATTCCCCAGGTCCAGAACGGCCTGGGTGTGGCCATCGTCACCACGCCCAAGGGCGTGATGACCGATCGCAAGGCGCGCGCCACTGGCGTGGGCGGCGAAGTGCTGTGCTACGTGGCCTAAAGGGAAGGAAAAAAGAATGTCCCGAGTAGGAAAAATGCCGGTCGACGTCCCGCAAGGCGTGGACGTGCAGATCAAGGAAGACCAGATCAACGTCAAGGGCACCGGCGGCCAGCTGTCGCTGTCCCTGAACGGCCTGGTCAAGGTGACCATCGATGGCGGCAAGCTGACCTTCGTCCCGATCGACGAGTCGCGCGAGGCCAATGCCATGAGCGGCACGATGCGCCAGCTGGTCAACAACATGGTCGTGGGTGTGACCAAGGGCTTCGAGAAGAAGCTCAACCTGGTCGGTGTGGGCTACAAGGCCGCTGCCCAGGGCGCCAAGCTGAACCTGTCGGTCGGCTTTTCGCACCCCGTCAACAAAGACATGCCCGCGGGCATCACCGTCGCCACCCCGGCACCCACGGAAATCGTGATCAAGGGCGCCGACCGTCAACGCGTGGGCCAGGTGGCCGCTGAGATTCGTGCGATTCGTCCGCCCGAGCCCTACAAGGGCAAGGGCATCCG
>JAZKDA010000151.1:0-2705 GCA_040387815.1 Pseudomonadota bacterium | reverse complement strand
TTGACCTTGCTGCCGCCGCGGTACACGTTGTAGCCCGATGCGCCCGAGACGCCGGCCCAGCCGACAACCATGCTGCTGCTGGTCGCGCCCGAGGTGCCCACGCCCGTGGGCGCCGGCAGCCCGCTGCCGCCGCCGGCCGAACCGGTGACGCGGTCGATCACGGCCTTCATGGCGGCCATCTGCGGGCCCGACTTCTTGGCGTAGTTGGCGCTGTCGTAGCCCCACCAGTCCCAGCAGCTGTTGGTCGCCGCGGTGCTGGTCTGCGGATAGATCAGGATGATGTTATTGGTGTCGGCCCAGCGGTTGTAGCCCGTCTTCTTGACGTACTGGTCGCTCACGTCGGTGTAGTTCTGCTTGCAGCCGTGCAGCACCAGGTGCACGCGGCACGAGGTGGTGGTGCAGGCCCGCGGCACATAGAGCCAGCCGGTGGCGGCCACGCCGTGGCCGGTGACGAACTCCGACTGGTTGAACTCGGTGAAGGTGCCGCCCAACGTGCCGTTGTTGCGCGGATTCAGCGGGCCGTACAGCTGCGTGAGGATCTCGCCCGCGAGGTCGAAGCCGCAGTTGTTGATGTACGGCGCGGCCGTGGTGCTGCAGGCGCCGCCGTAGTCGTCGGTGACCATCGCGTGGCCCGCGCCGAGGTTGTTCTTGTAGACCGTGTTGGCGGCCGGCACGAAGCTCTGGTAGTACGTCTTCAGGTCGTCCATCACCGGCTGCTTGACGGTGTTGTCGGAGGTGCCCGAGAACAGGTACACCTTCGAGTTGGTGAGGTTCGACACCGGGTCGATCGCACCGCTGGCGGCCCAGCTGTTGGTGGTGCTCACGAGCGTCGACACCGGAATGCTGGTGCTGTGCGTCATGCAGCGCCCGGTGGCGTTGAGCACCGAGCCTTCGGCACAGTAGTACGGACCGCCGGCGACCACGCCCGCGCCGCGCTTGAAGGTGGCCGAGTAAGCCACGTGCAATTGCACCGCCATGAAGCCGCCGGCCGACAGGCCGGACACGCTCACCTCCGCCGGGTTGGCGCCGAGCGCCGGCAGCGGCACGGCCGCCGTGGCGGCCTGCGCCGCCGCCGTGATCACCGCAGCCGCGGCAAACCCCTTCCAGTTGTTCCATCGCATCGTTGGCATCGCTGTCTCCTATTGGTTTGTGTATCGAACGCTTGCTTGCAGACTGACGAATCGACCGTGGAGCGCGACAGCTGGTGCGGACGCAGGCTGGCGCTTCGCCCGGCGGCCATCCGGGGCGAAAAAGGGGCGGCGCCTGCATGCGCGCCGCGGGTTCAGGGGGCGATCAGCGCCGTGTTCAGCGCTTGTTCTTGATGGGGATGTCCATCTCTTCGGGCTTGATCTCGTGCACCAGCTCCGGCACGCCCCACGCAAAGGCGGGGTCGGCCTTGATCTTGAAGTGGTACATCGACTGCATCGCCTGATGGTCTTCCTTGCGGAAGGTCATCTTGCCCTTGGGCGTGTCGAAGCTCATGCCTTCCATGGTGCTGATGAGCTTGTTGGTGTTGGTGTCGCCGTTGGTCTTCTTGAGCGCGGTGACCACCGCCATGGCGGCACTGAAACCACCCGCCGTGAAGAAGTCCGGCGGTGCCTTGAACTGCTTGTAATGCTGGGTCACCAGGGCCTCGTTGGCCGGGTTCTTGGGGATGCCGAAGTAGTAATACAGTGCGCCCTCCATGCCGGGGAACTGCTTGTAGGCCACCATGGCCGGCAGGATGTTGCCGCCCGTGGCGAGCTTGATGCCGTAACGCTTCTCCAGGTCCAGGTCGGCGATCTTGGCAAAGGGTGTGGGCGCACCCGACCAGGCCACCGAGATGAACTTCTTGCCCGGCTGGTCCTTGAGCTTGTCGACGATGCGCTGCAGGCCCGCCGTGAAATCGGTGGTGCCGACGGGCAGGTATTCCTCGTGGACGATCTTGGCCTTCTTGGTGAACTCCTTGGAGGCCTTCACGCCGTCGCGCCCGAAGGCGTTGTCGTTGGCCAGGATGGCGATCACGTTGTCGGGGGAGTCCAGCGCCACCGCGTTGGAGGCGGCGTCCTGCGAGCTGTTGCGGCCGGTGCGGAAGATGTACTTGTTCCACTTGTCACCAGTGATCGAGTCGGCCACGGCGGGCTCGACCAGCAGGATCTTCTTGTATTCCTCGGCTACTGGCAGCATCGCCAGCGCGGAGGGCGAGCCGGTGGTGCCGACCGCGAGGTCCACCTTCTCGTCGGCATAGGCCGCGGCCAGGAGGCTCTTGGCCACGTCGGGCTTGAACTGGTCGTCCTTCTCGATCACGACGATCTTGCGGCCCGCTACCTGCATCGTGCCGCCGGTGGCGTAGTCCAGGCCCAGCTGGAAGCCGATGACGGTCTGCTTCGCATAGGCCTCCAGAGGGCCGGTCTTGCTGGCGATCAGGGCAATTTTGATGTCCTTGGACTGGGCCAGGGCCAGCGGCGAGGCGATGGCTGCGGCCAGGGTGGCCAGGGCGATAAGGGAGCGACGGTGCATAGGGTCTCCTATTTGGGATGATCAGGCTTTGCACACTCCGTGCCAGAATCTAAGTCATTGATTCAAAATAAAAAAGCTGCACAATGCGCCGAAATGAATAAATTTCAGACACATGAAATGACTGAATGTCAGTCATGTGTATTGGATTTTGTCAGGGTTATCCTGGGACTCACCCAGCCTTCCATAGAGCGTCGCCCGCGAGATCC
>JAZKDA010000150.1:0-2375 GCA_040387815.1 Pseudomonadota bacterium | reverse complement strand
CGCGTTGCCACGGATTGGCCGGCGTCCCGTAGTGCGGATTGAGGCCGAGGCCGGAGTACGCGAACTCCGTCATGTTCGTCTTGCCGACCAGCACCGCGCCCGCCGACAGCAGGCGCTGCACGGCCTCGGCGTCGTGCGTGGCAGGCGGCGCATCGCGCAGCACGACGGAGCCGGCGGTCGTCGGTTCGCCGGCCACGTCGAACAGGTCCTTGACCGAAACCGGCAGGCCTTCGAGCGGCGAGCGCACGAGGCCGGCTTCGCGCAGGCTGTCGGAGGCGCGCGCCAGATGCTGGACGCGGGTGAAGGTGCGTGCGCCTTCGCCGGAAGGATCGGCGATGCGTTGCAGCGCGGATGCGGTCAGCGCGGCGGAGGTGACGCGGCCAGCGGCCAGTTCGGCGCGGGCGGCTTCGAGGGAGATCGGGGCGGGCATGTGCGGTCCCTTGTGCGTCAGGCGACGATGGGCAGCGAGACCGCGCGGTACTCGTGCGCGATGCGGCGGCCGGTGTGTTCATCCACCAGTTCCATGCGAAAACGCGCGGCCGGGCGGATGCCGCCGATGGCGCCGACCGTGCCGCAGGTCATCGCGAAACCGTCGGTCGGTTCGCCGTCGGCCGCGGCGCAGCGCGCCAGCAGATCGGCCGGCGGGCGCAGCGCGGCCAGCGTGCCCTCCTGGTACAGGCGCCATTCACCACCCTCCTCGATCCACGAACGCAGCACCAGCGTGTCCCAGCGCTCCTGCACGTCGGCCAGCCGCCAGGCGCTGCGCGCCACGGGCTTGACGCAGATCTGCTTGGACAGCGCCACGCTGTGCGCTTCCAGGGCGCGGTCGGTGTGGTCCGAGCCGATCGAGACGAAGAACTCGCCCCCGTGCAGGAACAGCAGCGGCTCGACCTCGCCCGAGGTGTCGGCCCCCACCACCTGCACGACGTCGGCCTGGCTCAGCTGCTGGGTGGCCACCCGGTAGAACAGCGGCACGGCGCTGGGCGCGGGCACGCCCAACTCGGCGAGTTCCTCGATGTGGTGCTCGATGGCGGCGGTGTCGCGCCCGGTCCAGCCGGCGATCACGAGGTGCCTGGCCTCGAAGCTCAGCGTGTGCGGGGCACTCCCCCCGGGAAGTTCGAAAGACAGGTTCATGGCGGCCCTTTGTTGAAGTTTCAGTGAAATTTCACAACGATATTACAGTGAGTCCACAAAAACTTCAAAGGGATTTCCCGCAGGTACCATCAGGGCACCCCACCATGAAGACCTCGCGCCGATGAAAGCAGCCACGCCCGCCCGCAAAGCCCCCGCCCGGCGGCCCGAAGCAGCCATCTCCCTCAACGAGACGGCCTACCTGCGCCTGAAGGAAGCCCTGGTGACCCTGGCCTACAAGCCCGGGGAGTACCTCAACACCGCCCAGGTGATGGAGCGGCTGGGCGTGGGCCGCACGCCGGTCAACCAGGCGCTGCACCGCCTGTCGACCGAGGGCCTGGTCCGCATCATTCCGCGCAAGGGCGCGATGGCCTCGCCGCTGTCGATCAACGACGCGCTGGAACTCATCGAAGTCCGGCTGGTGAACGAGGTGCTGTGCATGCGCCTGGCCGCGGCGGCCATCACCGAGACCGAGCTGGCCGAGCTGCAGGCCATCGCCGAGCAGTTCGAAGCGGCGGCGCAGCGGCGCGATGCGATGTCGGTGATGAACCTCGACCGCCTCTTCCACGAAAAGATCGCCGCCGCGGCGCGCAACGCAATGCTGCAGGACATCCTGAGCGTGCTGCATGCGCGCTCGCAGCGCTTCTGGGCGATTTCACTGGCCGCCGAGGGGCACCTCGCCGAGGTGATCGAAGAGCACCGCACCATCGTCGCCACGCTGCAGCGGCACGACGCCGACGCGGCGGCCGAAGCGGCGAAGACACATGTGCTATCGTTCAAGGCGTCGATGCTGAACAGCCAGCGTTGATCGACAGCGCTTCAAGCGCCTCCCCCATGAAAAATGCCCTCCAGGCCAAAGCCTGGAGGGCATTTCTTATTGATCCGACTCAGGCCGTTTGCACAGCCTGAATACGCCCGATCACCCCACCCACTTGCGCGCGTTGCGCCAGATCTGCATCCACGGGCTCAGTTCGCTCTTGTCGCCCGAGGTCCAGCTCGTCTGGATGTTGCGGAACACACGCTCCGGGTGCGGCATCACCGCGGTGAAACGGCCGTCCGGCGTGGTGACCGAGGTCAGGCCACCGGCGCTGCCGTTCGGGTTGAACGGGTACTGCTCGGTCGGCTGGCCGTGGTTGTCCACGAAGCGCATCGCGCCGATGGCCTTGGCGGCGTCGCCGCGGTGCTTGAAGTTGGCATAGCCCTCGCCGTGCGCCACCGCGATCGGCAGGCGGCTGCCGGCCATG
>JAZKDA010000149.1:0-3667 GCA_040387815.1 Pseudomonadota bacterium | reverse complement strand
TGACCAACGTGCAGGTGATGGTGCCCTTCGTGCGCACGCTGGGCCAGGCCGAGCGCGTGACCGGGCTGCTGGCCCAGCACGGTCTGGCGCGGGGCAAGGACGACCTCAAGCTGATCATGATGTGCGAGGTGCCCAGCAACGCCATCCTGGCCGACGAGTTCCTCGAGTTCTTCGACGGCTTTTCCATCGGCTCCAACGACCTGACCCAGCTTACGCTGGGCCTGGACCGCGACTCAGGCCTGGAGCTGCTGGCCGCGGATTTCGACGAGCGCGATCCGGCGGTCAAGGCGATGCTTACGCGGGCCATCGCGGCCTGCCTCAAAGCGGGCAAATACGTGGGCATCTGCGGCCAGGGCCCCAGCGACCATCCCGACTTCGCGCAGTGGCTGGCCGACCAGGGCATCGCCTCGATCTCGCTGAACCCCGACAGCGTGATCGAGACCTGGCAGCGGTTGGCCGCCCAGTGATCCTCTGAGCCGGACGACACGGGCATGAACCTCGGCACGGGACAGTTCAATGGCTGATCCCGCGCCCCGGTCGTTCAACCTGCGCCGGCTGCACCGCAACCTGCTGCTGTATGTGGGCGGCCTGGTGCTGGTGTTTCTGCTGCTGCATTGGCTGGAGCTGGCCGGCGTCTCGCGCAAGTGGCTGGGCCCCTCGCTGCTGTTTGCCACCGTGATGATGTACGCGGTGATCGGCGTGTGGTGCCGCACCACCGATCCGGAGGAGTACTACGTCGCGGGCCGGCGTATTCCGGCCATGTACAACGGCATGGCGACGGCCGCCGACTGGATGAGCGCGGCATCGTTCATCAGCCTGGCCGGCGCTCTGTACCTCCAGGGCTTTTCCGGCACACCCGGATCGCCGGGCGGGCTGGCTTACATCATGGGCTGGACGGGTGGCTTTTGCCTGGTGGCGCTGCTGGTGGCGCCTTACCTGCGAGCGCTGAAGCTGCACACCGTGCCCGACTATTTCCAGCTGCGCTTTGGCGGCGCGTGGCCCCGCCGCCTGGCCGCGCTGGCAGCGGTTTTGTGCTCGTTCACCTATGTGGTCGCCCAGATCTACGGCATCGGCCTGATCGCCTCCCGGCTGACCGGCGTGCAGTTCGAGATCGGTGTGCTGCTCGGGCTGGGCGGAGTGCTCCTGTGCTCCTTTCTGGGCGGGATGCGCGCGATCACCTGGACGCAGGTCGCCCAGTACATCCTGCTGCTGATGGCCTTCGTCATTCCGGTGTCGTGGCTGGCGTACAAGCAGGTCGGCAATCCCCTGGCGCCCCTGGTCTATGGCGGACAGCTGTCGCGCATCACCGCCCAGGAACGCCTGCTCGAGGAGTCCCCCGCCGAGCGGCAGGTGATGGCGTTCTATCAACAGCGGGCCGCGCAATACCGTGACAAGCTGCTCGACGTCGAGCGATCGCTGCGCGATGAACGCGAGGCCGCGCGCGCGCGCATCCAGCAGCTCAAGGCCCGCAACGCCGATTCGGCCCAGATCGTCGCGGCCAGCCGCGAGCTCGCAGCCTTGCCGCGGGATGCCGCGGGCGCCCGGGAACTGTGGACCCGCATGGTCCAGGAAAGCGAGGAGCGGGCCCGTCCGCTCGGCGGCTTGCCCCCGCAGGCCCAGGCCTTCGCGGGCGACCCCGAGGGCACGCCCGAGGAACGGCAGACCTTCGACGTCAGCCGCCGCAACTTCCTGGCGCTCATGGTCTGCCTGATGCTCGGCACGGTGGGCCTGCCGCATCTGCTCACCCGCTTTTACACCACGCCTTCGGTGGGCCAGGCGCGCACCTCGGTGGCCTGGGCGCTGTTTTTCATCGGCCTGCTGTATGTCAGCGCGCCGGCCCTGGCGGTGATGGTCAAGTTCGAGGTGATGCAGGGGCTTACCGGCTTGCGCTACGAATCACTGCCGGCCTGGATCGTGCAGTGGGCGCGGGTCGATCCGGGGCTGATCTCGGTGCGCGATGTCAATGGCGACGGTCTGGTGCAGTTCGGTGAGATCCGCCTGGGCGCCGACATCATCATGCTGGCAACACCCGAGATCGGGGGCTTGCCCTATGTGATCTCAGGCCTGGTGGCCGTCGGCGGGCTGGCCGCGGCACTGTCCACCGCCGACGCCCTGCTGCTCACCATCAGCACGGCGCTGGTGCGCGACCTGTATTTCGAGGAGGTCTCGTCTCGGGCCAAGCCGGCCGAGCGGGTGATCCTGGCCAAGTTCGCATTGCTGGGGGTGGCCGTCGTCGCAGCGACGGTTGCCATGCTCAAGCCGGCCGAGATCCTGCCGCTGGTTGGCGCGTCGTTCTCGCTGGCCGCCTCGGCTTTCGTGCCGGCGATGCTCCTGGGCATCTTCTGGGCTGGCGCAACCCGTGCGGGGGCGGTGGCCGGCATGGTGTCGGGGATGTCCGTCACCCTGTACTACCTTCTGGCCAATGCGCCTTGGCTGCGGGCCATGCTGCGGCTGTCGCCGGAGTCGCGTCTGTGGTGGGACATCATGCCCAGTGCCGGCGGCGTCTTCGGCGTGGCGGCCGGCCTGGCCGCCACGGTGCTCGTGAGCCTGATGACCCGTGCTGGCACCCGGGCGCGCGGGATGGCGGGGGGCGCCGAACTGTTCTAGTCCTCGCTGATCACCCAGCGGTGTTCACAGCGGCGGCAGCGCACCTCGGTCTGCGCGGTGGCCTGGTCCTCGGCGACCACCTCGAAGCGGCCATACGCCTTGCACTCGGCGCAGGTCGCCTGGTTGGCGACATACTCGGCCCGCATCAGCAGGAACAGGTAGCGGCGTATGGCCCACACGCCGATGATCGCGGACCCTGCGGCCAGCACCAGGTTCAGGGCCTTGCCATCGGCCGACGCCATGACCTCGAAGCTGGCCAACGCGGCCACCAGGCTCAGCAAGGCCAGGACCATGTGCGCATGGCTGCTCAGCAGTTCACGTTCGTACCATTTTCGAAAACCGACACGTGCCACGCCCTGCGCCAGACGGGCATTCAACAGGTTGTTTGGCGGTCGGGCCATGGCGAGTCCAATCGATTCGCCATGGTGCCACCGACGGGCCGCCAGTGAAAGTGCCCGGCCTTGCCCTTGCGGCTGGGGCCACTGGGCCTGCTGCTACAATACTCAGCTTTGCCTTGCCACACCGGAGCGCAGCCGGGTGGCTTATCCACAAGGAGCATTCATGCGACATTACGAGATCATCTTGCTGATCCATCCGGATCAGAGCGAACAGGTTCCGGCCATGCTGGAGCGCTACAAGGGCATGATCACCGCCGGCGGTGGCCAGATCCACCGTGTTGAAGACTGGGGCCGCCGTCAGCTGGCCTATCAGATCAACAAGCTGGGCAAGGCCCACTACCTGTGCGTCAACATCGAGGCCGACCAGGCCGTGATGAACGAACTGGAGCACGCCTTCCGCTTCAACGACGCGGTGCTGCGCCACCTGACCGTGGTGCGCAAGAAGGCCGACACCGGCCCGTCTTCCATGATGCGGACCGTCGAGCGCGAAGAAGCGCGCAAGGCTCAGCAGGCGGAGTTCCAGGGCTAAGGAGCCTGCCCTCGCGTGTGAACCAGCTTGTCCTGAGCGCCCGTATCGCGCAGGCCTTTGCCCTGCGATACACCCCCGCCGGACTGCCCGCCCTCGATTTGCGGCTCGAACACGAGTCCGAAGTCTCCGAGGC
>JAZKDA010000148.1:0-3284 GCA_040387815.1 Pseudomonadota bacterium | reverse complement strand
GTGCTGGCCATCATCGGCCGCATCGGCACCGCCGGCGGCACCGGCTACACCATCGAGTTCGGTGGCTCGGCGATCCGCGCACTCAGCATGGAAGGCCGCATGACCGTGTGCAACATGGCCATCGAAGCGGGCGCGCGCGCCGGCCTGGTGGCGGTGGACGAAAAGACGATCGAGTACGTGCGCGGCCGGGCGCTGGCACCCACCGGCGTCGAGTGGGACCAGGCCGTGGCCTACTGGCGCACGCTGCAGTCCGACCCGGATGCCAGGTTCGACACCGTGGTCGAACTCGACGCCACACAGATCGTGCCGCAAGTGACCTGGGGCACCTCGCCCGAGATGGTGCTGGGCGTGGACGCCCGCGTGCCCGATCCCGACAAGGAAAAAGACGCCAACAAGCGCGGCGCCATCGAGCGCGCCCTGGCCTACATGGACCTGGCGCCAGGCAAGCCGCTCAATGACATCTTCGTGGACAAGGTGTTCATCGGCTCGTGCACCAACAGCCGCATCGAGGACATGCGCGAGGCCGCGGCCGTGGTCAAGAAGCTGGGCCAGAAAGTCGCCAAGAACATCAAGCTGGCGCTGGTCGTGCCCGGCTCGGGCCTGGTCAAGGAGCAGGCCGAACGCGAAGGCCTGGACAAGATCTTCATCGCCGCCGGCTTCGAGTGGCGCGAGCCCGGCTGCTCGATGTGCCTGGCCATGAACGCCGACCGGCTGGAGCCGGGCGAGCGCTGCGCCTCCACCAGCAACCGCAACTTCGAAGGCCGCCAGGGCGCCGGCGGGCGCACCCACCTGGTGTCCCCCGCCATGGCCGCCGCCGCGGCAGTGCACGGCCATTTTGTAGACATCCGCCAGTTCGCATGAAAGGAGTGACCATGAAATCCATCGCCATCCTGCTCGCCGCTTGCGCCTTCCTGCTGGCCGGCTGCAATACCGTCAAGGGCATGGGCCAGGACATCCAGAAGGCCGGCAACGCCATCGAGAACGCGGGCAAGAAATAAACACCATGGACAAGTTCACCGTTCACAAGGGCCTGGTCGGGCCGATCGATCGCGAGACCGTCGACACCGACGCGATCATCCCAAAGCAGTTCCTCAAGTCGATCCGCAAGACGGGCTTCGGTCCCAACCTGTTCGACGAGTGGCGCTACCTCGACCACGGCGAACCCGGACAAGACCCGGCCAGCCGCAAGCCCAACCCCGATTTCGTGCTGAACCAGCCGCGCTACCAGGGCGCCTCGGTGCTGCTGGCGCGCAAGAACTTCGGCTGCGGCTCCTCGCGCGAGCACGCGCCCTGGGCGCTGCAGCAGTATGGCTTTCGCGCGCTCATCGCGCCCAGCTATGCCGACATCTTCTTCAACAACTGCTTCAAGAACGGTGTGCTGCCGATCGTGCTGCCCGAGGGCGTGGTGGCCCAGCTGTTCGACGAGGTGCTGGCCTTTCCCGGCTACCAGCTCACGGTCGACCTGGAGCGCCAGGTGGTCATCAAGCCGCAGGGCGAGGAGATCGCCTTCGAGGTCCAGGCCTTCCGCAAGTACTGCCTGCTCAACGGCCTGGACGACATCGGCCTGACCCTGCGCCACAAGGACAAGATCCAGGCCTTCGAAGCCCAACGCCTGGCGACCAAGCCATGGCTGGCCCACACCCTGAACGGATAAACAAAAATGAAGATCGCAGTCTTGCCGGGTGACGGCATCGGCACCGAAATCGTCGCCGAGGCCGTGAAGGTCTTGAACGTGCTCGACCTGAAGTTCGAGATGGAGACCGCCCTGGTCGGCGGCGCCGCCTACGAGGCGCATGGCCATCCCCTGCCCGAATCGACCCTGAAGCTGGCCAAGCAGGCCGACGCGGTGCTGTTCGGCGCGGTGGGCGACTGGAAGTACGACACGCTCGACCGCCCGCTGCGCCCCGAGCAGGCCATCCTGGGCCTGCGCAAGAACCTGGGCCTGTTCGCCAACTTCCGCCCGGCCATCTGCTACGAGCAACTGGTGGACGCCTCCAGCCTCAAGCCCGAACTGGTGGCCGGCCTGGACATCCTCATCATCCGCGAGCTGACCGGCGACATCTACTTCGGCCAGCCGCGCGGCCGCCGCACCGCCGTCGACGGCCACTTCCCCGGCGCCGAGGAAGCCTTCGACACCATGCGCTATTCGCGCCCCGAGATCGAGCGCATCGCCCATGTGGCCTTCCAGGCCGCGCGCAAGCGCGGCAAGCGCGTGACCAGCGTGGACAAGGCCAACGTACTCGAAACCTTCCAGTTCTGGAAGGACATCGTCACCGAGGTGGGCAAGGAGTACCCGGATGTCGCGCTCGACCACATGTACGTGGACAACGCCGCGATGCAGCTGGTCAAGGCGCCCAAAAAGTTCGACGTGATCGTCACCGGCAACATGTTCGGCGACATCCTCTCGGACGAAGCCGCCATGCTCACCGGCTCCATCGGCATGCTGCCTTCGGCCAGCCTGAACGCCGGCAACCAGGGCCTGTACGAGCCCAGCCACGGCAGCGCGCCGGACATCGCCGGCAAGGGCATCGCCAACCCGTTGGCTACAATACTGTCCGCTGCCATGATGCTCCGCTACTCCCTCAACCAGGCCCAGGCTGCCGACCGTATCGAGTCGGCCGTCAAGGCTGTGCTTGCGCAAGGGCTTCGCACAGTGGACATCCATTCAGAAGGGACCACGAAAGTCGGCACCCGCCAAATGGGCGATGCCGTCGTGGCCGCGATTACCAAGACCACCATCAAGAGCTAGCTAGCTCCGGTTCGTCGCGCGCCCTCCCCGGCCCTGACGAGCCGGGGAACCCGAATATCAATTGAAAGGGCGATGACGATGAATCTCAAGGCACAACAACCCCTGGTCGGCCTGGTCGGCTGGCGCGGCATGGTCGGCTCGGTCCTGATGGACCGGATGCAGGCCGAAGGCGACTTCGGCCTGATCGAGCCGGTGTTCTTCTCCACCTCCAACGCCGGCGGCAAGGCCCCGGCGATGGCCAGGAACGAGACCACCCTCAAGGACGGCTACGACATCGCCGCCCTGGCCAAGTGCGACATCATCCTCACCGCCCAGGGCGGCGACTACACCACCGAGGTCTATCCCAAGCTGCGCGCCGCCGGCTGGAGCGGCCACTGGATCGACGCCGCCTCCACCCTGCGCATGAAGGACGACGCGGTCATCATCCTCGACCCCGTCAACTCCCCGGTCATCAAGAACGCCCTGGCCAAGGGCGGGCGCAACTGGATCGGCGGCAACTGCACCGTCAGCTGCATGCTGATGGGCGTGGGCGCGC
>JAZKDA010000147.1:0-6154 GCA_040387815.1 Pseudomonadota bacterium | reverse complement strand
GTATCGTCACCTGGCCGATCTCGTTGACCGCAAGCTGATGCGCCTCGGTGGCGTTCATGACCTGCAGGCGGTAGACGTTCTCGATCTGGCCGCCGGCGACGATGCGCGAGAGCGCGGCGCGATCGCGCACCACGTCCACCTTGAGCGGTGTACGCATGACCAGGCTGAACAGCAAGCCCAGCGTCAACGCGCCCAGCACGACCGAATACAACAGCACCCGCGGGCGCAGCACGCGCCGCCAGACCTGGGACGCATTCCAGTGACCGGCCAGCGCGTTTTGCGTGGTGAATCGGATCAACCCGCGCGGGTAGTGCATCTTGTCCATCACGGTGTCGCACACGTCCGCGCAGGCGGCGCAGCCGATGCACTCGTACTGCAGGCCCTTGCGGATGTCGATGCCGGTGGGGCACACCTGCACGCACAGGTCGCAGTCGATGCACGAGCCCAGGCCCTTGGCCTTGAAGTCGTCCTTGCGCCCGCGCGTGCCGCGCGGCTCGCCGCGCTCGGTGTCGTAGCTGACGATCAGCGTGTCCTTGTCGAACATGGCGCCCTGGAAACGGGCGTAGGGGCACATGTACTTGCACACCTGTTCGCGCATGAAACCGGCATTGCCGTAGGTGGCAAAGCCGTAGAACAACACCCAGAAGATCTCCCAGGGGCCCATGGCGTTGCGCAAAATGGACATGACCAGCTCGGCAATCGGCGTGAAGTAGCCCACGAAGGTCAAGCCGGTCCACAGCGACAGCGCGATCCAGACGAAATGCTTGGACCCCTTCTTGGCCAGTTTGACCGCCGACATGGGCGCGGCATCGAGCCGCATGCGGGCGTTGCGGTCGCCCTCGATATGGCGCTCGATCCACATGAAGATCTCGGTGTAGACCGTCTGCGGACAGGCGAAGCCGCACCACAGACGCCCCGCCACCGCGGTGAACAGGAACAGCGACAGCGCGCTGATCACCAGCAAGCCGGTGAGGTAGATGAAATCCTGCGGATACAGCACGTAGCCCAGGAGGTAGAAGCGCCGCGAAGCCAGGTCGAACAGCACGGCCTGACGTTCGCCCCACTGCAGCCATGGCAGGCCGTAGAACACCAGCTGGGTCAGCGCGACCACCGCCCAGCGCCAGCGCGCGAAGCGGCCGGTCACCGCGCGCGGATAGACCTTCTTGTGCGCCTCGTAGAGCGACTGGAACTCGCCGTCCGGCGGCGCGGGCACGATGGGAATGACTTTCATGGAGGGGGCAAGCGGCAAGGCAAAAGATGGGCGGTGAATCGCTTCACCGCCCATCATGCCGCCACTTGCACGCAGCGCCCTTGTCCTAGATCAGATAAAGCCGCAAGGCGGCGAGTCCCGCCGCGCCGGTCAAGGTTTTGCCACGGCGGGCTTGTTCGACAGGCCCCAGACGTAGGCCGAAAGCACGTGGATCTGCGCGTCGGTGAGCTTGCCCGTCTGGGCCGGCATCTGGTTGACCTTGCCGTTGGTCACAATGTTGACGATGGCCTGCTCGCCCCAGCCGTGCAGCCAGACGTCGTCGGTGAGGTTGGGCGCGCCCAGGGCCGGATTGCCCTTGCCGTCCATGCCGTGGCAGGCGGCGCAGGCAGTGAACTTGGACTTGCCCAGCTGGGCCCGCACCGAATCGTGGGGCGCATTGGACATGCTCAGGACGTAATGGGCCACATTCTTGACATCGTCGGCGCTGCCCACGGCCGCGGCCATGGGCGGCATGTTGCCGATGCGGCCCTGCTTGAGGGTTTCGGCGATCTTGTCGGGCGTGCCGCCGTGCAGCCAGTCGGCGTCGGCCAGGTTGGGGAAACCCTTGCTGCCGCGGGCGTCCGAGCCGTGGCACTGGGCGCAGTTGTTCATGAACAGGCGCTCGCCGATGCCCATGGCATTGGCGTCGCCGGCCAGCTCCTCGGTCTTGCGCGCGGCGAACTGGGCGTACAGCGGCTCGAGCTGCTGCCGGGCCTTGTCCATTTCCTTGTCGTAGTTGCCGGTACTGCTCCAGGCCAGGCGCCCCTGGTAGGTGCCCAGTCCCGGGTAAGCCACCAGGTACAGCAGCGAAAAGACGATGGTGATCACGAACAGCCACACCCACCAGCGCGGCAGGGGGTTGTTCATCTCGGTCAGGTCTTCGTCCCAGACATGGCCGGTGGTGTTGTCGGCGTTGGCCGGCACCTTCTTGCGGGCGGTCACCCACAGCAAGAGCAGGCAGGCCAGGATGCTGACCAGCGTGAGGCCGGCCACGTAGACCGTCCAGAAATTACCCGTGAAGTCGCTCATGTCCCGACCCCTGTCAATCTTGTTGGAAGGGAATGGCGGCCGCTTCGTCGAAACGCTTGCGGTTGCGGCTGGAATAGGCCCAGACCGCAATGCCAATGAAGGTAGCGAACGCCAGCAGCGTCGCCAGGATGCGCAGGGTGGTGATGTCCATGGTGGGTGTTGTCCTTACTTCAGCGCCAGGCCCATGCCCTGCAGGTAGGCCACCAGCGCGTCCATCTCGGTCTTGCCCTTGATGTCGGCCGGCGCCTTGTTGATCTCGTCGTCGGTGTAGGGCACGCCTACCCTGCGCAGGGCGCGCAGCTTGGGCTGGATGTCCGCCGGATCGAGCGCTGTCTTTTCCAGCCACGGATAGGCCGGCATGTTCGACTCGGGCACCACATCGCGCGGGTTGTTCAGGTGAATGCGGTGCCACTCGTCGCTGTACTTGCCGCCCACGCGATGCAGATCGGGCCCGGTGCGCTTGCTGCCCCACTGAAATGGGCGGTCATACACGAACTCACCGGCCACCGAGTAGTGGCCGTAACGCAGGGTCTCGGCGCGGAAGGGCCGGATCATCTGCGAATGGCAGTTGTAGCACCCCTCGCGCACGTAGATGTCGCGGCCGCTCAGTTGCAGCGCGGTGTAGGGCTTGACCCCCTGCACCGCCTCGGTGGTGGACTTCTGGAAGAACAGCGGAACGATCTCGACCAGGCCGCCGACGGCAACGACCAGCAGGATCAGCACGATCATCAGGAAGTTGTTGGTCTCGACCTTCTCGTGCGAGAAGCCGGGGGTATTTTCTGGGGTGCTCATGGTGCAAGCGTCCTTCGGATCAGGCGTGGGCGGGAGCCGGCACATTGACGTGCACGGAGCGGCCGGAGGCCACGGTCATCCAGGTGTTCCAGGCCATCACCAGCATGCCGGCCAGGTACAGCACACCGCCCAGGACGCGGATCACGTAGAAGGGATAGGTGGCCTTGACCGACTCGACGAAGGTGTAAGTGAGCGTGCCGTCGCCGTTGATAGCGCGCCACATCAGGCCCTGCATCACGCCGGCGATCCACATGGCGGCGATGTACAGGACGATGCCGATGGTGGCCATCCAGAAGTGCAACTCGATGGCTGGCACGCTGTACATCTTCTTCTGGCCGAACAGGCGCGGAATCAGGTAGTAGAGCGAACCCATGGAGATCAGGCCCACCCAGCCCAGCGCGCCGGAATGCACGTGGCCGATCGTCCAGTCGGTGTAGTGCGACAGCGCGTTGACGGTCTTGATGGACATCATCGGGCCTTCGAAGGTGCTCATGCCGTAGAACGACAGCGACACGATCAGAAAACGCAGGATCGGGTCGTCGCGCAGCTTGTGCCACGCACCCGAGAGGGTCATGATGCCGTTGATCATGCCGCCCCAGCTGGGCGCCAGGAGGATCAGCGAGAACACCATGCCCACGCTTTGCGTCCAGTCGGGCAGCGCGGTGTAGTGCAGGTGGTGCGGGCCCGCCCACATGTAGGTGAAGATCAGCGCCCAGAAGTGCACGATCGACAGCCGGTAGCTGTAGACCGGCCGCTCGGCCTGCTTGGGAATGAAGTAATACATCATCCCCAGGAAGCCGGCGGTGAGGAAAAAGCCCACCGCGTTATGGCCGTACCACCACTGGATCATCGCGTCCTGCACACCGGCGTAGGCCGAGTACGACTTCATCCAGCTCGACGGAATGGCGGCGCTGTTGACCAGGTGGAGCACGGCCACGGCCAGGATGAAAGCGCCGTAGAACCAGTTGGCCACGTAGATGTGGCGAACCTTGCGGATGCCCACCGTGCCGAAGAACACGATGGCATAGGACACCCATACCAGCGTGATCAGGATGTCGATCGGCCATTCGAGTTCGGCGTATTCCTTGCCGGAGGTGTAGCCCAGGGGCAGGCTCACCGCGGCGGCGACGATCACCAGCTGCCAGCCCCAGAAGGTGAAGGCCGCCAGCTTGGGCGCGAACAGGGCGACATGCCCGGTTCGCTGGACCACGTAGTAGCTGGTGGCAAACAGCGCGCACCCGCCGAAGGCGAAGATCACCGCGTTGGTGTGCAGCGGACGCAAGCGCCCATAACTGAGCCACGATATGCCGAAATTGAGCTCAGGCCAGGCGAGTTGGGCCGCGATGAACACGCCGACCAGCATGCCCACCACCCCCCACACGACGGCCATGAGCGAGAACTGGCGCACCACGGTGTCGTGGTAGCGCGCTGCGGGAGCGGCTGTGTCCTGGGTCATGGAAAAGTCACTTTCATGGGTATCGGACGGAGTGTCCCTGCGCTCATCAGGGCCAGGCTTGATTCAGGTCAATCGTTTTGGAGAATGCGCTCGCCCTCGGCGTCGAGTGACTCGAATTGGCCACGCCAGACGGCCCAGCCCAGAGCGCCGAGGATCAACAGCGCCAGCGCGATCGACAAGGGAATGAGAATGAAGAGGATGTCCATAAGGGCGATCTAAGCAGTGTCATCCCCGCGAAGGCGGGGATCCAGCTCGCTCCTGGGCCCCCGCCTGCGCGGGGGCGACGGAAATGCGCGACAGCCGCGCCGAATTGATCACCACCAGCAGCGAGCTGGCTGCCATGCCCAGGCCGGCCAGCCACGGCGGCATGAGCCCGGCGATCGCCAGCGGCACGCAGGCGGCGTTGTACACGGCGGCCCAGGCCAGGTTCTGGCGCACGACGGCGCGGCTGCGATGTGCGTGCGCCAGCAGATCCGCCACGTCGGCCAGGCGCGCGCCCTGCACCACGAAATCGGAGCGCGACTGGGCCAGCGGCACGCCCTGCCCCATCGCGATCGACACATCGGCGCAGGCCAGCACCGGCCCGTCGTTCAGGCCATCGCCCACCATCACCACCCGCCGGCCCTGTGACTGCAACTGGCGCACATGGGCCAGCTTGTCCTCGGGCGAACAGGCGGCATGAAATTGCTCGATCCCGACCCGCGCGGCCAGCCGGCGCACCGCCTCGGGCCGGTCGCCGGAGAGCAATTGGACCTGCAGCCCGCGCCGGCGCAAGGTGGCCACGGCCGCCACCGCGTCCGGGCGCAGCGACTCGGCCAGCTCGAAGCTGGCCAGCCAGCCGGCGTCGTCGGCCAGATGCACCTGCGCGGTCGCCAAGGGTGACGCGGCGACGCCGCAGAACGCCGCCGATCCGAGGCGCAGCCAGCGACCCGCGCCGGGGATGGCCGCGGCGGCGGAGCCCGGCGCGTGGCGCAGCACGCCCGAGACCAACCAGCCTTCGACGCCCTGCCCGGCGTGTTCGGTAACCGCGTCGACCGCCGGCAACTGGCTGCCGCCCGCCCGCCCCAGCGCGCGCGACACCGGATGCAGCGAATGCCGGGCCAGCGCGGCGGCGGCGGCCAGCGCCTCGGACTGCGACACGCCCTCGCGGCACCGCAGGCCGGTCAGGGCCATCGCGTCGTCGGTGAGCGTGCCGGTCTTGTCGAATACGACGACGTCGGCGTTGGCCGCACCCTCGAGCGCCTGCAACTGGCGCACCAGGATGCCGCGCCGCGCCAGCGCGCCGGCCGCCGACAGCGTGGCGGCCGGCGTGGCCAGCGACAGCGCGCAGGGGCAGGTGACGATCAGCACCGCCACGGCCACCGACAGCGCATGCGCCGGCCCGGCCGACCACCACCAGGCCGCCGCGACCGCGGCCGCGACGACCACCCCCCACAGGAAGGGCACGGCGATGCGGTCGGCCAGCTGCGCCAGGCGCGGCTTGTCGACCGACACCCGCTCCATCAGGGCCACGATGCCGGCAAAGCGCGTGTCCTCGCCCAGGCGCTCGACGCGCACCGTCAAGGCCCCGCTGAGGTTGTGGCTGCCGGCGATCACGGCATCGCCAGCACGCCGCGCCAGCGGCGCGG
>JAZKDA010000146.1:10497-12211 GCA_040387815.1 Pseudomonadota bacterium | reverse complement strand
ATCGACCACGCCCACCGGGCGCGCGGTGATGAAGTTGCCCGAGATCACCCGCACGGTGGAGCCCGCCATGGGCGTGTTGGGCAGGCCCTGGCTGAATGCCGCCTCGATTTCGTAGCGTAGCTGGCCGGCCGCCTCCTGGGCGCAATCGAGCGCCACCTCGTCGGTGATGCGCATGCCGTGCGAATAGCGCTCGGCATGGCCCTTGGCGCGCAGCTGGTCGTTGACCTGCGGGCGAAAGCCGTGCACCAGCACGATCTTGACGCCCATGCTTTGAATGAGCGCCAGATCCTGCGCGATGTGCGGCAGCTTTCCGGCCGCGATGGCCTCGCCCGCCAGCCCCACGACGAAGGTCTTGCCCCGGTGCATGTGGATATAGGGCGCGACCGAGCGGAACCAGGGCACGAAGGTGAAGTTGAAAACCGTGGACATCGATGTGGCGAAAAGCGGCTTGGCCGGGGCATCTGTGAATGCGGCAAAGTGTACGGGACTGCGTAAACTCAGTACCAAGGTACTCATTGGAGTAGAAAATTGTCAGATCTGACAGGCGTGCGCCCTCAAGGGGCAACCCTGGCGCCTCCACGACGCCTACATTTGTCCAAACTTTGCAATAAGTAACAAAAGCAACCGACGGACTCGTCCGCACCGTGATCCATGTTTGAGCCGAGCTTCTCGCACACGCTAGCGGCCACCTCACCCGAGGCCGTGATCGCCATCAGCGGTGTGGTCACGCTTGTCTTGCTGGTGGGCCTCGTGGTTGCCGTCCTGGTGATGCGCTCGTCTATCGCCGAACACCGGGCCATCATTGAAACGGCCAGCATCGGCATCGTCCAGCTCAAGCGCCGCATCATCGAGCGCGCCAATGCCCGCTGTCATGAGATGCTGGGCTATGCGCCCGGTGAACTGATCGGCCAGTCAACCCACATCTGGTACGAGACACAGGAGGAGTACGACAGCATCGGCGCCGAGGCGTATCCGGTGATCTGGCGAGGCGAGACCGCCTACGGTGAGCACCTGTTCCGGCGCAAGGATGGCGGGCGCATCTGGGTGCGCACCTCCAACCGCGCCATCGACCCGTCCGATCCGGCGCGGGGCACCGTGGTCATGCTGCAGGACGTGACCGCCGAGCACGAAGCGGTTGCGGCGATGACGCTGGCCAACCAGGAGCAGGCGGCCATCCTCGACACCGCCACCTGCGGCGTCGCGCTCATACAAGAGCGCACCTTCATCCGCTGCAATCGGCGCCTGCATGAGATGTTCGGCTGGGAGCCCGGGGACATGGTCGGGCGCAAGACCGAGATCTGGTACCCGGACGCGGCCTCCAGCGAGCGGGCCAAGGCCCTGTATGAAACCATCTGGCAAGGCGCTGCCGCCAGCGTCGAACTTGAGCTGATGCGGCGCGACGGCAGCCGCGTCTGGACGCGCCTGACGGGCAACGCCGTCGACGTTCAGGCGCCCGCCAAGGGCACCGTCTGGATCGTCGACGACATCACCCATGAGCGCGAAGTGTCCGACACCTTGCGGCGCGCCAAGGACGGGGCCGAGGCGGCGACCTTGGCCAAGTCGGAGTTTCTGTCGAACATGAGCCACGAGATCCGAACGCCCATGAACGCCGTCATCGGCATGTCTTACCTGGCGCTCAAGACCGCCCTCACACCCCAGCAACGCAACTATGTCGAAAAGGTGCACCGCGCCGGCAAGTCCTTGCTGGGGATCA
>JAZKDA010000146.1:0-10487 GCA_040387815.1 Pseudomonadota bacterium | reverse complement strand
TTCCAAGATCGAGGCCGGCAAGATGACCATGGAGCGGATCGGCTTTCGCCTTGACGAGGTCATCGACAACTTCTCCAACATCATCAGCATGAAGGCCGAGGAGCGCGAGGTCGAGCTCGTCGTGCAGCTGGCGCCCGATGTTCCGACCCGGCTGGTGGGCGATCCCTTGCGTCTGGGCCAGATCCTGATCAACCTCGGAAACAATGCCGCCAAGTTCACCGAGTCGGGTGAGATCGTCGTCGGCGTGGAAACCACTGCCCGCGAGGATGACCAGGTCGAACTGCACTTCTGGGTCCGCGATACCGGCATCGGCATGACGCCCGAGCAGTGCGCGGCGCTTTTCCAGTCATTCACCCAGGCGGACACCTCGACCACGCGCAAGTACGGCGGCACCGGCCTCGGCCTGTCGATCTCGAAGAACCTGGTCGAGATGATGAACGGCAGCATTTGGGTCGACAGCGTCATCGGCGAAGGATCCACCTTTCATTTCAAGGCGTGGTTCGGGGTCGGCGAGGATGCGGAGCCCAAGCGCATGCTGACCGCCTGCGAATTGCGCGGCGTTCGCGTCCTGGTGGTCGATGACAACCAGGTGGCGCGGGAGATCCTGGTCGAGATGACGCGCGCACTCGGCCTGGACACCGATGGCGTGGCCACCGGGGCCAACGCCCTCGAGGCGATCGCCGCCGCCCTGCGCGAAGACCGCCCCTACCGGGTGCTGCTGACCGACTGGCGCATGCCGGTTATGGACGGGGTCGAATTGATCGATCGCCTGGGCCACACGCAAAAGGCCGGCCTACCCGCGGCGATCATGGTGACGGCATTCCGGCGCGATGACGCCCTGGCCAAGGCGCGAGAGCGGGGCGTTGAACTCCCAGCGGTCTTGATCAAGCCCGTGACACCGTCCTCCTTGCTTGAAGTGATCGCGACCGCTCTGGGGGAGCAGCACGCGCCTGGCGACACATCCGGCCTGGCCGACGATGGCGCCCGCGCCGACATGGACCAGTTGCGCGGCGCCCGGGTGCTGCTGGTCGAGGACAACGACATGAACCAGGAGCTCGCGCTCGAGCTCCTGGCGTCGGCCGGCATCGAGGTCGTGACGGCCTTCCACGGCAAGCAGGCGCTCGACATCCTGATGGCCGATCGCGACTTCGACGGCGTGCTGATGGATTGCCAGATGCCCATCATGGATGGGTATTCGGCCACCCGCGCCATCCGGGGCGTCGAACACTTCAAGGACCTTCCCATCCTGGCCATGACGGCCAGCGCCATGGCAGGGGATCGGGACAAGGCCCTGGCGGCGGGCATGTTGGACCACATCGCCAAGCCCTACGACGTGCCGGCGATGTTCGCCACCATGGCGCGCTGGATCCGGCCTGCGAAACAGCGCAGCTCCACCCAGCCCGATCCGGCCAGCAACGCCCCAGCCGATGACCTTGTCGATGGGCTTCCGGACGCGATTGCCGGTGTCGACCTCCAGGCTGGCCTGGCCACATCGAGCGGCAACCAGGCGCTTTACCAGCGCATGCTGATGCAGTTTGCCAAGCGCCAGCGCCACTTTGCCGACGAGTTTGACCAGGCCCGCTCCAGCACCGACGCCACGGCGGCACAACGCTGCGCGCACACGCTGCGGGGAACGGCGGGCAATATCGGCGCCAGGGATCTGGCTGCCAGTGCCGCAAAGCTCGAACAAGCCTGCAAAGCGTCCGCGCCAGACGACGATCTCGGTGCGACCTTGCGCGAGACTCTGGTGGCGCTGGACCGGGTGATCCAGGATCTCGATCGTTGGATCGCAAGCTCGCCGCGCAGCACCGAATCACCGCCCCTCGCGTCCGCCGAGCCGGTCGACGCCGTCCGAACGCTTGAGGCGATCGACCGCTTGCGCGCCCTGCTCAAGGTGGGCGACGCAGCTGCCAGCCAGGTCTGGGATGACCAGGCGGCCCTGTTTCGGGCGGCGTTGCCGCACGATTGGCCAGCGATCGGCGAACACATGCAGGCATTCGACTTTGACGAAGCGCTGGTCGTGATGGAACGGGCCCTCGCCAACGGTGCGCAGGGGGCAAGCCCGTCCTAGTGGCGCTTCAGGCGCGCGGGGGAGGGTGAGGGCGATAATTGGCGGCTTTGCCGTCTCGCGCCGCCGCCCTTGTCCGCTCTTCGCATCACCTTCCCCGAATCCCTGCCCGTCTCCGCGCGCCGCGAGGAGATCATGGCCGCGATCGCGGCGCATCAGGTCGTCATCGTCTGCGGCGAGACCGGCTCGGGCAAGACGACCCAGCTGCCCAAGATTGCCCTGGCCCTGGGCCGCGGAAAGATCAACGCCAAACCCGGCGAGCGGCCGCGCCTGATCGGTCACACCCAGCCGCGGCGCATCGCCGCCAGCAGCGTCGCCAAGCGCATCGCCCAGGAGCTCGACACCCCGCTGGGCGAGGTGGTGGGCTTCAAGGTGCGCTTCCAGGACAGGCTCTCGCGCGATGCGTCGGTCAAGCTCATGACCGACGGCATCCTGCTGGCCGAAACCCAGACCGATCCGCTGCTGCAGGCCTACGACACGCTGATCATCGACGAGGCGCACGAGCGCAGCCTCAACATCGACTTTCTGCTGGGCTATCTGCGGCAGATCCTGCCGCGCCGGCCCGATCTGAAGATCGTCGTCACCTCGGCGACCATCGACGCCGAGCGGTTTGCCCAGCACTTCGCCAGCGCCCAGGGGCCGGCGCCGGTGCTGTACGTGTCCGGGCGTATGTTCCCGGTGGAGCAGCGTTGGCGGCCGTTTGAGGAATCGCGCGAGCGCGGGTTGAACGAGGCCATCGCCGAAGGCGTCGACGAGCTGTGGCAGGGCAACGCTGCAGGGGACATCCTGATCTTCCTGCCCGGCGAGCGCGAGATCCGCGAGGCGGCGGACCATCTGCGCGGCCACCTGGCGCACAGCCCGCTCACCCGCAATGCCGAGGTGCTGCCCCTGTTCGCCCGCCTGTCGCAGGCCGAGCAGGACCGCATCTTCGATTCGCACACCGGCCGGCGCATCGTCCTGGCCACCAACGTGGCCGAGACCTCGCTGACGGTGCCGGGCATCCGGTATGTGATCGACGCTGGTACCGCCCGCGTCAAGCGTTACAGCTTTCGCAGCAAGGTCGAGCAGCTACTGGTCGAGCCGATCAGCCAGGCCGCGGCCAACCAGCGGGCCGGCCGCTGCGGGCGGGTGGCCGACGGCATCTGCATTCGCCTCTACGACGAGGCCGATTTCAACGCCCGCCCGCGCTTTACCGACCCCGAGATCCTGCGCTCCTCGCTGGCCGGTGTGATCTTGCGCATGAAGTCGCTGCACCTGGGGACGGTGGAAGACTTCCCCTTCCTGGAAGCGCCGCAGCGGCGTGCCATCACCGACGGCTACCAGTTGCTGGGCGAGCTGGGCGCGGTCGACGACGCGAACGAGCTGACGGACATCGGCCGCGAGCTGGCCCGCCTGCCGCTCGATCCGCGCGTGGGCCGCATGATCCTGGAGGCCCGGCAACGTGGCGCACTGGAGGAGGTGCTCGTGGTGGCCGCGGCCCTGTCGGTGCAGGACGTGCGAGATCGCCCGTTGGACATGCAGGCGCAGGCCGACCAGCAGCATGCGAAGTTCGACGACGATAAAAGCGAGTTCTCGGGCTACCTGAATCTGTGGAAGTGGATCCACGATGCGCGGGGTGGCCATGGCGACACGCACAAACTGTCCAACCGCCAGTACGAGCAGGCGCTGCGCAAGTCCTTCGTCAACGTGCGCCGGGTCCGCGAATGGCGCGATATCCACAGCCAGCTGCTGACGGTGGTGACCGAGCACAAATGGAAGCTCAATACCGAGCCGGCGTCGTACGAGTCATTGCACAAATCCATGCTGGCGGGCCTTCTGGGCAACATCGGCTGGAAGATGGAAGACGAGGACGTGTACCTGGGCGCGCGCGGCATCAAGTTCCACCGCCATCCCGGTGCCCACCTCAAGAAGCGTCCGGGCCGCTGGATTGTCTGCGCCGAACTGGTGGAGACCACCCGCCTGTTCGGCCGGGGCATAGCCAACATCGAGCCGCAGTGGGTGGAGGAGGTTGCCGGCCACCTGCTGCGCAAGCAGCTGCTCGATCCGCATTGGGAAAAGAAGCAGGCCGAGGTGGTGGCCCTGGAGCGCGCCACGCTCTATGGCCTGGTGATCTACAGCGGCCGGCGCGTGCCTTTCGCGCGGGTCGACCAGCCGGGCGCCCGTGAGATCTTCATGCGCGAAGGGCTGGTGGAAGGGCAGTGGGAGACCCCGTTGGCCTTCCTGGCCGCCAACTTGCGCCTGGTGGCCAAGGTGGGCGAGCTGGAGCACAAGTCGCGCCGCCAGGACGTGCTGGTCGACCCCGAGCTCATCTTCGCCTTTTATGACCAGCAGATCCCGGCCGACGTCTACAACGGCCGCACCTTCGAGGCCTGGTATCGCACCGAAAGCCGCAACAAGCCCGAGCTGCTCAAGCTCACGCGCGAGGAGCTGATGCGCCACGAGGCCGCCGGCATCACCACCGAGGCCTTCCCGCGCACGATCAAGCTGGGCGGCGTGGACTGCGCCACCAGCTTCCTGCACGAGCCCGGCGATGCCCGCGACGGGCTCACCGTGAGCGTGCCGCTGTTCGTGTTGAACCAGGTCAACGAGGACCGCTGCGAGTGGCTGGTGCCCGGCATGCTCAAGGACAAGATCCAGGCGCTGCTCAAAAGCCTGCCGCAAAAGCCCCGCTCGCGCTTCGTGCCCTTGCCCGAATCGGCCACCCGCTTGGCCGCGGAGATGACCGACCCCGCAGCCTGGGGGCAGGGATCGCTGACTGATGCAATGCTCAAGCGCGTGCGCGACGCCACCAGCCTGGACGTCAAGCGCGCGGACTTCAAGCTCGACATGGTCCCGGCGCACCTGTTCATGAACATCCGCGTGGTCGACGAGCATGGCCGCCAGCTGGGCATGGGCCGCAACCTGGGTGCGCTGAAAGCCGAATGGGGCGCCAAGGCGCGTGGCGCCTTCCAGGCGCTGGCCACGCTCAAGGCGCCGGCTTCGCCGCCCTCGCGCGAACCCATCGCCGTGGCTTCTCCGGGTGCGCCCGCGTCGCAGAGTGCGCAGGCTGTCCGGTCCACAGCAGCAGCCAGCACACCGGCCGTCGAACCCGGCCAGCCCTACACCAGCTGGTCCTTTGGCGAGCTGCCCGAGCTGATGGAGATCCGCAAGGGCGGCACCAGCCTGATCGGCTTTCCCGCGCTGGTCGACCTGGGCGACGCCGTCACCATCGAGGTGTTCGACGAACCCGAGGTGGCCGCTTCCAAGCACCGCGCGGGCCTGCGCCGGCTGTTCGCGCTGCAGATCCGCGACGCGCTCAAGTACCTGGAAAAGAACATCCCCGACCTGCAGAAAATGGCCGTGGCCTACATGCCCCTGGGCACGCTGGAGGAGTTGCGCGAGCAGGTGATCGACGTCGCCCTGGACCGCGCCTTCCTGCAAGACCCGCTGCCCGCCGACGAACCCGCCTTCAGGCGCCGGGTGGAGGAAGGCCGCGGCCGCCTGACCCTGATCGCCAACGAGGTGGCGCGCCTGGCCGCCGTCGTGCTGGCCGAATACGCCAGCGCCGCCCGCAAGATCAAGGACACCAGGAACGCCCCCGAGGCCACCCAGGACGCCGCCCAGCAACTGCAGCGCCTGATGCCCAAGCGCTTCCTCAAGGACACGCCATGGCCGGCGCTGCAGCACTTCGCGCGCTACCTCAAGGCCATCGTGCTGCGCCTGGACAAGCTGCGTGCCGACCCGGCGCGCGACGCCGCCCGCCTGGCCGAGCTCAGGCCGCAGGAGCAGCGCTACTGGCGCCTGGTGGCCGAGCGCAAGGGCGCCGTCGATGAGCGCATGCATGAGTTCCGTTGGCTGCTGGAGGAGTTGCGGGTGAGCTTTTTCGCGCAGGAGCTGCGCACACCGCAGCCGGTGAGTGTGAAACGACTCGACAAGGTCTGGGCCCAGCTCACGACATGACTCCCCCTGAAGCGCATTTCATGCGCAGCGGGAACCTATGATGCGCAACATGACCGTTCGACAGATCCTCAAGATGGGCGACGAGCGCTTGCTGCGCGTGGCCCAGCCCGTGACCGAATTCGACACCGATGCGCTGCACCTGCTGATCGGCGACATGGCCCAGACCATGGCGGCTGCCAATGGCGCGGGCCTGGCGGCGCCGCAGATCGGGGTGGACCTGCAGGTGGTCATCTTCGGCAGCGATGAGGTCAACCCGCGCTATCCCGACGCGCCGGTGGTGCCGCGCACCATCCTCATCAACCCGCTGATCACGCCCCTGGGCGACGAAGAGGAAGACGGCTGGGAAGGCTGCCTGTCGGTGCCGGGCCTGCGCGCGGTGGTGCCGCGCTGGCGGCGCATCCGCTACACCGGCTTCGACCCCTATGGCGACCCGATCGACCGCACGGTCGAAGGCTTTCATGCGCGCGTCGTGCAGCACGAATGCGACCACCTGATCGGCAAGCTGTACCCGATGCGGGTGCGCGACTTCAGCCGCTTCGGCTTCACCGAGGTGCTGTTTCCCGGGTTGGATGCGGGGCAGGACGATTAGGGTCGCCAGGACGGGCGGTGGCCGTCGGTCAGGTGCAAGGTTTTTCAGTCGTCCAGCAGTGCCAGCAATGCCAGGTACTCGCCCACGCTGGCACGCACCCACTGCTGCGGCCCCGGCGCTTCATCGCGCGGCGCCAGGAGGGACTCGACCACCGCCTGCGCCAGGTCGGGCGCCACCTCGGGCGAGGCGGCCAGACAGGCGTCGGCCACCGGCGGCGTGATGGCGAGCACACGGCCCCAGCCCTCGGGCACATCGCGCAGGTCGGCCACGGCCACGTCGTACGCGCCAGACGCCACCATGGCCAGCACAGTCTGCGCGTAGCTCAGATGGTGCACCCGCGGGGCATCGATCCCCGCGCGCCGCAGCGCCGCGCAGGCCAGGCCAGCGGCACTGGCCTGGCGTGGCGGCATCAGGAAGCGTGCGCCACGTGTCTCGGCCAGGCTGTGCAGCGGCGACTGATGAGGCACGACGAAGGCCGCCTGGAAAGTGCCCGCGCGGCGTACCAGGGGTTGCCAGCCATGGTCGCGGACCAGTCGGGCCAGCAGATGCACCGATTGCGCATGGAGCAGGTTGGGGCCCACCGCCTCCTGCGCCAGGCAGGCCAGCAGGCGCGCCTCGTCCAGCCCCTGCACCAGCAGCACGCCACCCTGTTGGGCGCTGGCGATGCGGTCGCTGAAGGCGCGATGGCGGCGGCACAGGCCCAAGGCCACTGGGTCGGGGTCGGGGTCGGGGGAGGGGGGCTCTTCGATCAGCAGCCGCAGCGGCGGCGCCCATTCCAGCGCGAAAGGCGTGCCAGCGCGGCGAGCGATGGCGCCGGGCACCAGCGTGGGTGCGACGGCATTCGGCGGCTGGCGATTCATCAAATACTCCCTGTAGGTAGTGCCAGCACGCACTCTAGGGAGCCGTCGGCGGCCCGGCAATGCCGGATGCCTGTGGGCACTGTCATATCTGCCGCTGGCTAGCGGCCGAAAGTGCCGATGCGCATGAGCTCGGTCAGGTCAGAACACTGTTCGAGGTTGAGCAAAATGTCGCTGGTGCGTTCCACGGCCGCGGGCGACAGCGTGTGCGCCGCGCAGGTGCGGTAGCGATCGAGCAGCTCGTCGTCGTCGAGCGGGTTCTCCGGGCTGCCGCGAAACAGGCCCACCGCCGTCTCGGTCAAGGTGGCGCCGCTCTTGAGGTGCACGGTCACCGGCGGTGCGGACCCAGTGGCCAGGCCGGGCGGCAGATCGTCGCGCACCACCATCTCGACCAGTTTTCGCGCGCGCACATAGCGCGGATCGCGCGCGCCCGCGTCGCAAAAAGGCAGCACGTAGGGCATCTCCACCTTGCCGTCGACCAGCACGGCCGCCAGCGCATGCTCCATGCTGAACTTCGCCTGATCGCCGTCCTGCGGATCGGCGCACTTCATGATGCGCGCCGTCAGCGGGTTCACGTCCACCGTGACCGCGGCCACGTCCGACTCGCGCAGCTTGTGCTGCGCCATCAAGTGCATCAGCGCGTCCATTGGCCTGTGGGCCAGGAAGCAGCAGCCATACTTCTTGACGCTCAGGCCGGGGGACACGAGGTAGTACGGATCGCCCAGGTTGGCGGTGGCCACGTTCAGGTCGCTGCCCCGGTCCCAGGCGCACATCAGATCGACAAAGCCGCCCTTGCCCTCGAGCAGGCTGGCGTCGGCCGTCATGCCCGACGCCGCGAGCATCGCCGCCTCGATGCCGCCCCGGCACGCCAGCCCGGACTCATGCGTGTGCGCCATTGTCCCGGTGTGGCGGTAATAGCCTGAAGCGCGCGACAGTGCCAGGCCGACCGCCATGCGCGTTTGCATCAGGTCCATGCCCATCACCCGGCCGCAGGCGGCGGCAATCGCCGGCGGCGCATACAGGTTCAAGCCACAGTGGCCGCGGCCCGAGCCGCCCGGCGCGGCAAGCCCCAGCCGGCCCTGGAACTCCTCGGCCAGCACCACATATTCGATCACCTGCTTGCCGCTCAGCTTGTACTTCTCGGCCAGGGACAGCGCGGCGGCGACCAGGGTGAGCGTGTCGCTGCCGGGCGCGCGGCCCACCGCCTCGATCTCCAGCGCATGGCCGGAGATGCCGTTGACGAACGCCGCATTGACGACCGAGCTGCGAAAGCCGGCGCCGACCACGCCCGCCTCTTCGGTGCCGCCGCTCTGGCGCGCGAACTCGGTCGCGATCTTCGACGCCGGCTCGTCGATGCCGCCCAGCATCGCCCCGAAAACGTCGAGGATGTGGCGCTTGGCTTCCTTGACCACGGCGGCCGGAAAATCCTCGTAGCGGCCGTCGAGTACGAAGGCGCAGAGGGTTTCTGTGGGGCCTCTGGGGGGTGTTGTGGAGGAGTTCATCTGGGGGCATCCGTTGGCGGCCGGTGTCTCAACCTCGAAGAAAGTCAGAATCTTTGTTGAATATAGACACGGCCAATTCAATTGGACATTTGCTATCGTCAAAAGTGCGATTGCGAGTTCGGCAAAGTCCTGCCGGTGTATGGGTATGGGGCTTGGCATCCATCAAATTAATGCACTACCGCAGATTGGAACCGTTGGGATTGATAGCTTCCTCATCTCTTCTTGTGGGGTAGTACACCTTCTTCTCGTCAAGCTCGTAAAAGATGATGCCGTGGATGCCCTGTGCATCGGATTTTTTTACCCGCCGTTGCCAGATCCTGGTGAATGCCGCATCGAGCAGTTCGGTGTTGCCCTTCGCATAAACCTCATCGATGAAGGCGATGTCTGTCCCCTCCGGAAACACCAGAGCGAACTCTTCATCGGTGGCCGAGAAGATGTCGTAAACGCAATTGCGTGCACCGTCAACGATTTGAATATTCTTCATGATTGGCGCTTCGGCTTGAGGTACCTGTGGCGTGTTGATGGCCTTGCCTTGGGCTGAGCCGTTGTCATGTTCGGCAAACATCCCCGAGGTCGGGACGGGTCGTTGGGGCCACCGTACAGGTAGGCGGTGCCGACACTTGCATCTTTGCGACGCATCTGGCCGGCGGATCAATTATTTCCACCCCACTTTCGCAGCGATCGCACCCAGCTGACATCCCCACGAGGGAATGAGGAACACGCAGTGTGACCTGCCCTCCAGAACGTCGCGAACGATCAACTCGATTTCTTCCGGCATGGTCAGTTGCTCCCCGTCGGTCGTGGCAGACAGCCAACTGACGTATGACCGCAACTTCTCGGGATGCATGTCTTGCCAGGGCGTCCCCACCAACTCCAACACGACGTTCTGCAGACCGAAGTCCGTGCAGCGAAATCTCGTGACGCCACTCATCAGGAGCACCGCGTCCCGGCCCTCAGTAGTGCTGAAGACACATTCAACAGTGTCATCGCTGAGATCGTGACGCAAGGCAAAGAGCTCTGCGTCGTGCAAACTGTGAAGGTCAGTCATGGCGCTTGGCACCCATTGATAATTCGACCGCGCGGCCACGGCGAAAGCGGTACGCCGCGCCCGCGCCGTCCGTTGTCCCAGTTATGACCATGGGGCTTGCCGGCGCCATGATCTGGATGCCAATCAATATCCACCTCCGGCTGTCCGTTTGGCCCATACAGGCGCTCTTGACCACTTGCAGGCTTGCCGTCTCCAGGGTTTGTGTGCCACTCGCCAGGCTCTCCGGTGTTCGGCGTTTTTTCCTGCAACATGGGCCCGGTCGCCCACCATCCAATCGCAGCACCGACACCAGCGCCCGCAAGCCCACCGACGACTGCGCCTGCGGGGCCGGCGAGCGCAAAACCTGCTGAGGCACCCACTCGCCCACCGAAAACTGCGTTCCTCCCGTCCGGGTCGATAAGGCCAATCGGATTACCCCCGACATACGCGAAGCGGTTTATCCCCCCCGCCAACCCAATCGGGTCGGCCTGCCGATACCGCCCCA
>JAZKDA010000145.1:0-3644 GCA_040387815.1 Pseudomonadota bacterium | reverse complement strand
GCGTTTTGTCGTCCCCGCCGTGCCGGCGCAGCGGGCCGCGATCGAGCAGGCGGCCCACCGCGCCGGCCTGGGCGATGCGCTCACGCTGCTGGCGGGCCGATCGCACGAGGCGCTGGCCGCCTGCGACCTCACCCTGATCGCCAGCGGCACCGCCACGCTGGAGGCGGCGCTGTTCAAGCGGCCCATGGTCATCGGCTACCGCATGAACGCCCTGAGCTGGCAGATCATGAAGCGCCAGGCGCTGCAGCCCTGGGTGGGTCTGCCCAACATCCTGCTGCGCGAGATGGCCGTGCCCGAGTTGTTGCAGCGCGACGCCACGCCGGCGCGCCTGGCTGCATCGGTGTTGGATTGGCTGGATGCGCCTGACAGAATGGCGGCCGTTCAGCAGAAATTCCACGCGTTGCATCACCAGTTGCGGCGCGACACGGCCACCCTCGCCACCGATGCCATCGCCCAAGTCCTCCAGCCCTGAGCTTCCGGGCCTGCCCGAAGCGCCCGCGCCCGCGCTCCGGCCCCGAAGGGCGCCGCGCCGCAGGTACGCGCAGTCCGTGTTCGACTGGGGTAGCACGGGGCTGGTCGCCGGTGTCGACGAAGCCGGCCGCGGCCCGCTGGCCGGGCCGGTGGTGGCCGCCGCCGTCATCCTCGACGACAGCCGCCGCATCCAGGGGCTGGCCGATTCCAAGGCGCTCACGGCCTTGCAGCGCGAGCGCCTGTACGACCGCATCATGGAAAAGGCCCTGTGCTGCTCCATCGCCCTGGCCAGCGTCCAGGAGATCGACGAACTCAACATCCTGCAGGCCACCATGCTGGCCATGAAGCGCGCGGTGGAGGGTTTGCGGCTCAAGCCGGGCAAGGTCCTGGTCGACGGCAACCGCCTGCCGCGCATCGACGTGCTGGCCGAGGCGGTGGTCGGCGGCGACGCGCTCGTGCGATCGATCTCAGCCGCCTCGATCCTCGCCAAGGTCCACCGCGACCGCCTGTGCAAGTCCATGCACGAGGAGTTTCCGCAGTATGGTTTCGCCGGGCACAAAGGCTACGGCACCCCCGAACACCTGGAAGCCTTGCAACGGCACGGTGCCTGCCCGCACCATCGCCGCTTTTTCGCGCCCGTGGCGGCCGCACTGCTGGCGCAAGGCGCGGGCCGCGACGATCGGCTCGCGGCATGACCGAGGTCACCCGCATCAGCTCGCGGGACAACGCGCTGCTCAAGCAACTGCGCCGGCTGGCCCAGGACGGCACGGCCTACCGGCGGCTGGGGCAGGTGTGGATCGAGGGTGAGCATCTTTGCGGCGCCGCGCTGGCCCGCGGCCAGCGGCCACAGACGGCGGTGTTCACCGAATCGGCCTGGGCGCGGGCGCTGCCCGCTATGGCCAATGCCGCCGAGCGCACCGTGGTCGTCGACGATGCGCTGTTCGAGGGCCTGAGCGGGCTCGAATCCCCCGCCCGCATGGGTTTTGTCATGCCGTTGCCGGCGCCGCCAGCGCTGGAGCCCGCCACCCCCAGTCTGGTGCTCGACCGCCTGCAGGATGCCGGCAATGTGGGCGCGATCCTGCGCAGTGCCTCTGCCTTCGGTTTTCGGCAGGTCATTGCGCTCAAGGGCACGGCCGCGCTCTGGTCGCCCAAGGTGCTGCGCGCCGGCATGGGGGCCCATTTCGCATTGCGGTTGATCGAGGGCGCCAGCTTGGCCGAGGTCGAGCGCCTGGAGGTGCCTCTGCTCACCACCAGCTCCCACCAGGGCGAGTTGCTGCACCAGGCCCGGCTGCCCTGGCCCTGCGCCTGGGCGCTCGGGCATGAAGGGCAGGGCGTCAGCCCCGAGCTGGCCGCCCGTGCCAGCCTGGCCCTGCGCATCGCCCAGCCGGGCGGTGAAGAATCGCTCAACGTCGCCAGCGCGGCGGCGATCTGCCTGTACGCGAGCGCGGTCGGCCGGGGGTAAGGGCGTTTCGGGTAGGTCCATCGGGGCTTGCGTGGCGCTGGGCCGATTCGGCCTGGCGTGGTGGGCGCGGGCCCACGCGTCCCGCGTTGGGGTGGCGATGGCGCGGCAAAGGGAGGGCATTTCGGCAGCCAGGGACAAGCCAGGGACATCACCCTCGAAGGCTATAATCAAGGGCTTTCCCGCATCAACCTGTACGCCTAGCGCAGCCGCAGCTTTCTCCCTGAACAAAAGCAAGATCGAGACACCCGCTCTCGGCACGCGTTTGGGCGTACCCGACATCCATCCGGAGAACCCAGTGCTTTTGTCTCAACAGGCCTCGCAGCCTTCCGCCATCCTGGCGCTCGCAGACGGCACGGTCTTTATTGGCAATTCGATCGGAGCCACCGGCTCCACCACCGGCGAAGTCGTGTTCAACACGGCCATGACCGGTTACCAGGAAATCCTCACCGACCCCAGCTACGAGCAGCAGATCGTGACGCTCACGTATCCGCACATCGGCAATTACGGAGTCAACGAGGAAGACGTCGAAGCCAGCAAGGTCCACGCCGCGGGCCTCATCATCCGCGACCTGCCCCTGGTGGCGTCCAACTTCCGTGCCACCCTCACACTGCCCGAGTACCTGCGCCGCGAGGGCACCGTCGCCATCTCCGACATCGACACCCGCAAGCTCACCCGCATCCTGCGGACCCAGGGCGCGCAAAACGGCTGCATCCTGGGGCTGCCGGCGGGCCAGCGGGTCACACCGGCGCTGATCGACGACGCGTTGGCGCAGGCGCGCAAGGCGCCGTCCATGAGCGGCCTCGATCTGGCCAAGGTGGTGTCGGCCCGCGAGCCCTACGAGTGGAGCGAGACCGAGTGGGCGCTTGGCAGCGGCTACGGCAAGCTCGAGAACCCACGCTGGCACGTGGTGGCCTATGACTTCGGCGTCAAGCGCAACATCCTGCGCATGCTGGCCGAGCGCGGCTGCAGGGTGACGGTGGTGCCGGCCCAGACGCCCGCCGCCGAAGTGCGAAAGCTCAACCCCGACGGCGTGTTCCTGTCCAACGGCCCCGGCGATCCGCAGCCCTGCGACTACGCCATCGAGGCCACGCGCGAGCTGATCGAAGACGGCCTGCCCACCTTCGGCATCTGCCTGGGCCACCAGATCATGGCCCTGGCCTCGGGCGCCAGCACCTACAAGATGAAGTTCGGCCACCACGGCGCCAACCATCCGGTCAAAGACCTGGACAACGGCCGGGTGTCCATCACCAGCCAGAACCACGGCTTCGCGGTCGACGAGACAACCCTGCCGGCCAACCTGCGCGCCACCCACGTCAGCCTGTTCGACGGCACCCTGCAGGGCCTGGCCCGCACCGACAAGCCTGCCTTCTGCTTCCAGGGCCACCCGGAAGCCTCTCCCGGTCCGCATGACATCGGCTACCTGTTCGACCAGTTCACCGGCCTGATGGACCAAGGGAAAAAGTAAACATGCCCAAGCGTCAAGACATCAAGAGCATCCTCATCATCGGCGCCGGCCCGATCATCATCGGTCAGGCCTGTGAGTTCGACTACTCCGGCGTGCAGGCCTGCAAGGCGCTGCGCGAAGAGGGCTACAAGGTCATCCTGATCAACAGCAACCCCGCCACGATCATGACCGACCCGGCCACGGCCGACGTCACCTACATCGAGCCCATCACCTGGCAGACGGTCGAGAAGATCATCGCCAAGGAGC
>JAZKDA010000144.1:1875-10315 GCA_040387815.1 Pseudomonadota bacterium | reverse complement strand
CCGTCGCCGGCGTTGATCACGTGGACATGGGGCGCAACGTGTTGCGCGATCAGGTAGGGTGCACCCGATTCGCTGTGGCGCACCACGAACAGGTCGGCGGCCATTGCGCTCAGGTTGGAAATGGTATCCAGCAGGGATTCACCCTTGGAGGCCGAGGAGCGCGCGATGTCCAGGTTGATCACGTCGGCCGACAGGCGCGTGGCCGCGATCTCGAAGGTGGTGCGGGTGCGGGTGCTGTTTTCGAAGAACAGGTTGAACACGCTCTTGCCACGCAGCAGCGGCACCTTCTTGACCTCGCGGTCGCTCACGCTGGCAAACGTGGCGGCGGTGTCCAGGATGTGGGTGATGATGTCCCGAGGCAGGCCCTCGGTGGACAACAGGTGGATCAGCTCGCCGTGGCCGTTCAATTGCGGATTGCGTTTGTGCAGCATCAGGCGGCCTCCACCTTGAAGCTCAGGGCGCCGTCGTCGCCGCGCGCCAGGGCCAGCAACTGCGAGGGCGGCAACGACACCCGGGCGGCGGCGAAGTCCGCCTGCACCGGCAGCTCGCGGCCACCCCGGTCGACCAGCACCGCCAGTTGCACGCTGGCCGGACGGCCATAGTCGAACAGCTCGTTGAGCACGGCGCGAATGGTGCGGCCGGTGTAGAGCACGTCGTCGAGCAGCACGATGCGCGCATTGTTCACGTCGAAGGGCAGCTGCGTCTGCTGCCCCGCGCCCGAGAGGCCGCGCCGGGCGAAGTCGTCGCGGTGCATGGCCGAGGAGATCACGCCGTGCTTGCCCGCCAGCCCCAGGTCGGACTGCAGGCGCTCGGCCAGCCAGGCGCCGCCGGAGGTGATGCCCACCAGCCGGGCGTCTGGCGACATCAGGGCGCGCACGCCATTCAACAGCGCGCCGTACAGGGCTTGCGCGTCCAGCGGCAGGGGCCCGGCCCCAGGTTCGGTCATGGGATGCTCCTCAGGAATTGTTCAAGGATCACGCAGGCCGCGCCCGCGTCGGCATCGGCCGCGCCGTTGGCCCGGGCCTCGGTGGTGCTGTATCGCTCGTCCACCTCGTACACCACCAGCCCCAGCTGCGCCCTCAACTGGCGCGCGAACTTGCGCGCGCGCGCCGTATTTTCGTGGCTGGCGCCATCGGGGTGGAAGGGCACGCCCACCACCAGGGCGTCGGGCTGCCATTCGCGCACCCGGGCCTGCACTTCGCGCATGCGGGCTTCGCTGCCCTCGGCGCGGATGGTGCGCTGCGGCGTGGCCGTGCCCAGCAGGCGGTTGCCCGAGGCCACCCCCGTGCGCTTGAGGCCGAAGTCGAAAGCGAGAAAGGTCTGGTGCTGCGCGGGGACGGGCAGGCTCACGCGTGCCCCGCGTCGCGCGACAGCATCCAGGACTCCAGCCCCAGCAGCTTCAGGGCCTTGTCATAGCGCTGGTCCACCGGGGTGTCGAAGATCACGCTGGCATCGGCATCGACGGTCAGCCAGCTGTTTTCGGCCAGTTCGGACTCGAGCTGGCCCTCGCCCCACTGCGAGTAGCCCAGCGAAATCAGCACCTTGCGAGGGCCGGCGCCGGTGGAAAGCGCTTCGAGCACGTCTTTCGAGGTGGTCATCTCAAGCCCGCCGGGGATGGTCATGGTGGAGGCGTAGACGGCCTCATCGGGCTTGTCGGCGCCGGTGAACACCGGCTCATGCAGCACGAAGCCGCGCTCGGTGGCGACCGGCCCGCCGTGAAATACGGGCGCGGCGACCAGATCGGCTCGGCCCAGCGGCAGCTCGACCTTGTCGAACAGGTGCTTGACGTTGATGTCGCTGGGCTTGTTGATCACGATGCCCAGGGCGCCGCGGGCGCTGTGTTCGCACATGTAGACCACGCTGCGGGCGAATCGCTCGTCTTCCATGCCCGGCATGGCGATCAGGAAATGATGCGTCAGATTGATGAGGTCGGCATCGGCGGGCATGATCGCGATTTTACGCACCCCTGCGCGACCAGCGATGAGACCGGCCTCCCACGACAAGAACTATGCCGCCAGCCTGATGTGGTTCCGCCGGGACCTGCGAACCCAGGACAACGCGGCCCTGTACCGGGCGCTGCGCGCCTGCCGCCAGCTGCACTGCGTGTTCGTGTTCGACCGCGCCATCCTCGATGCCCTGCCGCGCGCGGACCGGCGGGTCGAGTTCATCCGCGAATCGCTGGTCCAGCTCGATGAAGGTCTGCGCGCGCTGGCCGGCACCGCGGCGGCCGGCCTGATCGTGCGGCATGCGGTGGCCGCCCACGAGATTCCCCGGCTGGCGCGCGAGCTGGGCGTGCAGGCGGTGTTCGCCGGCCACGACGACGAGCCCGCCGCGCTGGCGCGCGACGCCGCGGTGCGCGGCGCGCTGGCCGACGCCGGCATCGCACTGCACACCGCCAAGGACCACGTGATCTTCGAGCGCCAGGAAGTGCTGACGCAGGCGGGCCGGCCCTATTCGGTGTTCACGCCCTACCGAAACGCCTGGCGCGCCAAGCTGGACGCCTACTACCTCAAGGCCTACCCGGTCCAAGCGCACGCCGCCTCACTGGCGCCCCGGCATGAGGCGCATCGCCGGCCGGTGCCCACGCTGGCCGAGATCGGCTTCGAGCCGACCAACCTGTCAGCGCTGGCGCTGCCGCCCGGCATGGCGGGCGGCCGCAAGCTGCTGGACGATTTCCTCACCCGCATCGACGCCTACCGAGACCAGCGGGACCACCCTGCCCTGCGCGGCCCCAGTTACCTGAGCGTGCACCTGCGCTTTGGCACCATGTCCATCCGAGAGCTGGCGCGCCGGGCGCACGAACGCGAGCAGCAGGGCAGCCCCGGCGCCACCACCTGGCTGGACGAGCTGATCTGGCGTGATTTCTACATGCAGGTACTGGCCAACTTCCCGCACGTGGTCGACGCCGATGGCAAGAGCCACAGCTTCCGCCGCGAGTACGACGCCATCCACTGGGCGCATGGCGCGCATGCGGACGCCCTGTTCCAGGCCTGGTGCGAGGGCCGCACCGGCTATCCGCTGGTCGACGCGGCCATGGCCCAATTGAACCAGACCGGCTACATGCACAACCGGCTTCGCATGGTCACCGCCAGCTTTCTGTGCAAGGACCTGGGCATCGACTGGCGGCGCGGCGAGCGCTATTTCGCCCAGCACCTCAACGACTTCGAGCTGGCCTCCAACAACGGCGGCTGGCAATGGGCCAGTTCCTCGGGCTGCGACGCCCAGCCTTACTTTCGCATCTTCAACCCGGTCAGCCAGAGCCGCAAGTTCGACCTGCGGGGCAGCTTCATCCTGCGCTACCTACCGCGGCTGGCGGGCCTGCCGGCGGCGGCCCTGCACGAACCCTGGACCGCCGCTCCGCTCGAACTGGCGGCGGCGGGGCTGGTGCTGGGGCGCGACTACCCGCTGCCGGTGGTGGACCACGCGGTGGCGCGCGAGCTGACCTTCAAGCGCTATGCGGTGGTCAAGAGGCTCCAACCGGGTCAACCCTGACAGCCCCGCCTTGTGCGCTCGGCACCCAGGCGATCACGGAGCATGTGCGGCCCGAGATCGCCAAGCTGCCGGGCACCAAGCATCACCATGTCGCGATCGATCTCGTCCGACAGCAGCCGGATGCCATGGTCCACGCCATCCGCGCCGAAGGCAGCCGCGGCAAACAGGAACGGCCTTCCGACGAACACGAAGTGCGAACCCGGCGGGGCACGGTGACCGCAGGCCGGATGGTGATGGTGGTTGGAGCGGCGTTGGGCGAGGCCATCGCCGTCGAGGCGCCGCCACCGTGCGCTGCGGGCATGGGTCAATCCCTTCCTTGAACCTACGCCGTGACCGTGCAGTAGCGCCGCACCAGGCTCAGCAACTCCTCTTCGGGGTACGGTTTGCCCAGGTAATGGTCGACGCCCAACTCGCCCGCATGCTGGCGGTGCTTGTCGGCGATGCGCGAGGTGATCATGATCACCGGCAGCGCGGCCCAGCGCGGGTCGTTGCGCAGATTGCGCACCAGATCGAAACCGTCCATGCGCGGCATCTCGATGTCCGACAGCACCACCGCTGGCGTTTCCTCCGCCAGCCGCTCCAGCGCCTGCAGGCCGTCGGCGGCCAGCGCGACGCGCCAGCCCTCACGCTGCAGCAGGCGCTGAGTGACCCGGCGCACGGTGATGGAGTCGTCGACCACCAGCACCAGCGGCACCTGCGGCGCGGCCTGGGGACCGGCCACGATCGGCAAACCGGAGCCGGTGTGCTCGAGCATCTCGGGCTGGGCGTGGTCGGCGCTGAGCAGGCGGGCCTGCTCGCCGTAGACGGTGGCCAAGGCCACCGGGTTGTAGATCAGGACCACGGCGCCCGAGGGCAGCACGGTCATGCCGGCCAGGCCCGGCAGGCGCGACAGTTGCGGCCCGAGGTTCTTGACCACCACTTCCCGGGTGCCCAGCACCTCGTCCACATGCATGGCCACGCGTTGCGAGGCGCTGCGCAGCACCACCACCGGCACCGTGCGGGTTTGCGGCTCGACGCTGCGGCGCGACGACTGCAGCAGCGCGCCCGACCAGAAGAAGGGCACGGTCTGCCCGTCATGCTCGCAGCTACCGCTGTTGTAGGCCTGCTGCAGCTCGCGCGTCGGGGTGCGGCGCACCAGTTCGACCACGTTGGCGGGCACGCCAAACGACAGCGCGCCGGTGCGGATCATCACCACCTGCGTCACCGCCGTCGTCAAGGGCAACACCAGCCGGATGCGCGTGCCCTGGCCGGCGCTGGTGGACACCTCGACGCGCCCGCCCAGCGCCACCACGTCGGTACGCACCACGTCCATGCCGACGCCGCGGCCGGACACCTCGGTCACTTCGGTGGCCGTGCTGAAGCCGGGCACGAAGATCAGGTTGGCCGTCTCGTCCTCGGACAGCACCGCGTCGGGGCGCACCAGCCCCGTGCGCAGCGCACGTTCGCGGATGCGGGCCAGATCGAGGCCGGCGCCGTCGTCGCTGAACTCGACCGAGACGTCGTTGCCCTCGTGCGCCACGCGCACCAGCACCCGGCCGACCGCGTCCTTGCCGGACTGCGCGCGCAGCACAGGGTCTTCGATGCCGTGGGCTACGCAGTTGCGCAGCAGGTGCTCGAAGGCCGGGGTCATGCGGTCGAGCACGCCGCGATCCATTTCGATGGAGCCGCCTTCGATGTCGAGCTTGACCTGGCGGCCGGTGTCCTTGGAGGCCTGCCGCACGACGCGGTACAGGCGGTCGGCGATGCCTTCGAATTCGACCATCCGCGTGCGCAGCAGGTCGCGTTGCAGTTCGCGGGTCTGGCGGGCCTGCGCGGCCAGGTCGTCCTCGGTGGCTTCGACGGTGCGTTGCAGCTGGCGCTGCACGGTGGCCACGTCGTTGACCGACTCGGCCATCATCCGGGTGAGCTCCTGCACGCGGGTGAAGCGGTCGAACTCGAGCGGATCAAAGCCGCTGGCCGTGTCCTTGGTCTGGGCCAGGCGCGACTGCATCTGGGATTCGGCCTGCAACTCGATGTCGCGCAGCTGCGCGCGCAGGCGGTCGAGGTTGACGGTGAGGTCGTTGAGCGAGCCGCGCAGCTGGCCAAGCTCGTTTTCCAGCCGTGAGCGGGTGATCATCACCTCGCCGGCCTGGTTCATGAGGCGATCGAGCAGCTGCGAGCGCACGCGCACCGCCTGCGAGGCGCTGGCGCGCTGGGCGGCCACCGAAGTCTGCACCGGCGGCGCGAGCAGGCTGCGCGCGGGGGCTGTTGCGTCGGCGGCGGGTGCGGCGGAAAGCGGTGCGGCGGCCCTGTCAGCGGCGCCGGCGTCGTCCGGCGCGGCTGCTTCGCTGGTCGGCTGCGCGCCTTCCAGCACCGCCCGCAGGCCATCGAAATTTTCCTGCAGCGCGTCAAAGCGTTGCAGCAGCGGCTCGACATCGGCCTCGGCCAGGTTGTCGGCGCCGATCTGCTCGACCAGCGACTCCATGCGGTGGGCCATCTCGCCCAGGCGCAGCGCACCGGCCAACCGGGCGCTGCCCTTGAGGGTGTGCAGCACCCGCAGCACCGCGTCGCGCGCGCTGCGGTTCTCGGGGCGCGCCGCCCATTGGCGCAGGGCACCGCCCAACTGGGGCAGCAGCTCGCCGGCCTCCTCTTCGAAGATCTCGAACAGGTCGGGATCGAGTGCGTCGTCGACGTCGATGCCTTCGCGCTGGTCGTCCAGGCTGAACGGGGCTTGCTGCCGCGCGGGCTCGGCCTCGGGCGTCACCAGGGCCACGGGCGGGGCCAGTGGCGTGGATTCGGCGGCGGGCGCCACGGTGGCTTGCGCCAGCGGTTCGGCCTGCGTGTCCTCGTCGCCAAAGGCCGAGTCGGCCGGCAGGACGCTGTCGGGCACGCGCAGCGGCACGTTCAGTTCGTCCAAGGCCGCCAGGGCCCGCAGCACGCCGGGGTCGGGCTCTTTCAGGAAACCGGCGGCGAACTGGTGCAACAGGCGGCGGATCTCCTCGGCCACCAGGTTGTAGGCCTCGCCGTGGGTCTGCGTGCCCCAGGCGAGCAGCTGGGTGCGTTGCAGCGAATGCTCGAGCGCACGGGCGATGCCGGACAAGGCCTGGAACCCGACGGTAGCCGAACTGCCCGCCAGCGAATGAGCGAAGGCAACGGCGGAATCGGGCAGGGGACGGGTGAGCTCCAGCGCCCATTCGGACAGGTCCACCTGCAACTGGCGCGACCACTCGTCGGCCTCGTTGAGGAAGACGTTGTACAGGGGGATGCCGATGCGCAAGGCGCCGATCACCTTGATCTGATCGTCGGCCGCGGCCTCGGCGACCGGCTCGGGCTCGGGGCCGGGCTCACGCACGGGCTCGGGCGCTGGCCCCGGCTCCCGTTGGGGGGCCGGCTCTGGCTCGGGCAGTGGGGGCGGTGCTGGCTCGGGTTGCGGCGTGGGCACGGGGGGCACGGGCTCGGGCACGGGGACGGGGACGGACATCGGTTCAGCCGATGTGTCCGGCTCGATCGCCTCGACTTGCGCGGGCGGCGAATCGGGCGCCTGGTCGAGCGTGAAGTCGATATCCAGCGCCCCCTCTGACACGGGCGCCGCGGTGAGCTCGATCAGCTCGATATCGGCCGTGGTGAACGGGTCCGCCGGCTGGAATTCGACCACCTCGGCCACCTCGGCCACCTTGCCCCCATCGCCCGCGTCGCCCGGGAACACGAACGCCAACAGCTCGTCGCGCTCGCGCAAGGCGTCGGCCGGGTGGCGGAACATGTCGGCGTGCCAGGCCAGCGCCTGGTGCTGGGCGATGTCGTCGACCCACCGCGCGAAACCCTCGACCGCTCGGCCGGCCACCACCCGCAGGCCGTCGCTGGCCGGCTTGCTGTCGGCCAGGCGGTCGTTGAGCAGTTGCTCCAGCGCCCAGCCGGCGTCACCGAACTCGCGCAGGCCCACCATGCGCGAGCTGCCCTTGAGGGTGTGAAAGGCCCGGCGCAGCACGGTGAGCTCGGCGAGGTTCCCGGGGTTGGCGGCCAGCGCCTCCAGCGCCGACCGCGCGCTTTGCACCACCTCGCGGGCCTCGTCCAGGAAGATCGCCAACAGCTCGTCGTCCTGCTCGTCCTGCGTCGACGGCAAGGGGGCGGACTCGGGCAGGGTCGGCGCCGGCACCATCGAAACCTCCGACGCCACCGACACCTCCGACGCCAATACCTCCGGCACCTCCGGCACCTCGAGCACCGCCGCCATCTGCGGCATCTCCAGAATCTCCGGCTCGGGCGACTCCAGCGCGGGCGCCGCGACGTCATGGGCAACGGGCGCGAGCGGCTGTTCAGGCGTGGCCATGGACGCCGATTCGGGCAGCGCGTCCAGGGGTTCGGGCGCGGCGGCAACGGCGGCCTGTGCCTCGGGCACGGGTTGCGCCGCGGGCGCGGCCGCCGGTGTGATCAACAGGTCCGGCACGACCATCACAGGCGACGCCGGCTGGCTGCGCCCCATCACCGGCCGCAGCTCGCCGGCCGCGTCGTCGTAGACGAAAAGCTTCTTGGCCAGCACCGGCTGGTAGTTCAGCATGTCGATCAGGAAACCGAGGGCGCCCAGGTTGTTGCCCAGCGTGTCCGAGTGACTTGCGAGTTCGGCGCGCTCGGCCTCGTCGGGCGCGGCCACGATGGCGTCGATGCCTTCGCGCATGCGTTGCACGGCCCGCGCCGCCTGCTCCAGGCCCAGCACCGACAGCACACCGCGCATCTGCGACAGCCGCTGCGGCACGGTCAGCAGCGGCCGGGTGTCCTGCGGCTGACGGAAGAAGGCGTCGAGCTCCTTTTCGAGCTCGCCCAGGGTGACGCGCAGCTCGCCCACGACGCTTCCCATGGTCTGGCGGTCGCTCACGCTGCGGTACAGATCCTCCATCCAGGATTCGAGCGGCTCGGCCATTCCGCCATCGAGCACGCCCTGAAGACGGGTGGCCAGGCGGGCCGCGCGCGCCAC
>JAZKDA010000144.1:0-1865 GCA_040387815.1 Pseudomonadota bacterium | reverse complement strand
TCCTCTGCAGCAACTGCCGCGCCGCTCTTCTTGGCGAGGACGATAACGACGATCTGGACCTGCGCGTCGGGATCGAGGTCCTGGAAGGCGGCTTCGAGGTAGAGGATGGCGGTGGCGACTTCCATTGCCAGCTCGGCGCCGGGCAGCTGGTCGCCCTGGGCGGCTTGCTCGCCCACAGCGGTGAGCACGGCGGCCAGCGGCGTGGTGGGCGGGTGCAGCCGGGTGAGCGAATCGGCCACCTGGCGGAACACGTCGCCGACGTTGCGAAGGCGGCTCGCGTCGCCGCCAGCGACCGCCGACCAGGCCTCTTTCGCCGCGGCGATGCGCTTGCGCACCTGGGCCAGCACGGCGGGCTCGAAGCGGCCGAACTTGGGCGAAAGGTAGTCGACCGGCGCGAAGCGGTCCAGACCCCAGGCCTGGCGCACCGCGGCGAGCAAAGGCGCCGGCGCGGTCGCATCAGGCACCGCCTGGGCGCAGAAAAAGACCAGGTCCTGGGCCAGGCGCTCGCCCACGTTGGTGTCACCCTTGGCAAACTGGGCATACTGCACCAGCACGCGCGAGGCGGCCCGCTTCGAATACACGTCGGGCGGCAGCAGGCCGAGCGACAGGGCTTCGAAGAAACCGGCCGACAGCTTCCAGAAGCTGCGCGCCTGCGGCGCGTCGGCGCCCGCGCCCGCCGACAGCGCGATGCTGATGCGCCAAAGGTCGCGCGCGGCGGCGGCCTCGCCGGCCTTCACGATGCGCAGCACCGCCTGGTCCATGCGGGCGCGCACCGCCGGCGCGTAGGGCAAGGCCTGGGCCGGCGCAGGTGTCTCGGGCTCTTGCCAGCGCCATTCGAGCGACCACAGGTCGGCCGGATGCACGCGCTCGGCGCCGGCGAGCTCCTGCACCTCGCGATACTGCGGGAACAAGGCCACCGCGGTGACACGCTTGCCCAGAAGCAGCGCCTCCAGGAACTCGATCAGCGCATACCCGGCGCGCTCGATCTTGGACACCGCGGCCTCGGTGCACAGCTGCGGCTGCTCGATCGCGCGGTGCACCGCCGCTTCCATGGCGCGCAACAGCTGGGCGGCGGCGGGCAGACCCACCATTTCCAGCGCGCCCACGGTCTGGTGCAGGTTCTGGCGCGCCAGCCGCAGCTGCGCCGTGTCGACCGCGCCATCGCCATCGCCGTCGCCTTCGGACGTCTGGGCCTGTCGCGATTCGCGCACGAAGCGGCGCAGCGCCGCGACGGCGATCTCCAGGCTCTTGCGCAGTTCATCCAGCACCCAGGCCAGGGGGCCGAGGTCGTCGATCGGCGGATCGGTGTCGTGGTCTTGGGCGAGGGCTTGCATGGGTGGCGCGACCGGGGGTTCAGGCGATCTTGAAACGCGCCACCGATTGGCGCAGTTCCTCGGCGATGCGCGAGAGCTCGCGCACCTGGTCGGCGGTGGAGCGGGTGCCCTCGCCGGTCTGTTCGGTCACAGCGAAGATGTGCTGGATGTTGCCGGCCACCACGTTGGCCGACTCGGCCTCCTTGAGGGCCGCGACCGAGATCTGCTCGATCAGCTCGGCCAGCCGGCGCGAGACCTGGTCGATCTGCGTGAGGGCGGTGCCGGCGTTGTCGGACAGCTTGGCGCCTTCGACCACGCCCTGGGTGGAGCGCTCCATGGCGGCCACAGCGTCCTGGGTGTCGCTCTGGATGGCCTTGACCAGCGCCGCGATCTGGCGCGTGGCGTCGGCCGAACGCTCGGCCAGGCGCTGGACCTCCTCGGCCACCACCGAGAAGCCGCGTCCGGACTCGCCCGCCGACGTCGCCTGGATCGCGGCATTGAGCGCCAGCACGTTGGTCTGCTCGGTGATGTCGGAGATCAGCTCGGTGATCT
>JAZKDA010000143.1:37749-40499 GCA_040387815.1 Pseudomonadota bacterium | reverse complement strand
AAGTCCCGTTGATCGTGATGTTGTCTGCTCCTACGCTGGCTCCCTTGCCAGCCTTCACAACCGCCGCACTTTCAATCAGCACGTCATCACCGGCCTCGACAACCACGCTGCCCACGCCGGATGTCACGCTCGTGCCAGTCTTGAAGATGATGTCCCTGCCACCCGTGATCGAGATATTGCCGGTGGTAGTGATGTTGTTCTTGACGACCACGGCGTTGACGCCGCCATCGATCGAGACATCCGTCACGCCGCTGACATTGCCCAGGTTGAAGGCCGCGTTGTCCGTGCCGCGCAGGTAGATGCCGCCGGCCGTGGAGGTGGCCGTGATGACCTGGTTGGCGTCCACGCCCACGTCCAGGTAATTGGAGAAGGAACCGATGTTGCCAACGGCCTGCAGCGTGACGGAGCTGCCCCGGATGTCCATGCCGGTGTCGGCAAACACGGCGTTGATGTTGCCCCCCGTGGAGAACAGGATCACCTCTTCCGGCGAGTACACCGTGTCGATGTTCAGGTCGCCGACAGGGGCGGTCATGTACACGCCCTTGTTGCCGCGTGCGACATACGAGGCGCCGGTGCCATTGCTTCCAACACGCAGCATGCTGGACTTGGTGCCGATGGCAAAGTCGCCGGCCTCCAGGATGGCGGTGTTGGCGTTGATCACCGCCACATTGGCGGCGGCGTTGCCGTTGGTCAGGTCGCCGATCACCTTGATCCGGGCTTCCTTGGTGGTCAGCACCGAGTCCAGCGCCAGGCTGCCGCGCGAGGCGATGAAGATGTTGCCGGTGGAGTAACCGCCGTTCAGGCCTTCCGAGACCAGGTTGTTGGCCAGTACGTTCAGCGGCTTGTTCTGGAACACGGTCACGATGCTGCCGCTGATGCCGAAGTCGCTGCGTTCGGCGGCGGCCAGTGCCACCTTCTGTGCATTGGTCAGCAGCGACGGGTCTCCCGACAGGTCGATGGCCAGGCCCGGTGTAACGCGGTTGCCCACGCCGGCATTGGTGAACAGCTCGATCTTTGCGCCGCGCACGTTCGGGTCCTTCACGGTCACGTTGGTGTTCGTGACTTCCTTGAGCAGCCCCGGCGTGAGTGCAATGCCCAGCTCCTTGTCGGACCAGCTGGAACCCCTGAGCATGCCGGTAACTTCGGTGCTGGCATAGGTGCTGGCGCCACTGGCCGCGGTGCCCGTCTTGAGCAGCGCGCCCGCGCCGACCGCGCCGGCACTGGTCACCACCTGGTAGCTGTACGACCCGTCATAGGCCGTGGTCAGCGAGCCGGCTGAACTGCCCAGCGTGGTCAGGCGCGCATTGAGGGCCTGGTACTCGGTGGTCTTGTCGGCCTGGTAGCGGGTGATCTGGGCCGACGTCATGCCGGCTTCGGTGAAGGCGGCGATCTCGTTGGCATCCAGGGTGTACACGTACGACGCGTTGTAGGCCGTATCGCCAGTCTGCTGCGCCTGCCGGGCGCGGATGTTCCAGTAGTTCTGGTAGTCGCGGTTGACGTTGGCCACATACGACGCGACCATGGTGTCCTGCTTCTGCACCGACGCGGCGCCGCGCAGTTGCAGCCCGTCCCAATACGCCAGCAGCTGGGCCCAGGTACGGGTGTCAACGGTTTCAACCGGGTTGCCGTCCAGGATCATGCCGTCGGACTTCAGGCGCACATTGCCGGTTTCCGCAGCAACCGACTCCACCAGCATGTTGCCGGAGGTGTTGCCCGACCATGTCTGGGAGTACAGGTTCACGTCGCCATAGGCGTTGGCCTTCACGCCATGAGCGGTGAACAGTGCCGGGTCGGTCGTGTCCTTGACGCGGATGTTGACGGGGGCGTTACCGCTGATGGAGCCGATGTTGCCGTCGGAGTAGAGCTCCACGCGCTGCGCCTGGATGGCCGTTCCGGAATTCAGGCTGACCAGGTTGCCCTTGGAATGCAGCGCCACGGTCCCGGAAGCGCTGATGTTGCCTGCGATCGTGTTGGTGCTGAGCTGGTTGACGCGGAAGTCGCCGCCGTTGGCATAGCCGCTGAGCGTGACGTCCGGCGCCACCGAGCCGGCCACTCCCGGTACGGGCGAGGAATACAGCTGGATGGCCTGCGCCGTGCTGCCCACCGCGCCACTGGCCTGCAGCACCACCGACTTGCTGGTGATGTTGCCCAGCGCGCTGCCGACGATGTTGCCCGAAGTGGCGTTGATGGTGGTAATGCCATTGAGGTTGCGCACGCTGCCATTGAGCTGCACGTCGGCAGTGGAGTTGACGGTGATGGTGCCGCTTGACGAGCCGAGGAAGTCCACGCTGATCGGGTAGTCGGCCTTGACGGTGTTGTAGTAGATCGTCTTGGTCGGCGTCGTCACGCGGTACTGCGTGTAATAGCGCGAGGTGATGCAGAACCAGGCGTCGCACTCGCTCCAGGTGTTGTACACCGACACGGTCTGCGCGCCGTTGGATGTGGTGATCGAGGTCTGGTCGAAAGGCGTGTTCTGCAGCGCGGTCTGGTTCAGCAGCAGCCGCTGGCCGCCGGGAATGTTGTAGCTCTTGAGCGTGACCGGGCCGTAGATGATGTCGCCGCGGCCAGCCCACTCCTCCACCGTGAGCGAGCTCAGGCCGAAGAACGAGCGCGTGACCGTTTCCTTGTCCACGATGGTGGACTGGTCCACACCCGTGGTGTAGAGGTAGCGCATGCCCGTCTGCGGGTCGTAGATCACGCTTTGCGAGGTGGAGTTGGAGGCAGGCGCCGCGCCGGTGGAGATGGTATGG
>JAZKDA010000143.1:25686-37739 GCA_040387815.1 Pseudomonadota bacterium | reverse complement strand
GTTCTTCAGCGACGTGATCGCGCCGCTGCTGTTGACCGTCTGGATGTCGCTGATCTCCACCACGCCAGACGCGCCGCTGCCGGCATCCAGGCCGCGCAGCACGGTCTTCTTGCCGGTGGTGTTGTTCACCGTGATGCTGCCGTAGCCGTCGGACACCTTCAGGTGGCCGCCCGCGCTGGAGCTGGACTCGGTGTTCATGATCTGGCCGAACAGCTTGATGTAGCCGCTCTTGACGGCGGCGCCATCGATGATGAACTGGTCATTGGTGGCGTCGTAGGTGGCGCCGAGGTTGCTGCCGCCCTGGGCCATCAGGCGGAACTGGGTCGCGCCGTTGACGTTGCCCTGCACACTGTTGTAGGTGGCGTACAGCTCGTCGGTCTCTGCGTCGTAACTCACCGTCATGCCGTTGCGGCCGCTGAAGTTGCGGTAGCGCAGCGCGTTGGTCACCGTGCCTGAGCCGCGGTTATTCAGGTAGGCGGCGCGGAAGGCCAGCACGTCGGAAGGCGTGACGCCGAAGAAGTCGGCCGAGCCCGTGACCAGCACGTTGCCCACACTGGACGGCAGATTCACGGTGTAGTCGGTGATGCCGCTTTGCACGTTGCCGTTGATGTTCAGGTAGCGCGCGCTCAGCAGGATGGCGCCGTTGGCCATGATGCCGATGGGCGTTGCGCCGCCCTGGCGGGCCTGCGGGTCGGCGCCGACATTGAAGAAGCCGTTCTGGTAGGACTGGACGAAGTCGCCGTTCTTGGAGGTGATGTCCACCACGCCCGCGCGGATGGTGCCCTGCGAGTAGATGCTGCCGGCTTCGCTCACGATCTGCACCAGGCCGTCCGGGTTGAAGATGGTGGTGCCCGCGTTCAGGATGATGTCCGGCGCCGGCCGCACGGCGCCCACGCGCGTTTCGTTGGCCGGGTTGTAGTTGCTCTTGATGGTCACCGAGGCGCCGTTGTTGGCCGTGGTGTTGTGGCGCGTGTTGATCGACGACAGGGTGGCGCCGCTGGCCGTGGCGTCGATGGCGTTGATCTTGTTGATCTCGGCGTTGTCATTGACCAGGAAGCCGTTGAGGCGGACTTCGGCGCCCTCGGCGCTGACCGAGATGTTGTTGACCTTGACGATGCTGGACGAGTTGTTGGTGATGGTCACCTTCGCATCGCCGGGTGCCGACAGGCTGCCCTTGCCGGTCAGCTGGTTGGCAAAGATGTTGATGTCGCTCAGCTGAACCGTGATGTCCGGGATGTTCTGCACCATCTGCGTCGGGCCGGTGACCACGGTCTTGGAGTAGGAACCGCCGTACTCGTTGCCGTTGGCATCCTTGCTGGGCGCCGTGCCGTCGGGCAGCGCCAGCCGGGTGGTGATGGTGTTGACCGTGCTGGTGACATTGTTGTAGTTGGTTACGTCAATGTCGTAGTCTTTCTTGGCGGGGTTGTACTTGCTGGTGTCGTAGGCGTTCTTCTCGGTGGTCAGCGTGTTGATCAGCGTGCTGGTGATCGTATTGCTCGTGTAGTTGGTGACGGTCACGTTGGTGACGTTCGGGTCCACCTTGGCATCACCCTGGATGGTGTTGTAGGTGGTGATCAGGTTGTTGATCGTCGTGCGCTCGTTGGTGAGGTTCGTGTCGGCGGTGGTCTTCGCAGTCGTTTTGGCCGTCACATCCGCGGTCAGGTTGCTGATGGTGGTGAGCTCACCCCCGGTGCAGGTCGTGGTGGCGCACTTGAACGCAGCCAGGGCATCCTGGGAGATCTTGAGATTGGAGGCTGCCGTGGTGACAGCAGAGTCCAGCCCCGGCAGCTTGGCCTGCTCGGTGATGATGGTGTTACCGGTGCTGATCAGGTCGATGATCTTGTTGTGCACATACAGCGTGTTGTCGTAGGGCACCTTGGAGGTGTTCACCTCGGTCTGCAGCGGCGTGAGGGCGGCCTGGGCCACCAGCAGCTGGGCCTGCGCCAGCTCGTACTGGCTCTTGCTCGGGACATTGAGGTTGATGAACTCGACGATGCCGGTGGTCGCATTGCGCACAGCCAGGCCCTGCGCCACGAGGCGGCCTTCCAGGAAGTTGCGCTCGTTGGCGTAGGCCGTGGCTTCGGCCGTACCGGCATAGTCACGCTCCTTGTCACGCAGCCACTGGATGCGCGCCCAGACTTCCTGGCCAACGGCCTGCTGGCTGGTGGTGATATTCAGGTTGGCGGTATTGGTCGTGACCTTGGAGCCCACGGTGTAGTTGTTGGTGCTGCCGGTCACGTCCTCGGAAATCACCACATCCACGAAGCGGTTCGCGCCCACGCGAACGGTTCCGTCGACATTCACCACGCCGGTGGTGCTGCGCGTGACTTCGCTCTTCTTGATGTCAAACGACACGTCGCCGCCGCCCATCGCATTGCTCACGGCGCTCACGGCAGCCGCGGCGAGTTCGCGGTACACGTCCTTGCCGATGCCGACCGAGGTAACGCGGGTGTCGGGGTTGGCGCCGAAGATGTAGCGCGCATCGTCGGTGCCGGTGTAGGCGCCCAGGTTGATGTCGGCGGCCGATTCCATCAGGGAGCCGCTGGCCATCGTCAGCGTGTTGTTGGTCGTCAGCCTGGAGCTGGCGTCCGGACCGCCGGCAATCGGGATGGCGGTCTTGTTCCAGGTGTGTACGTCGCTGTTGATCAGGAACTTGTTCAGGTTGCCCGACGAGTCGGCACCCGCGTTCATGAGGATGTTGCCGCGGCCGGTGGTGACGGTGCTCGCGCCTGCCAGGGTCACGGTGTTGCCGCCGGTGTACCGGGCCCAGGCCGTGCCATCAGGCGCGCCAGCCAGGCCGTAGGTGTCGACCGCCACGCGGGCGTCCAGGTCCGTCACCGTGCGCGAGCCGACCTTGATGTCGCCCAGCGGCGCGTACAGGATGGCATTGGCAGCCAGCGTCACGGAGTTGTCGTCCTGGTTGACGACCTGCTTGCTCACGCCGGTCGCCACCGGAATGGCGCCTCCGGAGTTCATGACCACGCGGTCGCGCAGCGTGATGTCGCTGCTGGCGTCCAGCTTGATGACCGAGGTGTTGCTGCCGAGGACCAGGTCGGTGGTGATGCTGGCGCTGTCGCCCACGCTCACGGCCGTGGTCTGGCGGTAGTCGGTGGTGGAGACCGCAGCCGGCGCGTCGATCACGCCGCCAGAGCCGGACTTGATGTTGGCCATGCCGTCGGAGCTGCCATCCCACCAGTCTTTCATGGCCTTGCCCTTGGCCGTCATGGTGAAGTTGCCGGCATTGACGCTGGTCCCGCCGCCGACGGCGGCGCTGGTGGACGTGTTGATGGTGTTGGTGATGATCGAGCCGCTGGAGCCGACCACGGCGGCGCTGACGGTGTCCACGCGGCCATTGAAGTCGTTCAGGCGCTGGGCCTTGACCGTGACGTTGGTGCCGCGGATATAGGCGTTGGCCGAGTCGGCATCGAGCAGGGCATTGGTCTGGCCGGTCATGGTGGTGGCCGCGATGGCGGCACTGCCGGCGATCACGCCGCCGGTGCCGGCCACGGCCTGGCTACGGCTCGTGACCTTGGCGTCGGCATTCACCGTGAGGTCCGTCGTGCGCAGCGTGACGGCGGTAGCGGTGAGGTTCTTGATGGACGCGTTGGTATTGCCGGTGGAGTTGCTGTTGGCATAGACGGCGCCCAGCGCGATAATGCCGCCGCTGTTGGCCGTGCCCAGTGCATGCTGCGAGGTGTCGCGCAGCGCGTCAACACTCAGGCTGCCCATCGGCAGCGCAGCGGCTTTCCATTCGGCCGTGACGTTGCTGGAGTCGCTGACTTCCGCGATGGCGCCATTGGCACCCAGCAGCAGGCCGCCGCCGGCCGCGTAGGCCAGGGCTTCAAGGTTGTAGCCGCTGGCGGGCGCGGCATTCTGCGCCGTGACCGTGACCGCGCCGGCGCCGAAGTTGCCGGTGCCGGCCACGCTGGCGGTGGTGTCGCCGCTGAAGGTGGCCTTGGCCACTGCCACGCCGATCTGCAGGCCGGCGGAGACGGAGATGCCGGCCACGCTGGCCGACAGCTTCGGACTGTGCAGCGCCTTGACCGACAGGCCGCCGGTCTGGCTGAAGCTGGCCGCCGAGCCGATGGTGGCTGCGACCTTCTGCGAATCGGTCACGGTGGCGGCATTGCCGGAGGCCGCCAGGCCCACGCCAGCTGCCGCAGCCTTGACGCTGGCCGCCAGGGTGCCGTTGGCGGTGGCGCCGATGGTCGCCTTGGTGATGGTGCTGTTGCCGGTGGGCGTGAAGTCTGCCGTCACCTCGCCGCTGCGGTTGAGCACGGCCACTGCCACGCCGGCCGCCGCGAGGCCAACGCCCGCGCCGTAGGCTTCAGACCTGGCATTGCTGCTGTCGGTGGAAGCCAGGGTCACGTTGCCGCCACCCAGCGAGGCGGCGTCAAGGTTGGCCGACACGTTGTTGTCGATCAGGCCGACCGACACGGACGCCGAGGCCGCCAGGCCCACCGCACCTGCGGCAGCGCCGGTGCGGCTCAGGATGGTGTCGCGGCCGTCGCCGCCGGTCCAGGTGCCGGACTTGTCGCGGGCAATGGCCGTGACGTTGATGGCGGGCTTGCTGCCGCTGCGGCCCTGCAGCAGGCTGAGCGAATCCACGCTGGCATCGACCAGGTTGGACACCTTGGCAACGGAAATGGCGCCGGCCACCCCGTAGCCCAGGCCCAGGCCGGCCGCGCCGACGGTGTTACGGAGGGCTGTCTCGGACGTGGCGGCCACGGTGGTGGCGGTGGTGGTGGCAATGGTGGAGTTGGTGATGCGCGCGCGCGTGGTGTTGGCCAGCGGCGTGTTCATCTTCGCCATGAAGTCGTACGAGTTGGCGCTGTTGACGGTGTTCTTGCTGGTGGTGCTGAACCCGGTCTTGGCGCTGTTGGTCTCGTCAATGGTGCCGGCGTCAGACTGCTGGCCACCGAGGCGGTTCTTGGTGGAGAAGCTGTTGGCCTTGGTGAGGGCGCCGCTGCCGCCGAGCACGGCGGAGATTTCGCTGTCGGACTTGGACGACGTACTGGAGGAGCCCAGGCCGATCATCGTGATCTGGATGCTGCCGCCGATGCCGCCCGTCAGGTCCGCGCCGCCTGCAACTGCAAGGGCGTCAACGTCCTGGGTGTTTTTGGCGTCCACCGTGACGTTGTTGGCCGTGACGGTGCTGTTGGCAATCCATGAATCTGCCTGGCCGCGTGCCAGCGCCAGGCCGATGGCCGCGCCAGTGCCGCCGGCGCCGAAGCCGATGGCCGCCGCGCCACCGATCTGCTGCACCGTTGTGTCCACAGAGGACTCTATCGTGACGTTGCCGGAGAGCGCGTTCATGGTGGTCTTGTTGACGGTGGCAAGCGCCGTGTCGTCGAGCACCATGACGCTGACTGCGCCGGCAAAGGAATAGCCGCCGATTGAGCCGCTGACCACCGACTGCGAGATGTTGGTCTGGCTTTCTGCATCGACCACCACGTTGCCGTTGGAGGTGATGGAAGTGTTGGCTGTTTCGTTGTCTGCCGCCACGGTGGATGCGCCGATGCGCGCAGTCGTGGTGTGGGCGTTGACCAGTATGCCGAAGGAGCCGGCCACGCCGACCACGCCGCCGGCGACAGCGCCGACGATGGAGCCAAAGGCTGCGTCGTGGTCGGCCTTGACCGTCAGGTCGTCGCTGGTGAACGAGCCGCCATAGACGACGGCATCGGTCCTGCCGCGCATGATGCCGATGCTGCCGGTGCCCTGTACACCCACCAGGCCGACGGAGCCGCCTGCGTCCAGCGTGGAGATGCCTTCGGTCGCGCGCGCCTTGACGGTGGCGTTGCCTTGTGCGGTGGTGTTCGAATTGAGTACGCGTGCCTGGGTGGTCACGTTGTAGCCCGAGCCTTCAATCGCCGCGCCGACGCCAGCAAACGCGCCCACGCCGACCGCGCCGGCAAAGCCGGAGCCGTAGGTGTGGCTGGCGGCCAGCACGTTCACATCCTGCGCTGCGGCAGCGCCGCTGGTGCGCTGGTTGACATCCGCGCCGGTGATAGTGGCCGAGGTAGTGGCCACGATGGCATTGGCATTCAGCGTGGCTGCGACGCCGACCGAGCCGCCACCCACCGAGAATGATCCGTTGGCCAGGTTGCGCTTGGCCAGCGCGGTAACCGCCACACCCTGCACGGCCTTGGTTCCGGTGGCCAGGGTGACGGGGACGAAGGCCGAGCTGGGGTTGGTCAGGCCCACGGTGTAGGTGCTGTTCAACTCGCCGTTGGTGATGTTGCTGGTAGCACCGCTGCCGGTGGACTTGCCATCGACCTTGGTCTTGCCCGAGACGTCGCTGCCGCCGACGGTGGCGGACGTCTCGCCGGTAATGACGGCGACGCCCGACGACACGCCGACGCCCGCTGCAGCCAGGCCGATGCCGGCGGAACCGGCAATGGACTGGATGACGTCGCTGCTTTCGGCAGAGATGACGACGTTATTGCTGGCCAGCACATCGGCGCTGCGGTCCACCAGGGTGCGGGTGTTGGTGCCGATCACATTGATGGAGGCCGAGCCGGCCACGCCCGCAGAGGCGTCAGCGGCAATGCCGGCTGCCAGCGACTGGATGTTGCCACTGGACAGTGCGCCCACCATGACGTTGCTGCCGGTGACAGTGTGCAGGCCGCCCAGGCCCGATGCTGCGACGCCGCGGATACGCGCGTCGATGTTGTTGTTGATGGTGTTGACCGAGGAGGCCACGCCCACGCTGGTGCCGCCACCGAAGGCTGCGGCGCCCGCAACGCTCTTGATGCTGGCGTTGTCCGTCGCATTGACCTTCACATTGCCGCTGGTGGCCAGTGCCGAAGCGCCGTCCAGCTCGGCCAGGGTGGAGTTGCCGATGGTGTTGACTGCGGAAGAGCCGCTGACTGCAACGCCGGCTGCAGCGCCCGACACGGCCATGGTTTCGATGGTCTCGCCGGCCGTGCTGGACACCGTGATGTCGCCGGCGCCACCGTTGATGGTGGAGCGCACCGCGCGGCTGCTGGTGTCGTTGCTGACGACGTTGACCGCGCTGGCCGCGCCGACGGCGCCGCCGCCTGACAGGGCAGCTGCGCCCGAAAGTGTGTGGATCTCGGAAGTGTCCGACGAAGTAATGCTGGTGGCGCCCGTGGCATTCAGCGTCGAGGTGTCCACCAGAGCCGCCGTGGTGTTGTCCACCAGGTTGTTGACGGTAGAGCCGCTCACTGCCACACCTGTGCCGCCGGAGCCGGCCGCAGCCAGGCTCCAGATGGTTTCCTTGGAGGTGGCGATGACGCTGGACGAACCCGAGCCCAGCGTGGCCGTCACGTTCTGCACTGTGGCCGTCACGCTGTTCTTGATGTCTGCGCTGCCGGCAGCGGCGCCGACGCCGACGGCGCCAAAGCCGATGCCCAGCGAGCCGGCGAGCATGCGGATGTCTGCGGTGTCCTCGGCCTTCACCGTCATGCCGCCGCTGGTCAGGGCGAGGGTGGACAGCTTGGCGCTGGTGGTGTTGTGCACGGTGCCAGTGACGGCCGAGCCGGCGACGCCGACGTTGCCGCTGATGGCTGCCGCCACCGCGATGGCCTTGATGTCGGACGAGTTGGTGGCCGTGAGCGACAAGGCGCCGGAGCCTGCTGCGCCGGTCTTCCAGGTGCCGCCATCAATGAGCGCTTCCGTCGTGTTGCTCACACTGTTGATGGAGGCAGCGCCGCCCACAGCTCCGCCGCCGCCGAAGTCGATGGCGGCCGCACCTGTGAGGTTGCGGATGTTGGAGTCGTCAGAGGCGGCAATGGTCGTGCCGGTGCTGGTGACCGAGGTCGAGCCGTAGCTGGCACGGGTGTCGTTGTCGATGACGTTGGTGGCCACTGAAGGCGAAACCGCCATGCCCGCCGCAGCCGAGATGGCAACGGCGATGGTGTCCACGTTCTCAACGCTCTTCGTGTCGTTGGTGAGGGTGCCCGACAGCGTCATGCTGCTGCCCGTGGCGCCGGAGAAGGTTTCGTTGGTGATGGTGTTCACCGAGGCTGCAAAGCCCACACCCACTGCGCCAAAGGCCAGCGCCGCTGCGCCCGACAGTGACTGGATGGTGGCGGTGTCCTGCGCCTGCTGCGTCACATTGCCGGCCGTCAGCGTGGTGCCCGTCATCAGCGCATGCGTCTTGTTGACGATGGTGTTGGTGGCCGCCGAGAGGCCGACGCTCACGCCCGCTGCAGCGGAGCCTGCCGCCGCCAGCGACTTGATGGTTTCGTTGTTCGTGGCGGTATGGGTGAAGGCGCCCGAGCCTGCGTTGAGCGAAGTGCTTTGCACCAGCGCTTCGGTGGTGTTGGTGATGGTGTTGACCGAAATGCCGCCGCCGACTGCCGCGCCCGATACGCCAATGGCGACTGCGCCTGCCAGGGTCTGGATGTCGGAGCTGTCGCTCGCCACCGTGGACCCACCGTTGCTGGTACCCGTGACGCCCTTGAGCAGCGCCTCGGTTTCGTTGGTCACCGTGTTGCCCGTGGCCGAGCCGGCACCGGCGTCAGGACCCGCGCCCAGGGAAACGGCGATGGAGGCAATCGTGTTGATGCTCTCGGCATTCACATCGAGCGCGCCGGTCAGCGACACGGATGCGGTGTCGATGGTGGCCGTGGTCGCATTGCCGATGTAGTTGTTGGCCAGGGCAATGCCCACTGCCGTGCCGCCGCCGATGGCCACGCCGCCGGACAGCGTCTTGATGATGGATGTGTCCTTGGCCTTGATGGCCAGGTTGCCCGCCGTCAGCGAGGTGCCGCCCGAGACCTTGGCGGTGGTGAAGTTGTGGATGGTGTTGACCACCGTGGAGCCGGAAACGGTGATGCCGCTGCTGCCGGCGGCCGAGGCGGCCAGGGCCTGAATGTCGCTGTTGGAAGTGGCGGTGATCTTGGCCGCGCCCGAGCCCACATTCACGCTGCCGCCGCTGATGAGGGCTTCGACCGTGTTGACGATGGTGTTGGTGCTGAGCGCAATGCCCACGCCTGCGCCGCCCAGGCCAACCGCCGCTGCGCCGGCGATGGTCTTGATGGACGAGGTGTCCGAGGCCGCAACGTCGGCGCTGGCGCCGGTGACGGTGACACCCGTCAGTTTGGCCCGCGTGGTGTTGGTGATGGTGTCCACCGAGGCCGAGCCCGCGGCCGCGCCGCCGGTGCTGCCGGCTGCGGAGGCGGCAATCGCCTTGATGTCTGCCGAGTTGGTCGCCGTGACCGAGGTTGCGCCCGCGCCCGAGGCCCAGGTGCCGCCGCTGACCAGCGCTTCGGTCGTGTTGCCCACCGTGTTGATGGAGAACGCGCCGCCAAATGCACCGCCGCCACCGAAGTCGACGGCAGCTGCGCCCGTCAGGGTGCGGATGGTGGAGTCGTCTGTGGCGGCCAGCGTGGTACCGGTGCTGGTGACCGAGGTGCCGCTGTAGCTGGCTTGGGTGTCGTTGTCGATGGTGTTGGTGGCTGCCGAGGGCGACACGGCCAGACCCGCCGCAGCCGAAATGGCAACGGCGATGGTGTCCACGTTCTCCACGCTCTTCGTGGCGTTGGTCAGCGTGCCCGACAGCGTCATGCTGCTGCCAGTCGCGCCGGAGAAGGTTTCGTTGGTGATGGTGTTGATGGAGGCGGCAAAGCCCACACCGGCAGAGCCGAAGGCCAACGCTGCAGCGCCTGAGAGCGACTTGATGGTGGCAGTGTCTTGTGCCTGCTGCGTCACATTGCCGGCCGTCAGCGTGGTGCCGGTCATCAGCGCATGCGTCTTGTTGACAATGGTGTTGGTGGCGGCCGAGATGCCGACGCCCACGCCTGCAGCCGCCGAGCCTGCGGCTGCCAGCGACTTGATGGTCTCGTTGTTGGTGGCGGTGTGCGTGAAGGCGCCGGTGCCGGCGTTCAGCGAGGTGCTTTGCACCAGCGCCTCGGTGCGGTTGGTGATGGTGTTGACGGACACGCCGCCGCCCACCGCAGCGCCCGAAAGGCCGATGGCCACGGCGCCGGCCAGGGTCTGGATGTCGGAGATGTCGCTGGCGACGGTGGAGCCGCCGTTGCTGGTACCCGTCACGCCCTTGAGCAGCGCCCTGGTTTCGTTGGTGACCGTGTTGCCGGTGCCGGAGCCCGCACCGCCGTTGGCGCCGGCGCCCATTGACACGGCAATGGAGGCGATGGTGTCGTTCGCCTCGGCCGTCACGTCCAACGCGCCGGTCAACGAAACGGATGCCGTGTCGACGGTGGCCGTGGTGGCGTTGCCGATGTAGTTGTTGGCCAGCGCAATGCCCACTGCCGTGCCGCCGGCGCTGATGGCCACGCCACCGGACAGCGTCTTGATGATCGACGTGTCCTTGGCCTTGATGGCCAGGTTGCCCGCCGTGAAGGCTGCGCCTCCCGAGGCCTTGGCGGTGGTGAAGTTGTTGATGGTGTTGATCACCACCGAGCCCGAGCCGGCGCTTTCGCTGGCACCCGCCACCGAGGCAGCCAGCGCGCGGATGTCGCTGGTGGTCGTCGCGCCGAGCTTGGCCGCGCCGCTGCCCACGTTGATACTGCCGCCGACGATCTGCGCATCCACCGTGTTCTTGATGGTGTTGGTGCTGGCGGCAAGGCCCACGCCCGCGCCGCCCAGGCCGATGCCCACCGCACCGGCGATCGTGTGGATGATGGACGAGTCGGCAGCCGCCACGTCGGCGCTGGCGCCCGTGACAATGGCGCCGCCCGAAAGTTTCGCCGTTGTGCTGTTGGTGATGGTGTCAATGGATGCCGAACCTGCGCCTGCGCCTGCGCTGCTGCCGGCGGCCGACGCGGCCAGGGCCTTCATGCTCTGGTCGTTGGTGGCCTTGAGCGCGAATGCGCCCGCGCCAGCGGCAATCGTGCCGCCCGAAAGCAGCGCATTCGTCTTGTTGGTGACGGTGTTGACGGACAGTGCCCCGCCCACGGCCGTGCCGCCGCCGAAGCTGATGGCCGCCGCGCCGGACAGCGTGCGGATGGTTGCATCGCCCTGCCCCAGGCTGGACTGGTCGGCCTGGTTGGTGGTGGCGGCGCTGATGTCAACGCCCACGCCGCTCAGGTTGGCGCCGCTGAAGTCGGCCACCGTGGTGTTGGAGACGGTGTTCGTCGCGATCGAGGGCGAGATGGCATTGTTGCTCGCGGCCGAGAGGGATACCGCGATGGATTCGATGGTCGACAGGTTCCTTGCCTTGGAGGACAGCAGGCCGGTGGTGGCCGTGAGGCTGCCGCCAGAGGCGCCGACGCTGGCGGTGTTGACGATCGTGTTGAACGAACTGGCAATGCCCACACCGTTCTTGCCCAGGGACAGCGCCGCGGCGCCGGAGACCGAGGCGATCTTCGAGGTATCGGTCGCGCTTTGGGCGATGCTGCCGGCCGAGACCTTGGAGTTGGAGGCCGTGGCCTGCGTGGTGTTGGTGATGGTGTTGACCGCGATCACGGGCGCCACGGCGTTTTCGTCGCCGGTGCCGGCCAGTGCGACGGCCGCAGAGCGGATCGTCGCGTTGTTGGTGGCTGAGTGTGTGAATGCGCTGCCGCCGAGTTGCAGGTCGCTGGCGCCTTCGATGGTGGCCCTGGCGGCGTTGACCACCGTGTTGAGCGAGCCGGCGCCGCCGACGGCGTTCTTGGCCAGGCTGATGGCCGCGCCGCCCGCGAGCGAGTTGATGGTGGATGTGTCGCTGGCAGTGATGAGGCCGCCCGCTCCGTTCGTCACTGTGACGTTGTTCAGGCCCGCCAGCGTGTCGTTGCTGACGCTGTTGGTGGTGGCCGATGCTGCCACCGCCGTGCCTTCGCCGCCGGAGCCGGAAGCTGCCATGGAGTCGATGGTCTCATTGCCCGTGGCCTGCACGTACAGCATGCCGCCGGCACCCTGGTTGTCCAGCTTGATCGTGCTGCTGGCGGCCGAGGCCTCGATGTCATTGCTGATGGTGTTGAGCGACACCGCGCCGCCGATGGCCTTGCCCGCGATCGAGATGGACAGCGCGCCGCCCAGGTTGCTGATGGTGGCCGTGTCGCTGGCCTTGATGAAGGTGTCGCGCGAGAAGGCCTTGGTGTCCAGCATCTTCGCCGTCGTCTTGTTGACGATGGTGTTGGTGATGA
>JAZKDA010000143.1:7532-25676 GCA_040387815.1 Pseudomonadota bacterium | reverse complement strand
ACTGTAAAGGCTTCTGCCTGAATCGTCGCCGGCACAGCGACGGCCTTGATGGTCTCGTTGTTGATGGCTTCCAGCGTGAGGTCGCGGTTGCCGCTGTTCAGCGTAGAAACCCAGGTCGTCGGGCCCACCGTCTTGTCGTCCACCAGCACCGAAGTTTCGTTGGTGATGGTATTGACGGCCAGCGCGCCGCCGAATGCGGTGCCGGTCTGCCCGCCAAGGTTCAGGGCCACGGCGCCGTTATAGGCCTGGATGTTGGAGGTGTCGCTGGCCTTGAGGTCGACGAACACACCGGAGAGGTTGGAGCCGGTCGAGCTCACACTGGTGTTGTCGGTAATGGTATTGAAGCTGCCCGCCACACCAATGGCATTGGACTTGCCGGTGGTGATGGCCGCGGTCGCGCCCACGGCGAACAGTGTCGAGGTGTTGGTCGCCGTGGCGTTGAACGCGGCGGCGGAGGTCAGTGTGGACTGGTCCAGGCTGACGGCGGCGGTGTTGGCCACGGTGTTGAGCGAGCCGGCGATGCCTGCGGCAGCGCCCTCGCCGGAGAACACCAGCGCGCCGGAGTACGCATCGATGGTGGACTTGTCGCTGGCCGCGATAGTGATGGCGCCGGCGCTCAGCGTGGTGCGCTCGACCGTGGCGTAAGTCTTGTTGGTGACGGTATTGACCGCGCCCGAGCCGGTGACGGCTTTGCCGTCCGAGCCCGCGCCGCCACTGGCGGCGATCGCCTGGATCTTCGCCTCTTCGGTGAAGGTCACGCTCGCGGCGTTGCTGCCAAGTGTCGAGGTGCCGCCCAGGTCCGATATCCGCGCCGTGTTGGTGTTGGTCACCGTGTTGCCGGAGATGGCCGCACCGATGGCGCTGCTCTTGCCCAGCGTGACCACAGCGGTACCGGTGACGTTCTCGATGGTGGACTTGTCGGAGCCGTACACCGTGAGCTTGCTGTCCTTGATGACGGAGGTGCCGTCCAGGATGGCGCTGTTGGTGTTCTTGACGATGTTGTTCGACAGCGAGCCGCCCAGCGCATCCTTGTCCGAGGACACGGTCACGCCAACGGCCATGGACTCGATGGTGGCGGTGCTCTCGGTGGCAATGAAGATGTCTTCCACGCCGGTCAGCGTGAGGCTGTTGCCGTTGGCCTTGTTGGTGTTGTTGATGTCGGCAACGGCGGTGGCAATGCCGATGGCATCGCCCTTGGAGTAGGACAGCGCGCCGGCGAAGGTCTGGATCAGCGACGTGTCGCTGGTGCGGGCCTTGACCTGGTTGATGCCAGGCATGTTGGTACCGGTCAGGTTCTTGAGCGTGGCTGACTGGTCGTTGGAGATCAGGTTGAAGGTGATCGAGCCGACCAGTGCTTCGTCCTTGGCGCCGAAGCCCAGGGCCGCGCCCATGGACAGGCCGCGTATCTGCGCATTGCCAATGGCCTCGGCGACGGTGTTTCCGGTCACGGTGGCGCCGTTGACCTCGGCCTTGGTGTCGTTGTCTGTGACGTTGATCACCATGGCCAGGCCGCCGGCCGTGCCGCCCGCGCCGGTACTCTTGGTGATGTTGACCTGGCCCGCGAAGGCATCGATGTGCGTGTCGTCGGTGGCCTTTGCCGAGCCGCTGCCCAGCGTGCCACCGGTGATGGTGGCACTGGTGGTGTTGTCCACGATGTTCACCGCGATCGAGCCGCCATAGGACGAGTCCTCGGCGCCCGATACACCGACGGCAAAGGAGCGGATGTACGCCTCGGAGTCGGCCAGGACATCGGCACTGTCAGCCACCTTGGTGTTTTCAAGGGTCGCATTGACCGTGTTGGACACCGTGCTGGAGATGACGGCCGCGCCCGTTGCCGAGCCCTTGTCGCCCACGTTGATCTGCACCACGCCGGCGACCGCAAGGATCGAGCCGCCATCATGGCCGCCGCCCATCGCGGAGTCGTCCAGCAGGCTTTTGCCGCTGTAGTCATAGCGGCCGTTCAGGACGTCACCGTTGGCCAGCTTCAATTCGTAATCGGCGATCCGTTCACCCTCACGAGCCGTCAGCGTCGCGCCATTGGTGGAGCCCAGCGTGCTGTTCTTGACCGAGACGGTCGTGTTGTTGTTGATCAGGTTGAAGATGACGCTGCCGGTGTTCATGTCGGCAGACTTGATGGTGGAGATGCCCGCCGATGCGACGGCCGACATGATCTGCGTGGCGCTGTGGGCCAGGAAGGTTTCGTCGCCATAGTTGGACGTGGACAGGCCGGAGACGTTCACCTGCGTGTCGCTGCCCAGTTGCGCATACGTCAGGCCGACACCGAAGGACGATTTGCCCTGCAGCGTCGCCGAGCCCCCGCCGGTGCCAACCCTGGTGCTGTTGTAGGCCACGGCGTTGAAGTCGCCGGTGTTGCCGGCTGCGCCGGTGAAGGTGCTGTCGGTGATGTAGACGCGAGCCGCGTCCTTGGAAGGCTTGGTCGGGTCGTAATCCTCGCTGATGTGGAACATGAGCGAGGCGGCACCGGCATAGTTGCTGGCCTGATCGGCACTGGTCCCCGAACCGCCCAGGGCGGCGGCAATGCCGATGGCAAACGACAGGTTTTCGCCGCCCTTCAGGGCCTGCAAGTCCACGCTGTTGGACGTCAGCGAGAGGTTGGATGCGTGTGTCTCGACCTTGTTGCCCAGCAGCGTCAGGGCGATGGCGCCGGCGAAGTTGGTTTCCTGCTTGACCTCACTGTTGGAGATCGTCGCGCCCAGGGCGCCCGCCGCCGTGACCACGTTGGCCTCGCTGGAGGACGTGGCCTTCAGCACGTCCACCGAGCCGCCAAAGCCCGACAAATTGACCCGGGTGGACAGGTCAACGATATTGCCTGCGATGGAGCCCGCACCGGCGAAGGTCTTGTCCGGAACCTTCTTCTCCGGGCTCAGGCTCTTGGCGTCGCCCGGGCTGATGGCCGTGGGGTTACCCATCATGCTGTTCAACTTGGTCATTGCGCCGTTGGCAAAGGCAGAGACACTCTTGATCGCATTGCCGATACCCGATGCAGTGGTGCTGCCGGAAGCCACCGCGCCGGCCGCACCCATGGCAACGATGTTGCCACCGGTGTGCGCTGTAACGTCCATCATGCCGACCTTGAAGCCGTTGGTGGCACCCACAAAGGTGGATCCGGCAACGTCGTTGTCGGCAATTTCGGCGACGGTGTCGGTCTCTATGTAGTTCACCGCAACGCCAGCGCCGACTGCCTCGGAACTGAGCAGGCTCAAGGCACCTGCCAGTGCATACATCTGCGGCGTTTCAGCAGCCTCGACCTTGAATTTGCCGGCCTTGACGATAGCCTCGTTGTCCACGCTGGCCTTGGCATGGTTGAACGAAACGATCTGGACACCCATGCCAAGTTTGGTGGAGTCCGACGATTTGCCTGCACCGAAAGACATGTTCACCATGATGGTGTCATTCAAGGCGCGTACGGCTGCATTGGCAGCCTCCATGCCGGTCTGCGAATAAGTCGTCAGGCCGGTGCTGCCATCAACATTGGCCACCTCACTGACGCCCTGGATCCTGGCACCCTCGCGCACCACGGTATCGGCCGCGTTTTCCATGTACATGATGCCGTTGGACAGGCCAGACACCTTGCCGCCGTTGGCAAACATGATGCCGGCGCCCGTCTGCTGGATGTAAGCGATGTCGTTGTAGGCCTGGATTTCAATAGGGGCGGTGGCAACGAAATTGGCGTATTGGTTCCTGTCGGGTATGTTGACGTCCTGCCTGAGCAGCAATGTGCGTGTCCAGGCGGTGGACGTGTCTGACGCCACACTTGTCTGGATCGCAGCGCCCTTGCCCACTTCGGTCGTTGAAGTGTTGTTCAGGCCCATGAAGCTGATCGAGCCTGAAAAGCCGGTTTCTTCGCCGGTACCCAGGGCCTGCGCCCGCATATTCACGAAGCCGAGCGTTGCCGTGTCTGCAAACAGCTTGGCCCGGTCAGAGACCTTGGACAGGCTGTTCCAGTTTTCGTTGTCGAAATAGTCTTCGCCAAGGGTCCGGCGGATGGGCATCTCTACCTGCGAGAACAGTCCCACCTTGCCACCCGTGATGACAACGTCATTTCCGATGTTGGTCACTGCGTTGTGGTCGATGAGTCCGAAGGCAAACGCGCCTGCTGCCGCCTCCTTGGTCTGCGAGCCCTGCAGGTTGGACACTGCGGAAGCCTGGGCACCCAGCTGTTGCTGCCAGTCACCCACATACGAAGCAATCACCAACTCCTTGCTGGTGTCGCGGGTGTGAATGACAGCGCCACTGGTCAGATTGGCCTTGGCGTCGTGGTCTTCAATGGCGACGGCAATGGCACCCGCGTAACGGCTGGGCGTGATGGATGGTGCCACCGGCGTGTTGGAGTTGCGTGCCTTCCAGGCGCCTATCAGTGTGGCGATCATGGTTTCGCCCGCAACGTTCTGCAGATTTTTGGAAAAACGCGTAGCCGTGCTCTCGCCCGCCTGGGCCAGGGCATTGGTCTCATTGCTGGCCATATGGTCCAGCGCAGTGAGCGTGAATGTCGAAGCGTTGTTGACGATGCCGCCAAAGTTGACTGTGGCGTCCGTGTCCTGCAGCGTGAAGGCCAGGCCCAGCGCGGCCTTGCCGGCTGCGCCGGCGGCGGCATTGCTCTCGTTCATCACATCGGTGCGGTTGAACGAGGTGATGGAGATGTCACCCGTGTTGTTGACCTTGGTGCCGTTGCCGACAGTGATGCTGGTGTCGACGTCGACCCAGACGAAGCCGGCCGTCAATGCCATCGCCCCTTCCGTAGCCTTGCCTGCAGGCAGGTCGGTGTTGCCCGTGTGGACCTTGCCCTTGGCTTCAGTCACTGCAAGGGCGGAAATATTCAGGTCGTCACCAGCGATCGTCACATTGGAGCCGATGTTGACCGCGGTGGTGGAGTCGGCCCGCACCAGCATGGCCCCGATGCCCATCTTGGTGAGTCCAAGGCCGTTCGGCATCTTGGCTGCAAAGCTGCCTGCATTGCCCGCCTCGACCTCGTTCCGCGCGGTGATGTTGACTTCCTGTGTACCCTTGAGAACGCTGGTGCCCGTGATGTCAACGGTGGCCGCCGTCGTCACATGACTCAGGATGATGTTGATGCCGGTGAGCTTGCCTACGACGGCCAGCGCCTCACTCTCGAGCGTGCCAAAAGCCTCCAGCGAAGACGTCGGCGTGTCGTACTGGTCCCAGTATGCCGCGACCTCGGACGCATTGCCCTCGATAAAACTCGGGACGATGGGAAGGATCTTGATGACGGTCTCGGCCTTCACGTTGACCTTGTTCCCGGTGAGCGTGGAGTTGTCGATGGTGATTTTGGCTGTCGCGGCCTTCACGCCGAAAATGTTCATCTCTGACTCACCGAGGGCATACAGGTCAACGATGCCGCCATCGGTCGCGCTCAAGGTACTGCCGCCCGAGACATTCAGCGTCCTGCCACGCACGGTGATGTTGCCCGCCGCGCCGCTGGTGCCGGTGGTCAGCTTGTCGGTGCGCATCGTCGCGCCGGTGAGGTTGATCGTCTCGTAGTTGGGCCCCTGGCTGAAGTCAAAGTCCGTCGTGGAGAGCGTGATGTTGCCTGACTGTCCATCGGCCTTGCGGGTGTCAAGCAGCGTGCCACTGGCCATGCTGATGTTGATTCCCTTCAGGTTGATGTTGCCGCCACCCGTGATGATCGACGCCCCGTTCTGCATCCTGATCCAGCCTTTGGAGTCGTCGGTGTGCAGGAGCGTGATGTCCGACCCACCGGTGTCCAGCTTGGACCCGGCATTCATCTCGATATCTTCGCCCTGCAGGGTCAGGATGTTGACGCCTGCGGTCAGGCTGCCAGATATCGGCGTGCCATCGGTCAGGCCGATCCACAGTTTTTTGTCAGCCTTGACGGTCCAGTCGCCCAGCGCCAGGTTGGTGCTGATGGTGTTCAGCGTCACGCGGTTGTCGCAGCCGGTGCCGGTGTCGGTAACGACGATGCAGATGGTGTCGGGGTCCAGCAAGAAGTTGCCGACCTTGCCGTGAGTGGCGCGCAGGTCGGCTATACCGTTGAAGTTCAGGCCGCTCTTGCCCGACACCTCAATGAAGCCGCCGTCGCCGCCGTTATCCCCACCGCGCGCAGACAGCAGGCCGAGGAAGTTGTTGCGCGTGCTGCCCCAGATGTCGATGAAGCCGCCATTGCCGTTGTCACCCGCGTCCGCCTTGATGACGGCCGTGGTGCCGACATCCACCGAGCTGGCCAGCTGGTCGTCAACCCGGCCGACATGGATGGCGCCGCCGTTGCGGCCGCTGGCATTGAGTTCGCCGTTCACATTGATGACCTGGCCGACGATCTCGATGACGCCGCCGTTGTTGACGATGCCGGTGGCCTGCTCCAGGCCGTTGGTGTTCACCGCCATCTGGAAAGCCGCCGACTGCGCCGCAGCAGCCCCCACGCGCACCACCGAGCCTTCACTGATCAGCACAGACTCCGCCTGCAGCCTCACCCGCTCCAGCGCGTTGATCCGCCCGTCAATGCGCACCGAGCTGCCCGGCGCCTGCGACAGCTTCGTGCTCAGCAGCATGCCCACCGCGCCATCGTCGATGCCACCGGCGCCAATGACACCGGAGAGGAACGATGCATTGGGCGAAGTGACGATCAGGCTGCCCACATTCAGCACGCCGGTGCGCCCCACCACCATGCCGAACGGGTCGGCAAACACCACCCGCCCGCCAATCTGGTTGCCCTTGATGCTGTTGAGCACGCCGTCGATGCGGATCGGCGCGTCGTACACCATATTGATCAGCGTGTTGGTGCCGTCGGGCAGCCGCAGGTTGACCGTGTCGGGCTGGCCGACTTCAAACCGTCTGAAGCTGTTGAAGGCGTTGACGCCCTTGACCGTGCCGGTGGTGATGTCAACGACCGAGCCGTTGCGCTGCACGCTGGTGGCGGTCTTGCCGTCGGTGATGAGATTGGTCTGCGCCAGCGCGTCGGCGTAGATGCCTCCGACTGCCAGCGAGACTGCCACCGCCAGCGGCTTGATGCTGCGCGGCCTGGGCAGCGGCATCGCGCCGAAGCGCCAGGTGGGCGCTTCGGCTGCGCTCAGGAAACCGCCGGCCGCAGTGGGGGCCGTTGAAGACTTGTCGTTACGCATGGCAGTGCTCTCAGGACTCGAGGTCCGTCAGATGACAAAAAAAGAAGGCAAAAAAAAGCTTGCGGGAACGCTGGGATGACGGCCGGGGCCGGTCACCTCAGCGCTCCATCGTCGGGTCGCGCCGCCCGGCGGCCGCGCTGGCCTGCCGTGGTCCGGCCACCCGGCCTGGCGGACTTCGCCGCCTTGCCGGATGCTGCCGGCACAGGCGCATCGCCTGCAGCGGCTGCTGCAGGCTGCTGGTTCGGCAGCGTGCCGACATTGACCGGTGCATCGGCAGGAAATACGTCGCGGGCGCCCAACGCATCGACGCGGGCGGCCAGGCGGTTGACCAGCCTCAGCGAGTTCAGGTGCAGGTAGATCCAGCTGAGCTCCGGGCCGGATGCCAGCGCGGCGAGCTCGGCGGCCGGCAGCGCGGCCAGCTTGCCCGGATCAACGGCATAGAAGCCCTGCAGGACGCGCGGTGCCTTGCGCGGGCCCGACGAGACTTCAACCACCCGCGGCACGAGCACGCCAAGCGCGGCGAGCCGGTCGGCGAAGGTGCGCGTCAGCGTCATCTCGGCATGGAAACCCTCAAGGAACCCGATGGCATGCTGCAGCAGCGGGCTGGGCGCGCCACCATCCTCGAACAACGGCTGTTCGGCGTTGTCGCCGAATCCCGGGTAGGCCGCATCAAAGCCCACCGACAGCCGGTCTGGCCCTTCCTCAAGCAGGACGAAAGGGTAGCGGCGCACGAAGGCCGGGACGTAACTGTCAGCCGCCCACCTGCCACTGGCGTCGACAAACAGGTTCTGCCGGTCGGTCAGGCCGACGAGCACGGCCAGTGAATACGCGCCGCCCTCCTTGCCGATGAAAACCACCGGGTACTGGAGCGATGCTTCGGGAATTTCGGTGGCGGCGAGCAGGAAAGAGTTGGCCTGCGACGCAAAGGAGAAATCCGAACCGTCGTAAGTGAGCTTCAGGTTGCGATGCTGGTCCTGGCGCAGGAGCGTGGGGCGCTGGTAGAGCAGCAAGGTTCTGTCTGGTTGACTCACTTTTCTTCCCTTTTTGGTATGAGCCCCGCCTGCACGGCATCGAGGACCCTGTAACTTGGTACGTACGCAGGTAACAAGCGGTGAGCCATGCTAGCAGAATCACCCGAAAACGAGGGGAAAATTGAGTAACAGTCGCTAAAAAAATTACTGGATTTTTTTACTTGTCAATACCGCAAAGCAGTGTTTTTCGGTCAAATGACGCATTGTCTAGGGTTTGTCCTGATTCAACCCTGAGGCTCCGGCACCGGTTCAGCCAGAACTTTGTCAATGCGCTTGCCGTCAAGGTCCACCACCTCGAACATCCAGCCCGCGCATTCAATCCTGTCGCCGGTATCAGGCAGGCGGCCAGACACGGCCATGAGCAGGCCGGCTACGGTGTTGTAGCGCCCCTTGTCCTCGTCCGGAAGCTCGCGGATGTCCAGCCGCGCGCGCAGCTCGGCAACGGGCATGAGCCCGTCAAGCAGCCAGGTGCCGTTCTCGCGCTGCGTGGCCCAGGCATCGGCCTGGGCGCCCGGTTGCAGCTCGCCGGTGATGGCTTCGAGCATGTCGCGCGGCGTCATCAGGCCCTGCACCACGCCGTACTCGTCCACCACGAACACCATGCGGGTGGAACGCGCGCGGAACTGCTCAAGCAGTTCCAGGCCGCTGAGGGTTTCGGGCACGAAGGTGGCGGGTAGAGCATGCTGCTCGATGGTGCCGTCGCTGGCCGGCCCCAGCTCCAGCAGTCGCGCCACGCTGATGACGCCAACCACGTCGTCCAGGCTGCCGCGGCACACCGGGTACCACGAGTGCGCGCCCTTGCCGCCGCTGGCCCCTGCCAGGTGCAGGCTGCGCGCGACGCTGGTGGAGGCGTCGAGCCAGTCGATGTCGGAGCGCGGCACCATGAGCGAGGTGAGCAGCCGGTCGTCCAGGTGGAAGACGTTCTGCACCATTTGGTGCTCATGCTCCTCGATGACGCCGGCATCCACGCCCTCCTCCAGGCTATGGGAGATTTCTTCTTCCGTCATGGCGCGACCGGCCGTGGTGTCGATGCGCAGCAGCTTGAGCACGGCCTGGGTGGTGGCCGACAGCAGCTTGACGAAGGGCTTGGCGCCGATGGCCAGCCAGTGCATCGGCGGCGCGACCCAGCGCGACACCGTCTCGGGGTAAAGCTGGCCGATGCGCTTGGGCACCAGTTCGCCGAAGATGATGGTAATGAAGGTGATGATGGTCACGACGATACCGGTCGCGGCAATGGCCGAGGCCTTGTCGGACGCACCGAAGGTACGCAGCCAGGCTGCCACGTCGTCGCTGAAGGCGGCCTCGCCCACAATGCCGTTGAGCACGCCGATGGAGGTGATGCCGACCTGCACCGTCGAGAGGAACTGCGTCGGGTTCTCCAGCAGCTTGAGGGCCGTGGTGGCCCCCTTGTCACCCATCTCGCTCATCGCTGTGAGGCGCGCCTTGCGGCTTGACGCCAGGGCCAGCTCGGACATGGCAAAGACCCCGTTGAGCAGGGTCAGAAACGCGATCAGCAGGAAATCCATTGGCCAGCGGAGAGAATGAACACATGGCAATGTACCTGATTGGCGATGTGCAAGGCTGCGACGAGCCCCTTGCGCGGCTGCTGCAAACCATCGATTTCTCCCCGAGCCGCGACACGCTCTACCTGCTGGGCGACCTGGTCAACCGCGGCCCGGACTCGGCGGCCGTGCTGCGCCGGCTGATGCGCCTGGGCGATGCCGCACGCTGCCTGCTGGGCAACCACGACCTGCACTTGCTGGCCGTGGCGCACGGCGTACGCAAGCCGCACCGCAACGACACGCTGGACGGCATTCTTGATGCGCCCGACCGCGAGCCGATGCTCGACTGGCTGCGCAGGCAACGCCTGGCCATCCTGGAGCACGGCTGCCTGATGGTGCATGCGGGCGTGCTGCCGCAATGGACGGCGGCGCAGACCGTTGCATGCGCCGCCGAGGTGGAAGCCGTGCTGGCAGGGCCTGACTGCGGCAGCTTCCTGGAGCAGATGTACGGCAACGAACCCGCGCAGTGGGCCGGGTCGCTGCGCGGCATGGCCCGCATCCGCGCCATCGTCAACGCGCTCACGCGCCTGCGCTTCTGCACGCCCGAAGGGCTGATGGAATTCACCGTCAAGGAAGGCGCGGACAAGACGCCGCCCGGCTACCACCCCTGGTTCGAAGTGCCGGGACGGCTGACCGAGGGCTCGCTGGTCGCCTTCGGCCACTGGTCAACGCTGGGCTGGCTTGCGCGCAGCGACGTGCTCTCGCTGGACACCGGCTGCGTATGGGGCGGCTGCCTGAGCGCGCTGCGGCTTGGCGCCACGCCGCAGGAGCGCGAACTGATCCAGGTCAAATGCCCCCAGGCACAAAAACCGGGATGAAACAGGTCAGCTTGTCGCCTTGAAAAGTGCAGCGACCTTGCGCTTGGGCTTGATGTTGGCCGAGATGCCGCGCGTGGTGCCGGCCTTGGCAGCTGCTTCCCACGCAGGCGGCGCCTCGGCCGCCGGGGTTTCGTAGGGCTGCTCGAAGAATGGGTCGCGCGGTGCGGCAGGCGGGCGGGTGTATTCGCGTTGCGGGCGGGAGGTGCGCATGGAGCGCTCGTCGCGCGACTCGCGTGCGGCGCGCCGGTCCTGGCGGGCGCGCACATCGTCAAAGCCCTCACGCTCCCGGGCCACGGGCTCGCCCTGCGCATCGAGCGGCGCATCCAGCACTTCGCGCGGGTCGTCGCCGCTGCCATCCGGGGTGTACATGCGGCGGCCGGTGTTGATGCGGCCGCGCGGCTTGTCTTCCTCGTACTCCATCGCCTCGATCTCGAGCTTCTTGCCCAGGAGCTTCTCGATGTCCGATACCAGGCGCGCATCGCTGCTGGCCACAAAGCTCACAGCCAGACCCGAAGCGCCGGCGCGGCCGGTGCGGCCGATGCGATGGACGTAGTCTTCGGCATTGAACGGGATGTCGAAGTTGAACACCGCCGGCACGTCCTTGATATCCAGGCCGCGGGCCGCGACGTCGGTAGCCACCAGCAGGTCAACCTCGCCCTTCTTGAAGGCGTCCAGCGCCTTGAGCCGCTCGTCCTGGCTCTTGTCGCCGTGCAGGGCCGTGGTGCTCAGGCCCTCACGTTCCAGCGAGCGCGCCAGCCGCGCACAGCCGAGCTTGCTGTTGACGAATACAAAGGCCTGCTTGATGCCGCGCTGGCGCAGCACCTGGTGCAGGGCGCGGCGCTTGTCGTCGGCTCCCACGCTGTAGAAATGCTGCTCGACGGTGGAGGCCGTGGCGTTGGAGCGTGCCACTTCAATCGTCACCGGGTCCTGCAGGTAACTGTTGGCCAGGCGCTTGATCTCGGGCGAGAAGGTGGCGGAGAACAGCAGCGTGGTGCGCTGCTTGGGCAGGTAGCTCAGGATGCGCTGCAGGTCGGGCAGGAAGCCGATGTCCAGCATGCGGTCGGCTTCGTCGAGCACAACGTACTCCACCTGGTTGAGCACCGCCGTCTTGGCTTCAATATGGTCGAGCAGCCGGCCCGGCGTGGCCACCAGGACTTCAACACCCTTCTTGAGTTCGGCCGTCTGGGGCTTCATGTCCATGCCGCCGAACACCACCGCGCTGCGCAGGTTGGTGTACTTGGCATAGAGCTTGACTTGCTGGGCCACCTGGTCGGCCAGCTCGCGCGTGGGCAGCAGCACCAGGGCGCGCACCGGGTGGCGTGCGGGAGATGTCGATGCATTCTCGTGCTTCATCATGCGCTGCAGGAGCGGAAGCGAGAAGGCGGCCGTCTTGCCGGTGCCGGTTTGTGCAGCGCCCATGACGTCGCGCCCTTGCAGCACGACGGGAATCGCCTGTTCCTGGATGGGGGTCATGGTTTCGTAGCCCATTTCGGCTACGGCGCGGGCCAGTTGTGGCGCGAGCGATAAATTGGAGAAAGATGAGGTCATTTAGCCTGCTATTGTCGCATTTCCGGATTTTCGGGATGCCCGTACCGCCACCGGGGCAATTCAGGCTGGTATTGCGCGTCCTGCCGTCACTCCAGCACCGCGCGCAATTGACGCGTGGTGGCGGCCAGCCGGCGGGCGCCGACCTGCGCCAGGTTGCCCATCAGCGTGAGCGCATCCGCCGGGTGGCTGCAGGCCCACTGGTCAAATGCCGCGCGCGGCAGGCGCAGCAGTGTCACGGGCTGCTCTTCGGCTCCGGCGCAGGCGCTGCGCGCCAGGCCGTTGAGGAATGCCATTTCCCCGAAAGCCATGCCCTGCCCCACCGCCGCAAGGCGCAGGCCCTTGTCCGGCGGCCAGGCTGTAGCCAGCGTGATGCGTCCCTCCTGCACCACCAGCAGGTCGCTGTCAGTGGCGCCGGCTGCGAACACCTGCTCATGCGGCGCCAGCGCATGCCGGCTCATCAGTTGTTCGAGCGCAGCGCGCGCAGCGGGCGGCAGTCCCTCGCCGAGCTCGCCCAATGCATCGTTGGCCGGGTAAGCGGGCCGCTCGGCCGCCGTGCGCTCGTCCAGCATGGCCTCTTCGGCCCATTCCAGCGCCCGGTCCAGGTCGGGCCACACGCGCAGGCGCTGGGCCACTTCCACCCTGGCGCGGTCATCCATGCCGCAGACGGCCATCTTCAGGCCGCGCTGGGCCATGTCTCGGGCCAGCGCCCGCAACTGCATCAGCGCGGTGCTGTCCCAGGCGGGCACCCGGCTGGCGTCCAGGATGATGCGGTCGTGCCGCTGCAGGACATGCTGGCGCACCTGCTCGGCCATGTGCGAGGCAACACCAAAGGACATCAGCCCCTGCAGCTCGAACACCGCCACCCGGTTCATGCGCGGTGCCAGCCAGGCGTCGGACGCTGCGCGGCGCAGCCGGCGCGAGCGCAGCTGGCCGTCCAGCGACATGCGGCGCAGCGTGGTGCTGGCCGATGCGTGCAGCAACACGAAGGTCGCCAGCACCAGGCCTGCCATCAGTGCGCCGACGCCGCCGGCCATGGCAAATATCAGCGCCACCAGCCAGCTCTGGCTCCAGGTGCCTGAGGCAGCACGCATGTAAGCGCGCGACCACATCGCACGCGGCACCTGCATCACGCCGGCAAGGATGAGCGCCCCGCCCAGCGCAGCCATGGGCACATGGTGCAGCCACCAATGGCCTGTGACAGCCACACCCACCATGATGGCTGCATGCGCCATGCCGACACCTCCGGCCGGGCCGGCCTGCTCCAGCGCAATGCGCGAGCGCGACGGGCTGGTGGAAGCCGGTATGAACCCAAGCAGCCCGCAGGCCATGCCCACCAGGCTTTCGCGGCGCAGCGCCTTGTTGGCATCACCGCGCAGCCCATGCTCGATGTCAAGCTCCTGGTTGAAGACCAGCACGTCCAGGCTGTTGACCAGGGCCATCAGGAAAGCCAGCGACACCAGTTGCGTGCCATGCACCCGCAGCAGGGCAAGCCATGGCACGCCGCCCCAGTCCGGCAATTGCGGCCAGGCAAAGACCGACGCCTGGACGGCAGGGTTGAATACGCCGCCGCCCGCGCCCAGCGCGACCAGCAGCGACACTGCCGCCACGGCCGGCAGGATGCCCGGCACCCTGCGCCAGCGCTTTTGCAGCAGCCATGCCAGCCCGGCAACCGCCAGCGCAGCCGCGCCATGCAACGCCGTGCGCGTGTCCCATGCCCAGCCACCGGAGCCAAACCCGGTGGCCAGCTGGCTCATCACCATGGACAGGCCGACGCCCGCCGCAAAGCCGTGGGTAACAGGCACCGGCAGGAAGCGCGCCAGCGACGCCAGGCGCAGCAGGCCGAACAGCCACTGGATGGTGAAAGCCAGCGCCAGCACCGCGCCGCAGACAGCAAGCACCTGCGGCCCGGACAGGCCCAGCCGCCCGGCGGCGCCGGTCAGCACTGCCGTGACTGACGCGAGCAGCAAAGCCACGACGGTGCTGGGTGCGTAGATGACGCCGGGGCGCGGCACCAGCAGGCTCAGCAGCAGGCCCGGCAACGCGGCGGACCAGAGCACCAGGCCGGCCAGCGGCACATCACCCGCCAGCGGCGCAAAGGCCAGCAAGCCGAGGCCCAGGGCGTGGGGAATGGTGATGGCGGCGGCAGAGAGTGCGCCGGTCACGGCCGCCACGCGCGGGTGCGCCTCAGGCGGGCCCGGCGCCTCGTCCAGCGGCAGCATCGAGGAGCCACCGCTCGTCCCGGGGGCATCGTGCTGAGTCATTTGAAGATGGTATGACCGCTACGTGACAGTTACGTGACGGCATACCCCCGTTCCCGTTTACAGGTTGCGGCTGCTGAAGGTGTCGCAGGCCTTGACGCTGCCGGTCTTCAGGCCGTTGGCGAACCAGCGCTGGCGCTGGGCGCTGGTGCCGTGGGTGAAGCTCTCGGGCACCACGGCGCCGCCGCTGGAGCGCTGCAGCGCGTCGTCGCCGATTTTTGCGGCGGCATTCATGGCTTCTTCCACATCACCCTGCTCCAGGATCTGCCGGGCGTTCTGCGCATGGTGGGCCCAGACGCCGGCAAAGCAGTCGGCCTGCAATTCGAGCCGCACGCTCATGGCGTTGTATTCGGCCTGGCTCACCCGGCCGCGCATCTGGTCCATCTTGCCGGTGACGCCCAGCAGGTTCTGGATGTGGTGGCCGACTTCATGCGCGATCACATAGGCCTGCGCAAAGTCGCCGGGCGCACCAAGCCGGGTTTTCAGCGTGTCGTAGAAACCCAGGTCGATATAGACCTTCTGGTCCGCCGGGCAGTAGAACGGGCCCATCGCGGCCTGGCCCTGGCCGCACTGCGTGGGGGTGGAGCCACGGAACAATACAAGCCGGGGCTCCTGGTAGGTGCTGCCGCCCTGGGCGAACTGGGTCTTCCAGACGTCTTCGGTGTCGGCCAGCACCGTGGACACAAACTTCGCGCCGCGGTCGTCCGCCGGCGGGCGCTGCGCCGGCGCCTGCTGCACCTGTGCCGAGGGCGCACCGCCGCCGCTCAAGGCGCTCAGGATGGTCAGCGGGTTGATGCCGAAAATCCAGCCACCGACCAGCGCGATCACGATGGTGCCGACACCGATGCCGCGGCCGCCGATCATGCCGCTCCCGCCGCCTCCGGAGCGCCGGTCTTCGACATTGTCTGATTCGCGGTTGCCTTCCCATTTCATGGTTCGCTCCTGTGCATTAAAGTCAGATGATGGTACTCCCGACTCCTGTAGGCATGCCGCGCATTCTGTTGACCGGTTTTGACCCGTTCGGCGGCGAAAGCACCAACCCGAGCTGGCTGGCGGCGCAGGCGCTGCACGGCCGGCAGATTGCCGGCCACCGCGTCGTGGCCGCGCAGCTTCCGACGGTGTTCGGTGCTTCGCTCGCAGTGCTGCACGGCCTGCTGGACAAGCACCGCCCGGCGCTGGCCATCTGCATCGGCCAGGCGGGTGGGCGGGCGGCAATCTCGCTGGAGCGGGTCGCCATCAACATCAACGACGCCCGCATCGCCGACAACGCCTCGGCGCAGCCCGTGGACACGCCGGTGCATGCGGGCGGCCCGGCCGCCTACTTCAGCAGCCTGCCGGTCAAGGCCATGATGCTGGCCGTGCGCAGCGCGGGCGTGCAGGCCGAGGTGTCACAGACCGCCGGCACTTTTGTCTGCAACCATGTGTTCTACGGGCTCATGCACGAACTGGCGACGCGGCGCGCATTGCGCGGCACGCGCGGCGGCTTCGTCCACGTCCCCTGGCTGCCTTCGCAGGGCACGCCCGGTATGCCGCTGGAGGAGATGGTGCGCGGCTTGCGGGAGGCATTGAGATGCGCCGTCGCTACGCAGACGGACGCCCGCGTGGGCGCGGGTGCAGATCACTGATCAGCATGACGGCATCTTCGCCGCGCCTAGAGGTTCCCCGCAGCCAGCTCCTGCCAGGTATAGAAAGTCGAGCCAAAGCTTATGGAACCTGCCTTCGGCCGGAAATCCAGCTCAAAGCTCGTCGGTCCGAGATTCACATCCACAAATGCACCCGAAGCCTCAGAAATACGCAAAACACCTGAAGTATTTGGCAAACCGATGATGGTCGATGGCGTGCTGAGCGTGTAGGCCACGCCTGAAAGCTCGATATTTCCCGCAACATTCATGGTCGGGCCTGACCCGGCTTCGTTGACAACGATGCTGAAACTGTAGACGCCCGCAACGTTGCGGCGTTTGACATTCATCGCGCGATAGACAAGGGTCGACGACGTCTCCGTAAAGCTCAGATCAGCCCGGCCGTTGAGCGTGCTGCCGGCAGTCGTCAAATCCGAAAATGTGGCGGAGATCGCCATTGCGACCGGTTCATCGCCGTTGTAGGTGGCGGTGTTGACCACAAAATCAAACTTGCCTGTGGTCGGCGGCGAATTGACTGGAAGCGGACAGGCGGCCACATACAGATTGACGGTGTCACCAGCATCGATTCGGCCGTTTGAGTTGGCGTCGATACCCGTCCAGGTCAATGAGCCACCATTTTCGCAATAGTAAACCGAGTAGGGCGCCGGGTTGCTGAACACCGCAGGGCTTTCGCGGCCCGCAAAGCGCTGGCGCCCCAACTCAACGGCAAGGCGGCTCAAGGCCATGATGCCTCCGTCAATACCCCCACTTTCCGAGACAGAGTGGACCTTCTCCAGGCTGGAAAAGGCGTTCATGTCCAGCAGCACGGCAGCTGCGGACCTCCCCACCTGGTCGTATGTGGCCACAGTGATGTTGGCGCCCGGCGCTGCGCCGGAATCCCCACCTCCCCCACCTCCCCCACACCCAACAAAAAGGAGACCGACAGCCAGGCATAGTGCGGCTCGCGAAATCATCATGACATCCTCCGAAACTAAATCGTGCCAGCAGCCAGCGCAGCCCAGGTGTAGGTCGCCGTTGCGTCGCGCACCGTGTCGCCGGGAAGGTACAGGTCGAGCGTGAAGGTCGTCGCGCCCATGATGACGTCCACACGCCCTCCGGCGGAATCGGCCACGCGCAGCACGCCCGCCGCCGGATAGAAATTGCCCATGGCGATGGGTGCGGGCGTGCTCACGGTGTAGGACGCGCCCTTGATGCCGATCTCGCCGGCCACCGTCAATGTCTCGTTGACACCTGAGGCATCGAACGTGGCCAGGAAGTTGTACACGGTGGCCAGCCCGTTGCGGGTGGAAACGGTATTGCGGAAGTTGACCGTGGCCCGGGTGGTTGTGACGTTGTAGTCGGCCGCTCCGTCAAGCGCGCTGCCGCCCGACACCAGCTGGCGCGCGGTGATGGTGGCGGTGTAGGCGACGGGGTCGCCGTAGCCATTGAGCGTCACGCTCTGGAAGGCGAAGTCAAGACCGCCGTTGATCGAGGGTTCATCAAGCCTCACCTTGCACGACTGGAAGTTGAAGCTCGCTGTGTCGCCTGCATCGAGCCGGTTGTTGTTGTTGTTGTCATTGACCGTCACCGACAGGCTGCCGCCAAAGTCGCAGTTCTCCGAATCGGTGATGGTTTCCGCCGCCTGCTCGCGCGCGGGCAGTGCGGCCAGCGCGTGCCTGGCTGCGTATTCGGCCACGCGCAGGAAGCCCGCGGTCGGCAATGGATCATTTGTGCCTGGTACCGAGGCAATGCTGCCAGCAGACGATGCCGAAGATGAGGCGTCGATCAGTGTGGCAGCCGCTGCGCGCCCTGTGGGGTCGTAGTTGGCTGTTGTGAGCGGAACGGAAACCAGCGTGGGGGCTGTTGAACCGCCGCTGCCTCCGCCGCCGCAGGCTGACAGCATCAGCCCAGCGGACAGGCAAAGCGCAATATTTGAAACCTTCATGTTTTCCTCCCTGGATGGAAACTGCGAATTGGACGCCGCAGTGTAACGGGAGGTGTAACAGAATGTCCCGGGAGAAACCTCAGGGACAGGAAGTACTCAGGTGACCGGCACAGCCACCCCCGCATCAACGCAGCGAAACCACTGAAACGCCGGCGTGGTTCGAAGCCAGCGGCGTGGCCGCCTCGGCAGCGCCCGGCAAACCATAGGAAGCGTCGAGCGCCTTTGCCGTCTGCAGCCTGACTTCCGCC
>JAZKDA010000143.1:0-7522 GCA_040387815.1 Pseudomonadota bacterium | reverse complement strand
CCATGCAGCCGCGCATGGCCAGCGCCGTCGGCGAGTCCTGCCAGCAACGGGAGATGGCCACGCGCTGCGACTGGCGCAGCGACTCCCGCATCTCGGCCTTGTGGACCTGAGACATGGCTAGGGTGGTGAAGCTCGTGAGCAGCACGCCGATCAGGACCAGCGCCACAACAACGATGGCGATCTCGCCGCGGCTGCGGGTGGTGTTTGCGTGATTCATTTTCAGTTCGGCCCACATGACGGTGCTCCTTGGCGGTGTATGGATGGATGCTAAGGAGCGCGGGCCTGGGACCAATACGGCGATTTGCCTGTGGCGATGTAGGACGCGGGCGCAATGCGAAACTAGGGGCCATGCAAGCCCTGCTCGACGCCACCCGTACCGCCGCTGCCCTGCCGTGGCCCGCGCTCGCCCGCGAGATCACCGCCCTGCTGTCGGACGCCTCCGTGCAGGTGCCGCCGCGGCTGGTGCAGCCGCTGCCCGGCGGGGGCAGCCTGTTCGTGATGCCGGCGCTGGACAGCCGCGTCGCCATCACCAAGCTCATCTCCTTCACGCCCGGCAACGCGGGAACCGGCAGGCCCGCCATCCAGGGCGATGTCGTGGTGTTTGATGTCGCCACCGGCGAACGCCGGCTGGTGCTGGACGGGCCGACGGTGACCGCGCGCCGCACCGCGGCCGTGTCGGCTGTGGCTGCGCAATGGCTGGCGCCGCAGCGCGGCGGCCCCTTGCTGATCGTCGGCGCCGGGGTCCAGGGGCTGGCGCATCTGGAGGCTTTCGCGGAGATCCTGGGCGTGCGCGAGGTGATGATCGCGTCGCGCAGCCGGCACAGCGCCGATGCACTGGCGCGCCGGGCGCATGAACTGGGCCTGGCGGCACAGGTGGTGAGCGACCCGAATACCGCGCTGGCCGATTGCCCGCTGGCGGTGACCTGCACGCCCGCTTCGGGCGTGGTGTTGCATTCGCTGCCGCGCGAGGACGGTTTTGTGTCGGCAGTCGGAGCATTCACGCCGCAAATGGTGGAGCTGTCGCCCAGGCTGTGCCGGCATTTTGCGGAGCTGGGCACCGTCGTGGTGGACACAGTTGATGCGGCGCATGAAGCAGGCGACCTGCTCCAGGCCGGGCTCGATGTGTCGGGGTTTGCCTCGCTGGGCGATGTGGTGTGCGGCCGGGCAGCACCTCCGCCGGGCCTCGCGCTGTTCAAGAGCTGCGGCTGGGCCGGCTGGGACCTGGCGGCGGCACGTACCGCGCTCAGGGCGCTTGCATAGGCCCGGGCTTGCCCGGCCAGACTACGGGGCCGGTCAGTTCAGCCGGGTGAACGAGAGGCAGGGCGGCGCGTCAAAATAAGTGAACAGCCGCACCGCCATCGCACGCAGGGCTTCATCATTGAGCGTATGCGCATGGGCCAGCTGTTCCAGCGCGTACTCGCGGTTGCCCAGCATCATCGATGCGCTGACGCAGAAGCCGCGTGCGGCCATCTGCAGCGTGAACGAGTAAAGCATGTCGGAAGGCCAGTAGCGCGGATGCTGGGCGCATTCGCCGGGGCCGGGGACAGTGAGCAGGTAGCCCATGCCTTGGGGCACGAGCCGGGCGTCTGGTGTGGCTGCTTGGGTCTGCATGGCGGGCTCCTGGTAGAACTGGCTCCATGCTAGGCAGGCACCTGCCGGCGCCGGTTCGGCGCCAATGCCGTCAGTGTGTAGGACAAATTCCAGACCGCAGCCGGGGTTGCCGGCCGGAGCGGATGCCCGGTATCAGGCCTTGGGCAGCGTCACGCCGCGCTGGCCCTGGTACTTGCCGCCGCGGTCCTTGTAGGAGGTTTCGCAGACTTCGTCGCTCTCGAAGAACAGCACCTGGGCGCAGCCTTCGCCGGCATAGATGCGCGCCGGCAGCGGCGTGGTGTTGCTGAATTCCAGCGTCACATAGCCTTCCCACTCCGGCTCGAACGGCGTCACGTTGACGATGATGCCGCAGCGCGCATAGGTGCTCTTGCCCAGGCAGATGGTCAGCACATTGCGCGGGATGCGGAAGTACTCCACCGTGCGGGCCAGCGCAAAGCTGTTGGGCGGGATGATACAGCTGTCGCCATGCATGTCCACGAAGCTTTTTTCGTCAAAGTTCTTCGGGTCCACCACGGTGCTGTGAATGTTGGTGAAGACCTTGAACTCGGGCGCGCAGCGGATGTCATAGCCGTAGCTGCTGGTGCCGTAGCTGATGATCTTGCGGCCGTCCTGCTCGCGGATCTGGCCGGGCTCAAAGGGCTCGATCATGCCGGTGCTTTCGGCCATGCGGCGGATCCATTTGTCGCTTTTGATGCTCATGAAACCATTATGCCGCGTGCGAAATGACGGCCCGCTCGACCAGCCGGTCGTCGCCCAGCACGATCATCGAGAACAGCAGTTCGTCCAGGCTGCGCGCCTGCGCGGTCTTGCGGGCCAGCAGCGGGGTGGCGGCAGGGTTGATGACGATGTAGTCTGCCTCGCAGCCCGGCTGCAGGTTGCCCACCACACCGTCCAGCCCAAGCGCCCGGGCCGCGCCTGCGGTGTGTTGCCACCACAGCTGCTGCGGGCTCAGGCTCAGGCCCGGCTTGGTCTGGCCCTCGCGGCCCACATAGTAGGCCGCCAGCATGGTGTGGAAGGGGCTGAAGCTGGTGCCGCCGCCCACGTCGCTGGCCAGGCCGTAGCGGAAGCCGACGCGGTCGGCGCCTGCGTAATCGAAGAAGCCGCTGCCAAGGAAAAGGTTGCTGGTGGGGCTGACGGCCGCCGCCGTGCCGGTGTCGCGCATCAGCGCGCGGTCATCGTCGTCAAAGTGGATGCAGTGGGCATAGATGGCGCGCTCGCGCATCAGGCCGAAGTCGTTGTACACCGACAGGTAGCTGCGCGCCTGAGGGAACAGCTCGCGCGCCCATTTCACCTCGTCCAGGTTCTCGGCCACATGGGACTGGATCCAGACGTCCGGGTACTTCGCCGCCAGTTCGCCCGCGCCGCGCAGCTGCGCCTCGGTGCAGCTCGGCGCAAAACGCGGGGTGATGGCATAGCCCAGCCGGTCCACACCATGCCAGCGGCCGATCAGGCTTTCGGTGTCGATCAGGCTTTGCTCGGTACCGTCGCGCACGCCGTCCGGCGAGTGGCGGTCCTGCAGCACCTTGCCGGTGATCATGCGCATGCCGCGCGCCTGCGCCCCGGCAAACAGCGCATCGACCGACTGGGGGTGTGAGGTGGCAAAGGCCAGCGCGGTCGTTACGCCATTGCGCAACAGTTCGTCAAGGAACACCGTGGCCACGTCGCTGGCGTAGGCATCGTCCGCAAAGCGCGATTCGTGGGGGAAGGTGTAGTTTTCCAGCCAGGGCAGAAGGCCCTCGGCCGGGGAGCCGATCACGTCGGTCTGTGGAAAGTGGATGTGCAGGTCAAGAAAGCCCGGCGCGATGATACGGCCCGGCAGGTGCTCGACCGCGACGCCCGGGTAGTTGCCCGCCAGGGCCGTGTAGGGTCCCACTGCCCTGACCACTTGCTGCCCGTGGGCGTCAGGGCCGATGACCAGCAGGCCGTCTTCCTCGTAGATGGCGGAGTGGTCGTCGGCGAAACGGAGGATGGCGGCGCGGAAGGCTTTCATGTACGGCTATTTTGCCGCCTTGCCCTGGACCCCGGATACAAGAAAGTTCATGGACAGTATCTGCGGATCCGTCATGACCGCGCCGGCCGCGATCACAGGCTGGCCTTCGTTGTCGGCAATCGGGCCGGTGAACGGGTGCAGTTTGCCCGCCGCAATGTCTTTCTGGCGCGCCAGGACTTCATCCTGCACCGCCTTCGGCACGGCCTTGCCGAAATCGCCCGCCCGGATCATGCCCTCTTTCACGCCACCCCAGACACCGCCGCTCTTCCAGCTTCCGTCGAGCACCGCCCTGGCGCGGCTGGTGTAGTAGTCGCCCCACTGGTGGGTCACGGCGATGATCTGCGCATCAGGCGCGATCTTCCGCATGTCGGAGTGGTAGGCCACCGCCATCTTCCCGCGCTCCTGGGCCGCAGCCATCACGGCGGTGGAGCCGGTGTGGAACGCAGCCACATCCACATCCTGGTTGAACAGCGCCATGGCCGCGTCGCGCTCGCGCGGCGGGTCGAACCAGGCATTGAGCCAGACCACCTTCACCGTCGCCTTCGGGTTTACCGAGCGCATGCCGAGCGTGAAGGCATTGATGCCCTGCAGCACTTCGGGAATGGGGAATCCGGCCACATAGCCCGCGACGTTCGTCTTCGTCATGCGGCCCGCCGCAATGCCCGCGAGGTAGCGGCCCTCATAGTAGCGCGCATTGGCCACCGCCACATTGGGCGCCGTCTTGTAGCCGGTGATGGACTCGAACTTCACCTCCGGGAATTCCTTCGCCACCTTGAGCGTGGGCTCCATGTAGCCGAAGCTGGGCGTGAAGATGAGCTTGTTGCCCTGGCGCGCCAGGTCACGGATGACGCGCTCGGCATCAGCGCCTTCGCGGACGTTTTCGACATAGGTCGTTTTCACCTTGCCGACCAGCGCGGCGTCGACGGCCTTGCGGCCCTCTTCATGCTGGCGCACCCAGCCGGCCTCCGTCAGCGGCGCGACATAGACGAAGCCGACCTTGAGCGGCTCCGCAGGTGCGGAAGTGGTCTGTGAAAAAACAGGAGACAAACAACAGGCGGCCACGAATGTGGCGGCGAGGTTTTTATACATGGTAGTCCTCTACATGGCCCCGACAAAAAAACATGGCACTGCGGGGCGGCAGTGCCATGGGCGTCATTTTACGCGGCTGCGGCGAAGGCCTCGTCCAGTTGCCCGACGTACCTGCGCTTCATGGCCTCATCAATGAAACTGGCCTCGAAGCTGTTGCGCGCCAGCTGGTAGGCATGCCGGGCCGTCAGGCCGGTGGCCGCAAAGGTCTGCAGGAAGTTCTCGTTCATGTAGCCGCCGAAGTAAGCCGGGTCGTCGGAGTTGACAGTCGCCGCCAGGCCGGCATCGAGCAGCGCGCCCAGGTTGTGCTCGGCCAGCCTGGGGAACACGCAGAGCTTGAGGTTGGACAGCGGGCAGACCGTGAGCGGGATGCGGTCCCGCGCCAGCCGCTTCATGAGCTCCGGGTCTTTCGTGGACTGCACGCCGTGGTCAATGCGCTCGACCTTGAGCACATCCAGCGCTGTCCACACATACTCCGGCGGCCCTTCCTCGCCTGCATGCGCGACGAGGTGAAAACCCAGCGCACGGCAGCGCGCGAACACGCGGGCGAATTTCTCGGGCGGGTGACCGACTTCGCTGGAATCGAGGCCGACGCCGATGAACTTGTTGCGGTGGGGCAATGCCTGCTCCAGCGTCTGGAAAGCTTCCTCTTCGCTCAAATGGCGCAGGAAGCACAGGATCAGCAAGGCGCTCACCCCGAGCTTGTCTTTTGCATCCGCACAGGCCCGGTGCAGGCCATTGATCACCGTCTCCATGCCCACGCCGCGCGCGGTGTGGGTCTGCGGGTCGAAAAACATCTCGGTGTGTACGACGTTGTCGGCCTGCGCCCGCAACAGGTAGGCCCAGGCCATGTCGTAGAAGTCCTGCTCCCTGAGCAGCACACTCGCACCGGCATAGTAGATGTCCAGGAAACTTTGCAGGTTGGTGAAGGCATAGGCGCGGCGCAGCGCCTCTACATCGGCATAGGGAATGGCGACGCCGTTGCGCTGCGCCAGCGCAAAGATCAGCTCGGGCTCCAGCGAGCCTTCAATATGCATGTGCAGCTCGGCCTTGGGCATGCGGGCCAGCAGCGCGGGCAGCTTGCCGGGGGTGATGTGCGCGAAATCAGGCATCAGCAGACTCCAAAAGTAATTCCAAGATCCTTGAGGTGGCGGCGGTAGGCTGAAGATGCCTTGTCGGCCACAGTATGCCGTTCGGCACGCGGCTCCAGTGGCAGGCGCCTGGGCACCTGCGACTCGAGCACCGGCTTGTCCTGCATGAAGATGGTGTGCTGGAAGTCCTGCAGCTTGCCGTCGGGCGATTCAAAGTCAGTGACAGCCAGGCGGAACCAGACGCGGCTCGCCTCGGGGCCCAGCGGGCAGATGAACAATGCGATCGACTCGCGGTAGTCCTGCAGTGCCACAGATGCCGCATCAGGCACCTTGGTCAGCACCGCTGCATAGGGCGCGGTCACTTCATAGGTGTATTCGACCTGGGCGGGCGCGCTGGAATGCACATTCGACTGCGGCTGCCAGGCCCGGCATTGCGTGGCGATGAGGCCTGTGGGCGTCGGCTCAACCAGGTAGTCGTCAATCGCGGTGGCGGTGCGCATTCCAAGCCAGCCTTCATGCACGAAGCCGAAGTGCGCCATGTCCAGGAAGTTCTCCACCAGGCGTGGCGCGCTGGTCGCCACGTCATACGGCCCGCAGTTGAGCTTGCGCAGCCGCAGGTCGGATTCCGCGGCGAACACAGGCAGGGCGGCGTCGCCCTCCACCAGTTGCACCCACACCAGCCCGCATGCCTCGCGCGCGCCGAAGTGCCGCGCGCAATGGCTCGAAGGCGGCGTGAACGACGGCAGGGCCGGCACATGCACACACTGCCCCGATGCTTCAAACTGCCAGCCGTGATACGGGCACTCCAGCCGCCCGGCCTCCACCCGCCCCAGGGACAGCTTCGCACCCCGGTGCGGGCACTGGTCGGCCCAGGCATGGACTGCGCCTGCATCGTCACGCCAGAGCACCAGGTCGCGCTCCAGCAGCCGGGCGGCAACAGGCCCGCCTGCGACGTCAGCAGACTGTGCGACAGGATGCCAAAGGGCTTCTTCAATCATGCTTTTCAGAAATGAAAAAGGGCCGCCCAAGGGCGACCCTTCATGGCATCGCCGGGTTTACTTCTTGTCGCCCGGGACTTTGCCTTCCACGCCCTTGACGTAGAAGTTGATGCCGCTCATGAACTTGTCGTCAGCAACGGCATCTTTGGCCACGACTTCCTTGCCGTCCTGGCCGACGATCGGGCCCTTCCAGATCGAGAAGGTGCCGTCGGACAGGCCCTTCTTGATCTCGGCGATCTTCGTCTTGGTTTCTTCCGGCACGTCGGCGGCGATGGACACCATGTCGATAGCGCCTTCCTTCACGCCCCACCACACGCTGGAGTTGCCGGCCCACTTGCCGTCCAGCGCATCACGCACGGCCTTCACGTAGTACGGGCCCCAGTTGATGATGGCCGAGCCGAGGTGGGCCTTGGGGCCGTAGGCGGTCATGTCGGAGTCCCAGCCGAAGGCGCGCTTGTTCATCTTCTCGGCGGTCTGCAGCACGGCCGACGAATCGGTGTTCTGCATCAGCACATCGGCGCCGCCGTTGATCAGGGACGTGGCAGCCTCGGTTTCCTTGGGCGGGTTGAACCACTCATTGACCCAGACGACCTTGGTCTTGATTTTGGGGTTGACGCTCTGCGCCCCGATGGTGAAGCTGTTGATGTTGCGGATGACTTCAGGAATTGGAATGGAAGCCACCACGCCCAGCGTGTTGGTCTTGGTCATCTTGCCGGCGATCACGCCGGCCATGTAGGCGCCTTCGT
>JAZKDA010000142.1:0-1736 GCA_040387815.1 Pseudomonadota bacterium | reverse complement strand
GATCTTCTGCGCCGACATGAAGGTGTCGTAGCGGGCTTCGGCAAAGCGGAACCACAGAATCTGGTCGCGCTGGAAGTTGCGCATGTCGGCGTAGATCTTCTTCCACTCGGGGCTCCTGGCGTCGTTGTGCGCGAAGGCCTCCATCGATGCACGGAACGCAGCGTCCAGGATGACCTGCGAATAGGGCAGCACCTTGGTCTTGGCTGCCACCAGTTGCTTGAGCGCATTGGGGTTAAGCGCGTCGTAGCGGGCCAGCATGTCGGTGTGCGCGATCGAGGCTGCGGCCTCGATGATGAAGCGGTAGTCCGGCGTGAGGGCGTCGTAGGCCTTCTTGTTCACGAACAGGTCCACCTCGGGGCCACCCTCCCACCAGCCGGGGTAGTAGTAGAACGGAGCCACCTTGTTGAAGCCCAGCTTCTGGTCGTCGTAGGGGCCGATCCACTCGGCCGCATCGATGGTGCCTTTCTCCAGCGCCTGGTAGATTTCGCCGCCAGGAATGTTCTGGGGCACACCGCCCAGGCGTTCGAGCACCCTTCCGGCAAAGCCGCCGATGCGGAACTTCAGGCCCTTGAGGTCCTTCACGCCGGTGATCTCCTTGCGCATCCAGCCGCCCATCTGGGCGCCGGTGTTGCCGCACGGGAAATGAATGAGGTTGTACTTGGCATAGAACTCGCGCATGAGCTTCATGCCGTTGCCCTCATAGGTCCAGGCCGTCATCTGGCGGCTGTTCAGGCCAAAGGGAATCGCGCCGCCGATGGCGAAGGTTTCGTCCTTGCCGAAGAAATAATAGGGTGCCGTGTGAGCCGCTTCGACCGTGCCGTTTTGCACACCGTCGACCACACCGAATGCGGGCATGAGCTCACCAGCGGCGTGGACCGACACCTCGAACCGGCCTCCCGACAAAGCCCGCACTTTCTGGGCGAACACTTCGGCGGCGCCATAGATGGTGTCCAGCGACTTGGGAAAGCTCGATGCCACACGCCAGCGGGTGGTGGCCTGGGCATGAACGGCGGGTGCGGCGCCGGCGGCGAGGACACCGGCGATGCCGGCACGTGTGAGAAGGGAGCGACGGTCCATGGAAGCAGGTCTCCGGATATGGGTTTGAGGTCCGCCGCGATCTTCTCCACGACACACCGCCCAAGTCTTGCGCCCGACTGACTCACGCCGCAAACCGACAAGGGGCCCGAAGGCCCCTTGATCTATCCATCGAGCTCTCAGCCCACGACTTTCAGGCCGGGCGATTGACGCTCGGTCAATGCGCCAAAACGCTCCCGGATCGATCGTTCGATGCCGGCGGCATCCAGGCCCTGCAGAGCCAGCACGCGGGCCGGGTCGCCGTGCGGCGTGAACTCGTCGCGCAGGCCCAGCTGCAGCAGCGGCCGCGGCGTGCCGGCGGCCTGCAAAGCCTCGTCCACCGCGCTGCCGGCACCGCCCATGATCGCGCCCTCCTCCACCGTGACGATGGCTTCGTGCCGGGCGGCCAGCTCGTGCAGCAAGGCCAGGTCCAGCGGCTTGGCCCAGCGCATGTCGACCACCGTGGCGTCGATCTTGGCGGCTGCCGCCAGCGCCGCGTGCAGCAGCGTGCCGAAGGCCAGGATGACGATGCCGCGTCCCTCCCGGCGGACCACGCCCTTGCCGAAGGGCAAGGGCTCCAGCGCGGCGGACACAGCCGCGCCGACGCCAGCGCCACGCGGGTAGCGCACGGCCACCGGATGGTCCTGGCCGAATGCGGTGGT
>JAZKDA010000141.1:0-8267 GCA_040387815.1 Pseudomonadota bacterium | reverse complement strand
GCCGATGCGCGGGTAGACCGCTGGGGATGTCCTGACCGCGCCCTCGCCTTGCGACCATGCGGTATGGTCCACCCATGACCACCGCACGCTCCACCTCGTTCTGGGCCCTTGGCTGGCGCACCCTCTGGCGCGACCTGCGCGCCGGCGAGCTGCGCCTGCTGATCGTGGCCGTCACCCTGGCGGTGGCGGCGCTGACGGCGGTGGGCTTTTTCGCCGATCGGCTCAAGGGCGGACTGGCGCGCGACGCGCGCCAACTGCTGGGGGGCGACGTGGTGATCGCCAGCGACCTGCCGCCGCCGCCCGCCTTCGCGCAGCAGGCGCGCGCGATGGGCTTGCAGGCGGTGGGCACTCTCAACTTCCCGACCATGGCCCGCGCCACCGACGCCCAGGGCGGCGCGGCGCGGCTGGTGGCGCTCAAGGCGGTGGCGCCGGGCTATCCGCTGCGCGGCGCGCTGCAGGTCGCGCCGCAAGCCGGCGCTGCGGCGGCGGTCACCCGCGAGGTGCCGGCCGCAGGCCAGGCCTGGGCCGACGTGGCGCTGCTGAACGCGCTGGGACTGACAGTGGGCGACGCGCTGCTGCTGGGCGACGCGCAGCTGCGCATCGGCCGGGTGCTGGTGGTCGAGCCCGATCGCGGCGCAGGCTTTAGCAGCTTCGCGCCGCGGGTGATGATCAACGAGGCCGACCTGCCGGCCACCCGACTGGTGCAGCCGGCCAGCCGCCTGTCGTACCGGCTGGCAGTGGCCGGGCCCGACCCGGCGGTGGCGCGCTACGCCAGCTGGGTACGCGAGCGCATCCAGGCCGATTCGCTGCGCGGGCTGCGGCTTGAATCGCTGGAGGCCGGGCGGCCCGAGATGCGGCAGACGCTGGACCGCGCCGAGAAATTCCTGAACCTGGTGGCGCTGCTGGCGGCGCTGCTCAGCGCGGTGGCGGTGGCGCTGGCGGCGCGCGGCTTCGCGGCCCGCCACCTGGACGACTGCGCCATGCTGCGCGTGCTGGGCCAGAGCCAGCGCACCATCGCGCTGGCCTACACGGTCGAATTCACCCTGGTGGGGCTGGCCGCCAGCCTGCTGGGCCTGTTGATCGGATTCGCGGTGCATTTTGCTTTCGTGCTGCTGCTGGCCGGGCTTGTCGAGGCCGCCTTGCCGGCGCCGGGACTGTGGCCGGCCGCCTTCGGCTTGGGCATGGGGCTGACCCTGCTCTTTACCTTCGGCCTGCCGCCCGTGCTGCAGCTGGCCCAGGTGCCACCGCTGCGCGTCATCCGGCGCGATCTGGGGGCCCTGCGGCCCGCCTCGGCGGCGGTGCTGGGCCTGGGCGTCGTCGGGTTCGCCGCGCTGCTGCTGGCGGCCTCCAGCGACCTGTGGCTGGGCGCCATCGCGGTGGGCGGCTTTGCCGCCGCGGTGCTGTTGTTCGCCGGCCTGAGCTGGGGCGCGGTCAAGCTGCTGCGGCAGGTGGTGAACGAAGCCACCGCGCCGCGCTGGATGGTCCTGGCCACGCGCCAGGTGTCGGCGCGGCCGGCCTACACCGTGGTGCAGGTCAGCGCCTTGGCGGTGGGCATGCTGGCGCTGGTGTTGCTGGTGCTGCTGCGCACCGACCTCATTGCCAGCTGGCGCCAGGCCACCCCGCCCGACGCGCCCAACCGCTTCGTCATCAACGTGATGCCCGAACAGGAGCAGGCCTTCCGGGGCATGCTGCAAAACGCCGGCGTGCGCCGCTTCGACTGGTACCCCATGTTCCGCGGCCGCCTGGTAGCGGTGAACGGGCGCAGCGTATCGCCGGACGACTTCGACGAAGAACGCGCCCGCCGGCTGGTCGACCGCGAGTTCAATCTCTCGCACAGCCCGGTCCAGCCCGCGCACAACACGGTGGTGGCCGGACGCTGGCAGGCCGAGGAAAGCGGTGCCATCAGCGTGGAGGAGGGCATCGCGCAATCGCTGGGGCTCAAGCTGGGCGACGTGCTGCGCTTTGACGTCGGCGGTGCGCAGTCCGAGGCCCGCATCACGTCGCTGCGCAAGGTCGATTGGGGTTCGATGCGCGCCAATTTCTTCGTGATGTACCCGGTCAGCCAGCTGCCCGAGGTACCGGCCACCTACATGGGGGCCTTTCGGGCACCGGCTGACGCCGGCTTCGACAACGCCCTGGTGCGGGCCTTTCCGAACATCACCAACGTCGACATGACGGCCACCATCAGCCAGGTGCAGTCCGTGCTCGACAAGGTGATTCGCGCTGTGGAGTTCTTGTTCGGGTTTACCCTTGCGGCGGGCCTGGTGGTGTTGTTCGCGGCCGTCACCGCCACCCGTGAGGAGCGCGCGCGGGAATTCGCCGTCATGCGCGCGGTGGGCGCGCGCGCTTCCTTGCTGCGGCAGGTCCAGCGCGCCGAGTTGCTGGGTGTCGGGCTGCTGGCGGGGTTTCTCGCCAGTGCGGTGGCGTCCGTGGTGGGCTGGGCGCTGGCGCGCTACGCCTTTGGCTTCAGCTGGAATGCCTCGCTGGCCGTGCCGGTGCTGGGCGCCCTGGCCGGCGCGGTGCTGGCGCTGGCTGCGGGCTGGTGGGGGCTGCGCGAGGTATTGAACCGGCCGGTGGTGAGCACCTTGCGGCAGGCCAGCGAGTAGCTGGCCGCCAGGTTCGCGTTTACACCTAGAGGCTGAGTAAGCGGAAAAGTAGGATTTTTTGCTTATAAAGACTGTCCGGCGTGGTGGTCGCGCCGCAGGTCAATGGATGTCTGCCTCAGCCAATGCTCATCGCCCCACCGTATCGAACACGCGTTACCGCGTCGTCGATACGGGCGCACCGCCGGAGTCCCCGAGTTCCAGTCGGGCAGGCACGCCGGTTCGAAGCGCGGTGGGGCGGCCCGCGGTGCCCAACCGCGAGGCGCTCGTCGCGCTCTGGGGATACCACGAGGATCACTTCAAAATCCGCGGCTACCCGCTCTTCAAGCGCAAGGTGGAGCGCTACAAGGGCGTGCTCGACTGCGTGGACCGCTACCAGGCGGCCGTGAAGCGGTGCGAACGCCATCGCACCGACCTCAAGTGCGTCACGGAACTGGAAAAAGCCACCGTTGCACTCGAAAAAGCGGTCGAGGACAAGGTGGAGGGCGCCTCTGTCGAATGCGCAAAGGCATTGGACAAGGTGCGCAATGCACTTAACCGCGTGTCCATGCCAGCGCAATTCGTCCCCCACGACAACCTGGAGCGCAAGGGCTCACCCGCCGTGACGCCTGGGCACAGTCGCACAGGCACCGTCTGGCATGTCTCGCCGATGGCGGGTGCCGCTCCACAGATCGTCAAGCACGACACCCGTGGCAGCCTGGTGGGCGAGGCGGCCCTGCGCGCCGGCATCACCGGGCGGTGGAGCGACCGGGCGGTGGCGACCGCGGCGCTTGCCAGGCAACTGGGTCTGGGACATCTCGTGCCCGAGACCCGGGCCGTCGAATCCAAGGCCGGCAAGTCGGTTGTCATGGACTTGGCCCCGGGCATGCCGCCTCAGGCGATCGGATCCTTGCGGGTGCGACTGCCCGCTGATCTCAACGACATCGTGCGGTCGCGGTTGGACCTGCTGGCCAAGTATGTGGCCGAGCGCGGCTACACCGGCCATGACTACGATGCCGCTCAGGGCGTTCTGACGCTTCACAACCTGCACAAGAACGCGCGGGCCTTGATCGACGCGCATGGCCAGCCCGTGGTCAACCTGCGGGGTGAACCTGTTCGCGAGGATGCGCGCGGGCCGATCTTCACCCGCGTCGACTACCGGCGGGGCGACGTGCGCCGTGGCATCACCGAGGCCCAATGGTTGGACACCATGACCGGCGAGACGGACCGCAACGACGGCAATCTTCATGTGGACCTCGATGAGCGCGGCGCGCTCAGGTCCGTCTCGGTCTTCGACAACGAGACCGCGTTCAGCCCCCTGATCGACAGCGCGGACGCGGGCGTCGGCCTGGTGCTGTCGGCGCAGGACCCGGACAGCCCGCGCGTGTCCCACCGGGCCCACATGGCGGGTGCGATCGGCGCCACCCTGAAGCGAGCCATCGAAGGCTTCGAACCGGACATCCTGGACACGCTGCTCGGCGATCTGCCCGCCCAGGCGAGCAAGCTGCTCGCGGTGGACGTGGCCAAACGTCTACGGGACGGCAAGGCCATGGCGCTGGGCGATGACAAGGATTGGGAGCGTGACGCCGTCGCCCTGGCGCTGGGCCTTCTGGACTTCGAAGCCAAATTCGACCGGGTGGCTGCCCAAGCCCGGCAGGCACCCGAGGCCACGCGCACGCGCACGCTCATGACCGGGCTGCGAGCGGTCTGCAACACCGCACACGACACCAGCTATGTGGCACGCGGGGCGGCCTGTCTGGCTTTGCAGGACTGGCTGGCGCGCCACGGACGCGAGTGGCCCGGCGCCCCGGCGCCGGCGCCGGTGTACAGCCATGCGGACTTACGCAAATACATGGATGACCACGCCAAGGAGTTGCGCCGGATGAAGTCCATGTCCAGCTCATCGTCGCCGGCGCCAGTACGCTGAGGTAGCAACCCGTTCGCCCGGATCAAGGTAGCTCGGCGTCCCCCATCCGGCCCACGATCACCCCGGCCCGCCCGGACAAGTAGGCCGAGTTGGGCAGCCGCTCGAAGTACCTGGGGCGCGGCAGCATCACCGCCAGGCGTGCCGCCTGGTAGGGCGTCAGCCGCGCGGCGCTGTGGCGAAAGTAATGTTGCGCCGCCGCCTCGGCGCCGAACACGCCCTCGCCCCACTCCACGTTGTTGAGGTAGATCTCCAGGATGCGCTGCTTGGACAGCAGGGCTTCCAGGGCGAAGGTGAGCACGATCTCCTGGCCCTTGCGCAGGAAGGTGCGCTCACCCGAGAGAAGCAGGTTTTTGGCCAGCTGCTGAGTGATGGTGGAGCCGCCGATGATCTTGGGCGGGCGGGTGCGGCCGCGTTGCAGCTGCGAGCGGCGGGCCGCGGCTTCCTCGGCCCGGGTGTTGCGTTGCCAGGCCTTTTCCAGGGCGTCCCAGTCCACGCCTTCGTGGGTGACGAAGCCGTCGTCCTCGGAGGCGATCACCGCTCGTTTGAGGTGGTCGGAAATCTGGTTGTAGGGCACCCACTGCTGCCGCCAGCGCAAGGCCTTGCGCGGCTCGGTGGCCAGGCGCCAGGCCTCGGAGCGTTGGAAGGTCGTCGACTGCGGGTCGATGATGGCCATCGCGGCGATGCGCAGCACGAAATACAGCTGCAGGGCCACGGCGGCGGCCACGATCAGCAGCAACCAGCGCAGCGCGGCTTTCATGCGGCCCCGCGGGACATCCGTTCGCGCAGCTCGGCCAGCACCTGCGCCGAGGGCGGGCGCACGCCGCGCCAGATCCGGAAGGCCTCGGCCGCCTGTTCGACCAGCATGCCCAGGCCGTCGCGGGGCACCGCGCCGTGGCTTGCCGCCCAGTCGAGAAAGCCCCGCGCCGCCGGGCCGTACATCATGTCGCAGGCCAGGGCGCCCTGGCGCAGCACCCCGCCGGGCACCGGCACATCGTCGCCGCCGAGGCTGCTGGCCGTGCCGTTGATCACCACGTCGTGGCCCGTGCCCGGATCGTCGATGCCGGCGGTGACCAGTTGCACGCCCTCGGCCTCGGCCAGAGCCGCGTGGCGCAGGGCGAGCTGGCGGGCCTTGTCGGGTGTGCGGTTGGTGATCGTGAGGGTGGCCGGGCGCGCCTGCAGCAGCGGCCCCAGCACGCCGGCGGCGGCCCCGCCGGCGCCGATCAGCAGCACCCGCCGGCCGGCCAGCGCAACGCCGGCGTTGACGACGATGTCGTGCACCAGCCCGACGCCGTCGGTGTTGTCGCCCAGCACGGCGGCACCGTCGAAGCGCAGCGTGTTGCAGGCGCCGGCCAGCGCGGCGCGCGGTGTGAGCCCTTGGCCCGCCAAGGCGGCGGCTTCGAACTTGAAGGGCACGGTGATATTGCACCCACGGCCGCCGCCGCCCTGAAAGGCGTGCACCGCCTGTGCAAAGCCGTCCAGCGGCACGAGCCGGGCCACGTACTGGAGCGATTGGCCGGTCAGTTCGGCGAAGCGGGTATGGATCCAGGGCGACTTGCTGTGGCCCACGGGATTGCCCATGACGCAATAACGATCCATGAAAGCGTGTCTCTTTCTCAACGAGCCGACAGGCGCGTCTCCAGGGTCTCTTCGCGGGTGAAGCGAAAGCGCGAGACAACCACGATCTGGTCAGCCTGCGTGCGCATGCCGGTGCTGAAACCGCCAAACGGGCTGGCCGAGCGGGCGATCGCGATGGCCCGGCGGTCCAGCGTGGGATTGCCCGAGCTTTGCACCACTTCGGCCGTGAGCATGCGGCCGTCGTGGTTGACCGTGATCAGCATGGTGAGCTCGCCATACAGTTTGCTGCCGGCCAGCTCGGGGAAGTTCTGGGTGCCCTTGTCCTCGATGCGCCGGCGCAGCGCGTCGTAGTAGACGGCGTAGACCGCTTCCCGCGTGGCGGGGCTGACGTAGCGCCGCTTGGGGCGTGCATTTTCTTCGTTGATGCGGCGCTCGATCTCGCCCAGCAGCTGGGTCAGGTGGCGCCGCTTTTCCTCGCGGGCGACGGCGTTGGGATGGTCGCTGGGTTGGCGCGGGTCGGGCGGGGGCAGGGTGGCGAGGGCGCGCTGCACCTGGGCCAGCAGCATCGTCTGCTGCTCCTGCATGGCCTCGACCTTGCGCTGCGCGTCCTCGCTCGAATCGCCCACTTCGGTGAGGGCCGAGGGCGGCAGCGGCGTGGTGGCACGGCCCTTGTCGGCCTCGCCGCCGCCGGCCAGCGAGGCTTGGGCGATGGCCTGGGCCTTGTCGGGCCGCTCGCCGCCGCGGGCGTTGACCAGCACCACCTCCAGCGGGGTGTCCTCGAACACCCGGTTGAAGGCGTGAGGATCGACCAAGCGCACCGTCAGCAGCGCCGCATGCACGGCGACCGAGGCGCCCAGGGCGAGTTGCAGGGTGCTGAAACGCTTGAGGTTCACGAGGCCGGATTATCGGACGAGGGCGGCTCCTCGGTCATGTCCACCGCGATGGCGATCGGCCCGGCCACCGGTTCCTCGTCGCCGCTGTCGTCTTCGGCCGACACCGGGGCGGCCTCGGTGTCCAGACGCTCGATGACGGTGCCATGCACGTCGAGCGAGATTTCGTCGATCGCGCCCAGGCGCACCCGCACCCGCGCGCCACGCGGCAGGTCGCCGGCCCCCAGCACCGGCAGCACCAGGGGCAGGGCGTCGGCGCGCACCAGGTTCTCCTTGAACACGGTGGCCACCAGCTCGGTGATGCCCTGCTGACGCAGGTAGGCCAGCGTCCAGAAGCGCTCCATGCCACCCTGGTAGGCGTTGTAGGTGGCGTAGGCTGCGTCGAATCCCGACAGGATCGAGAACAGGTCGGCATCTTTCGGTTTGAACGGCGCGGCCAGCGCCGCCGTCTTGCCGTGGCGGGTGGCCGCGATGATCTGCCACTGGTTGACCAGGTCGGTGTAGCGACGCAGGGGCGAGGTGCTCCAGGCGTAGCACTTGACGCCGATGCCCGCGTGCGGCGCGGCCTTGGTGCCCATGCGCACCTTCACGCCCGGCGCCAGGCTGGCCTGGCTGCGGTAGATGGCGGGCACGCCCAGCTCGGCCAGCCACTGGCCCCAGCTGCTGTTGGCCAGAATCATGGCCTCGGCCACGATCAGATCCAGCGGCGCGCCGCGGCGGCGCACGGTGATCTGCACCTGCTCGTCGCCGCGCGGTTCGGCCCCGTCGTTGCCGACCAGCCGGAAGTTGTAGTCGGGCCGGTTGAAGGTCTCTGGCTTGCCCCGCACCTGCTCGCGCTGCAGCTTCAGGTGCCGGGCCAGGCGCCATAAAAATGACAGCGGCTCGCGCAGGTGGCGCGCCGGCTCGGGCACATCCGCACCGGGGGCGGTCGCATCCTCCAGCCAGGCTTCGGTGATGCTGGCGTCGAGCTGGTCGTGCCGCAGGTTGGCCGCGATCGGCACGCGCTCGAGCCGGGTTTCGGTGCCCTGCACGGCCAGCGTGGCCTCGTCCAGGCGCACATACAACGACACCGCCGGGCAGTCGCGCCCTTCCTGCAGGGTGTAGGCCCCCACCACCGCGTCGGGCAGCATGGTGATCTTGTAGCCCGGCATGTAGACGGTGGACAGGCGCGTGCGGGCCAGCTGGTCCAGCGGCGAGCCGGGCGCCAGCGCCAGCCCCGGCGCGGCGATGTGGATGCCCACCGTCACCGTGCCGCTGCCCAGACCCTGCACCGACAGCGCGTCGTCGATCTCG
>JAZKDA010000140.1:0-5414 GCA_040387815.1 Pseudomonadota bacterium | reverse complement strand
AGAACTGCCACCCCTTCGTGCGCGAGCTGTGGGGCCGCTACTGGGTGTTCGCCCACAACGGCGACCTCCAGGGCTTCCACCCGCGCCTGCACGGCGCGTTCCGGCCGGTGGGCGACACCGACAGCGAGCGGGCGTTTTGCTGGCTGATGCAGGAGATGGCCAAGTCCCATGCCGCCGTCCCCAGCGTGGCCGAGCTCACGCTGACGCTGCGCGAGCTGGTGCCGCAGGTTGCGCGGCACGGGCCCTTCAACTTCCTGCTGTCCAACGGCCAGGCCTTGTGGGCGCACTGTTCGACCAACCTGGTGCACGTCGAGCGCCACCACCCCTTCGCCCATGCGCAGCTCCAGGACGAAGACCTGGCGGTGGATTTCGCGCACCACACCTCGCCCAACGACAAGGTGGCGGTGGTGGTGACGGCGCCGCTGACGACCAATGAGAACTGGATCGCGTTCGCGCCGGGGGAGTTGCGGGTCTTCGAGGACGGCGAGCGGGTGGGGTAGCTGGTGGCGTTGCACCTCGCGCCTGGATCCCCGCCTTCGCGGGGATGACCAAGCTCTACGCCGACTGCATGGCCGCTTCCAGCGCGTCGACGAACATCGCCGCCACGTCGAAGCCGGTCTGGTCAGCGATCTCCTGGAAACAAGTCGGGCTGGTGACGTTGATCTCGGTCAGGCAATCGCCGATCACGTCCAGCCCCACCAGCAGCAGGCCGCGCGCGGCCAGCACCGGGCCCAGGGTTTCGGCGATCTCGCGGTCGCGCGCCGACAGCGGCTGCGCCACGCCCTTGCCGCCGGCCGCCAGGTTGCCGCGGACCTCGCCGCCTTGCGGGATGCGCGCCAGGCTATAGGGCACGGGCTTGCCGCCGATCACCAGCACGCGCTTGTCGCCCAGGACGATCTCGGGCACGAAGCGCTGCACCATGATGGTGGTGGCGCCGCCCGCGTTGAGCGTTTCGGTGATCGAGCCCAGGTTCAGGCCGTCCGCGCCGACGCGGAAGATGCCCATGCCACCCATGCCGTCCAGCGGCTTGAGGATGATGTCGCGGTGCTCGGCATGGAAGCGCCGCACCTCCTGCGGATCGCGGGTCACCAGCGTGGGGCTGGTGAACTGTGCGAACTCCATGATGGCCAGCTTTTCCGGATGGTCGCGCAGGGCCGAGGGCCGGTTGAACACGCGCGCGCCCTCGCGCTGGGCCTGCTCGAGCATGTGCGTGGCATAGAAGAACTCGCTGTCGAAGGGCGGGTCCTTGCGCATCACGATGGCGTCGAACTCGTGCAGCGCCCGCAACGGCGTGGCGTGTTCGACGAACCATTCGTCCTGCGCGCCGGTGAGCACGATCTCGCGCACCAGGGCATGCACCACCCCGCCCGAGCGCCAGGCCAGGTGCCGCGGCTCGCAGGCGAAGATGTGGTGGCCGCGGCGCTGCGCCTCGCGCATCATGGCAAAGGTGCTGTCCTTGTAGATCTTGAAGGACTCGAGCGGATCGGCGACGAACAGAAGATTCATATGGCGACTTTAGAGCCGAGTTCCACCACCGCATTGTTCGGCAGCTTCAGGAAGTCGGCCGCGGCGCTGGCGTTGTGGTGCATCTGGGCGAAGAGTTTCTCGCGCCACTGCGCCATGCCGCTGCCCACACTCGGCACGACCACGTCGCGCGACAGGAAATAGCTGGTGGTCATCGCATCGAGCTCGCAGCCCTGGCTGCGCAACTGCTGCAACGCGCGCGGCACGTCGGGATCGTTCTTGAAACCGTAGTGAATGATCACCTGCCAGCAGCCGCGCCCCAGCGGCTCGACGTCGAGCCGCCGGCTGATGCCGACCCAGGGCACCTCGTGGTTGCGCACGGTGACGAACAGGTTCTGGTCGTGCAGCACCTTGTTGTGCTTGAGGTTGTGCAGCAGCGCATTGGGCACCGCCCCCGGCTCGGCGGTCAGGAAGATCGCCGTGCCCTGCACGCGCGTGGGCGGGCTCACGAAGACGGCCTCCAGAAAGCTGCGCAGGTCGATCGCGTCGGTCTTGAGCGCTTCATTGAGGATGGCGCGCCCCTTCTTCCACGTCATCATCAAGATGAAGATGGCGCCCCCGATCATCAGCGGGAACCAGCCGCCGGCGAAGAACTTGAGCATGTTGGAGGCGAAGAAGGTGAGGTCGATCACGAAGAACACCCCGGTGGCGCCGATGCACAGCCACAAGGGATAGCCCCAACCGTAGCGGATCACGAAGAAGGTGAGGATGGTGGTGATCAGCATGTCCAGCGTGACCGCGATGCCGTAGGCCGCCGCCAGGTTGCTCGATGAGCGGAACATCACCACGGCCAGCACGATGGCCACGAACAGGCCCCAGTTGACGAAGGGCAGGTAGATCTGGCCGGTGTCGCGCACGCTGGTGTGCTGGACATTCAGCCGCGGCAGATACCCCAGCTGGATCACCTGCTTGGTGACGCTGAAAGCGCCGGTGATCAAGGCCTGCGAGGCGATCACCGTGGCGGCGGTGGCCAGGCCGACCATCGGCAGCAAGGCCCAGTCGGGCGTCATGTAATAGAACGGGTTCTTCACCGCCTCCGGGTTCGACAGCAGCAAGGCTCCCTGGCCGAAATAGTTGAGCGTGAGCGCCGGCATCACCACGCCGAACCAGGCCAGGCGAATCGGCTTCTTGCCGAAGTGCCCCAGGTCGGCGTAGAGCGCCTCCGCCCCCGTGACCACCAGCACCACGGCGCCCAGGACGATGAAGGTGGTGCCGGGAAAGGCCAGCATGAAGCCCACGGCGTGGTGCGGGCTGATCGCCTGCAGGATCTCGGGGTGCCGCAGGATCTGCGAGACGCCCAGCACGGCCAGCACCGCGAACCACACCAGTGTGATCGGGCCGAAAAACCGCCCGATGCCACCGGTGCCGCGCTTTTGCACCATGAACAGGCCCAAGAGGATGACCAGCGTGATGGGGATCACCAGGCTCTTGAAGCGCGGCGACACCACCTCCAGGCCCTCGACCGCCGACAGCACCGAGATCGCCGGCGTGATGACGCCGTCGCCATAGAACAGGCAGGTGCCGAAGATGCCCACCGCCAGCAGCACGCTGCGCAGCCGGGGCTTGTCCTTGACGGCCTGGGACGCCAGGGCCAGCATGGCCACCAGCCCGCCCTCGCCGTTGTTGTCGGCGCGCAGCACCAGCACCACGTACTTGATCGAGACGATCACCGTGAGCGTCCAGAACAGGATCGACAGGATGCCGTAGATGTTGGCATGGGTGAACGGCACGTGGCCGGAGCCGAACACCTCTTTCATCGCATACAGCACGCTGGTGCCGATGTCGCCGTAGACGACGCCGATGGCGCCGAGGGTCAGCACGGGAAGGGACGATTTGGAGCGTTGCACGAGTGTTCTACCGCACCACCTCACCGGCGCGCGGCCTGTTCTTGTTCAGGTGAGCATTGTGCGCCGCCGGTCACGGCTCACTCGTAGACTTCCATCTCGGGATCGGTGGATTCCAGTTCATAGCTGGCGGCCAGCATCGCCAGCCGGCCGATCACGCCGTACATGTAGAAGCGGTTGGGCGCGCTGGCGCCCGGCTTGGAGCCCGGCTGCGGCAGCCGCGTGCTCTCGGCGAAGGCCAGCGGCACGAAGCTCGCCCCGGGGGCGTTGAGGTTCTCGTCGACGCCGCGCTCGGCATGCACGCGGTAAAAGCCGCCGACCACATAGCGGTCCATCATGTAGACCACCGGCTCGGCGACGGCATCGTGGATGCGCTCGTTGGTCAGCACGCCCTCCTGGATGATCACCTCGCTGACCTCCTGGCCGTCCTTGATCACGCTCATCTTGTTGCGCGTGCGGCGGTTGATCTGCTCGAGATCCTTCACGTCGCGCACGGTCATGATGCCCATGCCGTAGGTGCCATTGTCGGCCTTGACGATGGCGAAGGGCTTTTCGTTGATGCCGTATTCCTTGTACTTCCTGCGCACCCGCGTCAGCAGGGCATCGACATTGGTGCGCAGGCATTCCATGCCGGCGGTCTCGTTGAAGTCCACCTCGCCGCAGCGGTTGAACATCGGGTTGACCAGCCAGGGGTCGATGCCCAGCATCTTGCCGAAGCGCTTGGACACTTCCTCATAGCTCTGGAAATGCCGGCTCTTGCGCCGCACGCTCCAGCCGGCGTGCAGCGGCGGCAGCAGGTATTGCTCGTGCAGGTCTTCCAGGATGCCAGGCGCACCGGCCGACAGGTCGTTGTTCAGCAAGATGGTGCAGGGGTCGAAGTCCTTGAGGCCCAGCCGGAAGTGGCTGCGCACCACCGGCTCCAGGGTGATGGTCTCACCGCCCGGAATCTCGAAGGAGGTGGGCTCCTTGATGTCCGGGCTGACCGAGCCGATCCGCACATTGAGCCCGGCCATGTGAAAGATGCGCTTGAGCTGCGCCAGATTGGCCAGGTAGAAGGTGTTGCGGGTGTGGTTTTCCGGAATGACCAGCAGGTTCTTGGCCTCTGGGCAGATCTTCTCGATGGCCGCCATGGCCGCCTGCACCGCCAGCGGCAGCATCGCTTGCGTGAGGTTGTTCCAGCCACCCGGGAACAGGTTGGTGTCGACCGGCGCCAACTTGAAGCCGGCGTTGCGGATGTCCACCGAGCTGTAGAACGGCGGCGTGTGCTCCATCCACTCCAGGCGGAACCAGCGCTCGATGGCCGGCATGGACTCGAGCACACGCTGCTCAAGCTCGTTGATCGGCCCCGACAGGGCCGTGATGAGGTGGGGAACCATGCCGCTTTTTCCTTCGATGACCGGGCTCAGCCGCGGACTTCACCCTCGCCCAGCACGATCCACTTGAGCGAGGTGAGCCCCTCCAGGCCGACCGGGCCGCGGGCGTGGAATTTGTCGGTGCTGATGCCGATCTCGGCGCCCAGCCCGTACTCGAAGCCATCGGCGAAGCGGGTGCTCGCATTCACCATGACGCTGGCCGAGTCGACCTCGCGCAGGAAGCGTTGGGCGTGCATGTGGTCGCGCGTGAGGATGGCGTCGGTATGGTGGCTGCCATAGTGGTTGATGTGGGCGATGGCCTCGTCCAGGCCGGCCACCACTTTCACCGCGATGATGGGCGCGAGGTATTCCTCGAACCAGTCCTGCTCGGTCGCGTCGGCCAGCCGGGCGCCCGGCACCGCCTGCAGCAGGGCCCGGCCCTCGGCATCGCAGCGCATCTCGACGCCCTTGGCCGCGAACACCGCGCCGATCCTGGGCAGGAACTCGCGGGCGACGCCGCGCGCCACCAGCAGGCCTTCGCTGGCGTTGCAGGGGCTGTATTTCTGGGTCTTGGCGTTGTCGGCCACCTTGACCGCCATGTCAATGTCGCAGGGGTCGTCGACATAGGTGTGGCAATTGCCGTCCAGGTGCTTGATGACGGGCACCTTGGCCTCGCGGCTGATGCGCTCGATCA
>JAZKDA010000139.1:57353-60000 GCA_040387815.1 Pseudomonadota bacterium | reverse complement strand
AGGCGATGCGGTCGCGGTGGTTGGCGTCCATGTTGGCCTGCACCTTGAACACCACACCGGAAAACCCTTCGTCCTCGGGGTGGACGATCTTTTCCACCGGCTGCTTGTTGACGATCAGAGAACTCTTGCGCGGCTGCGGCGAGGGCGCCAGATCCACCAGGGCATCGAGCACCTCCATCACGCCGAAGTTGTTGACGCCCGAGCCGAAGAACACCGGTGTCTGCTTGCCGGCCAGGAAGGCCGCGTGGTCCCAGGTGGGCGAGGCGCCGGTGGCCAGCTCCATGCTTTCGGCGGCGTGGTCCCACTCGCCTTCGAAGCGCTTGCGCAATGTCTCGGTTTCGGCGAGCGCGATAGTCTCGAAGTCCTGCGGGCGGCGCTCGCTGCCCGACTCGAACACCGTCATGGCATGGGTGCGCAGGTTCATGATGCCGCCGAAACTCTTGCCCTTGCCCACCGGCCAGGTCATGGGCACGCAGGGCATGCCCAGCTCGCGCTCGACCTCGTCCAGGATGTCCAGCGGCTCGCGCACCTCGCGGTCCATCTTGTTGACGAAGGTGATGATGGGCGTGTTGCGCTGGCGGCAGACCTCGATCAGCCGCCGTGTCTGCGCCTCCACGCCGTTGGCCGCGTCGATCACCATCAGCGCCGCGTCCACCGCCGTGAGCACGCGGTAGGTGTCTTCGGAGAAGTCCTTGTGGCCGGGGGTGTCCAGCAGGTTGATGACGTGGTCGCGGTACAGCATCTGCATCACCGACGAGGCCACCGAAATGCCGCGCTGCTTTTCGATCTCCATCCAGTCGGAGGTGGCGTGGCGCGAGGCCTTGCGCGCCTTCACGCTGCCGGCGATCTGGATCGCGCCGGAAAACAGCAGCAGCTTTTCCGTCAGCGTGGTCTTGCCGGCGTCGGGGTGGGAAATGATGGCAAACGTGCGGCGGCGCCGGGTTTCGGCGGCGAAGGGCGAGGACGACAAGGGAAATTACTCCGCGGGGTGGCGCGGTGGGCGCTCAGGGTGCGGCCCTGCCGGGGCGGCAGGCCAAACCCTGTATTGTGCCAAGCCGGCGGGGCGCGGTGAAAGCCCTCGTCCTACACCGGCGGCAGCCGGGAGGTGGGAAGGTTTTTGCCCTGCAAATCCCGAAGGAGCACCACCATGCCACGCGGAGACAAATCGTCCTACACGGACAAGCAAAAGCGCCAGGCCGAACACATCGAAAAGGGTTATGAGCAGCGCGGCGTCGCCAAGGCTGAGGCGCAGGGCCGCGCCTGGGCCACCGTCAACAAGGAGACGGGGGGCGGCAAGAAGAGCGGCGGTTCTGGCCGCGGCAAGGCCATGGATACCAAGCCCTCGCGCGATGGCGGAACGGCGGGCGGCAAGGCGTCGGCCTCGCGTTCGCCCGAGCAGCGCTCCGCCTCGGCCAGAAAGGGCGCCGCCACACGCAAGCGCAACGCCGCCAAGCCTGGCGCATGACTGAGCACCGCAGCGCGCTCAGGCCTTGTTCGCGTCGATGTCGTAACGCGCAGCCTGCTGCAGCAACTCGGGCGTGCCGATCAGCGCATTGAGCTGATCGAAATCGAGCATGCGCTCGCGCTCGGGCGCCGTGGTCTGGTGCTGCTTGAGGCTGCCGTAGTAGCGCTGCAGCGTGTGGGCCACGGCGCGTGCCGTGCCGCCCGGAAAGATGACGATGCGAAAGCCCATGCGGCCGAGTTCGTCGGCCGGTGTCACCGGCGTCTTGCCGCCCTCGACCATGTTGGCCAGCAGCGGGATGCGCCCAGCGAAGCGCTCGCAGGCGGTGCGCATCTGCTCGGGCGTGCGCAGCGCCTCGATGAACAGCGCGTCCACGCCGCAGGCCAGGTAGGCCTCGGCGCGCTCGAGTGCGGCCTCCAGGCCTTCGACGGCGATCGCGTCCGTGCGGGCCAGGATCAGCGTGTCGGCGCTGTGGCGGGCGTCGACCGCGGCGCGCAGCTTGCCGCACATCTCGGCCTGCGCGATCACGCCCTTGCCGTCGAGGTGACCGCAGCGCTTGGGAAAGGTCTGGTCCTCCAGCTGGATCATGGCGGCGCCGGCGCGCTCGAAGGCGCGCACCGTGCGCTGCGTGTTCAGGGCGTTGCCAAAGCCGGTGTCGGCGTCGACGATGACCGGCAGCGACACGCGCTCGGTGATGCGCGCCAGCGTGTCGGCCACTTCGGTGGCGGTGGTCAGCCCGACGTCGGAGCGGCCGATCCGTGTGTAGGCGATGGAGGCGCCCGACAGGTACAGGGCCTCGAAGCCGGCCTGCTCGGCCACCAGCGCGGTGAGCGCGTCATAGACGCCGGGGGCCAGCACGGCCGGGGCCGATTGCAGGCGCTGCTTGAAGGAGGTGCTTGTCATGGTGTGCTCGTGTGAGGGTGGGGGCGGCGGGCCTCAGGCCGGCTGCCCCTGTTCGATCAGGGTGCCGGCCGCCACCCAGCCGCCGCCCACGGCGCTGAGCAGGCCATTGCCCGAGAGGTAGCCCGAGACCTCGTTGCCCGAGACGCCGCGCGCGGCGCCGCCGGCGGCCAGCAGGTTGGGCAGGGGCGTGCCGTCCTGGCGCAGCACGCGGCAGCGGTCGTCGATGTCCAGGCCGCCCTGGGTGTGGAACAGCGCGCCAGTGACCTTCACCGCGTGAAACGG
>JAZKDA010000139.1:48894-57343 GCA_040387815.1 Pseudomonadota bacterium | reverse complement strand
GGCGCTTGCAAGGGGCGCTTGAAAGTGCGGCCGAAGGCATCGGTGCGGCCGGCGTCGATGGCCGCCAGCGTCTCATGCAGCGCGGCCGGATCGCAGCCGATCAGCCGGGCCAGATCTTCTTCGGTGGCGGCGGTGCGCAGCGCGCCGGCCTTCTCGGCCTCGACGAAGTCGGGGAAGCTGCGGGCCAGCGCCAGCAGCGGATCGTCGAACACGTTCCAGGCCACACGGCCGGGCTGGTCCAGCACGTAGACCGCGGCTTCGGAGTAGCCCTGGGTCTCGTCGTGGAAGCGCCGGCCCTGCGTGTTGATCTGCACGCCGCCTTCCATGATCACGGCCCAGGTCATGAGCGCGCCCTGCGGCGTCACCCAGGAGCCGTGGCCCTGATAGCCGCCGAGGTCGGCCAGGCGCGCGCCCAGGGCCTGGCCCCAGGCGATGGCGCTGCCGTCGTTGCCGGTATGGCCGCCGAACTCGGCCTCGCGCATGGCCGGCAGCAGCCGCGCCACCATGTCGCGGTTGCCGCCGAAACCGTTGCAAGCCAGCAGCAAATGGTCGCAGGCGATGTGCTCCAGGCTGCCGTCGGGGCGCACATAGCCCACGCCGATCACGCGGTCGGCGCGATCGAGCCACAGCTCGCGCACCAGGGCCTCGGTCAGGGTGTCGGCGCCGGCCGCCGAGGCCCTGCGTTCGAGCGCCGCCATCAGCGCGGCGCCGGTGCGCTCGGGCACGGCATGCATGCGCGGCGCATGGTGGCCGGGGTAGAGAAAGCCCTCGAGTACCTCGAAGACGATGCCATGTGCCTCCAGCGCGTCGATGGCCTGGGGCACGGCGCGGGTGTAGGCCTGCACCAGGTGGGGCGCGGCCTGGCCGTGCGCCTTGTCGGTCACGTCCTGCGCGAACAGGGCCTGTGAGTCTTCGATGCCCAGCGATTTTTGCAGGCGCGTGCCGGCGGCGGGGATGAAGCCCGACGACAGCGCGGTCGAGCCGCTGGGCAGGGCGTCGCGCTCGAGCAGCACGCAGGCGATGCCGGCGTCGCGCAGGCGGATGGCGGCTGTGAGGCCGCAGGCGCCCGAGCCGACGATGACGACGCTCACATGCGGGGTGTCGGCGGCAAGCGCCTGGTTGCGCACGATGCGCGGCGGGATGTTTGGGGTCATGGTCGAAGGGGATGGTCAGGCGGATCCGGGGCGGGCCTGGAGCCGCAGGCGCAGCTGGTTCATCAGCCCGCTGGCGCGCACCATGTCGAGCAGGAAGCCGGGGATGGGCTCGCAGGCGAGCACGCGGCCGTCGGCCGTTTGCACCCGCAGCTGTTGCAGGTCGAGCGTGATGCGTTCGCCATCGGCCAGTTGCTCGGCGTCGGGGCAGGTCAGGAGCAGAAGGCCCAGGTTGAAGGCGTTGCGAAAGAACAGGCCGCTGAAGGAGGGTGCGATCACCGCGTGCACGCCCAGCTGCACCAGGGCGGCCGCGGCCTGCTCGCGCGAGGAGCCGATGCCGAAGCTCGGCCCGGCCGCGATCACATCGCCCGGCCGCACGGCGGCCGCGAACTCGGGCCGCACGGTCTCCAGGCAATGCGGCGCGATGCCGTCGATGCCCAGCTTCATGTAGGCGCCGGGGGCCAGCTGGTCGGTGTCGATCTCGGCGCCCAGGCGCCAGACCCTGTGTGTGCTGATGTCACTCATGGCATGACCTCGCGCGGGTCGGTGATGCGCCCGCGCAGCGCCGATGCCGCGACGGTGTAGGGCGAGGCCAGGTAGACCTGGGCCGTGGCCGAGCCCATGCGGCCCTTGAAGTTTCGCGCGGTGGTGGCGATCACGTTGACGTTGTCGGGGATGGTGCCGCCGTAGCCGGAGCAGGCGCCGCAGGCCGTGGGCAGCAGCTCGGCCCCGGCGTCGAGCAGGACGCCGAGCACGCCTTCTTCGCGCGCGGCCTGCTGGTCGGCAATGCTGGCCGGGGCGACCATCAGCCGCAAGCCCGGCGCCACCTTGTGGCCACGCAGCACATCGGCGGCGGCGCGCAGGTCGTCGAGTTTGGCGCCGGTGCAGGCGCCGATGTAGGCCACCTGCACCGCGACGTCGGCGAAGTCGCCCACCGGGTGGGTGTTGGCCGGGCTGTGCGGCGCGGCCACCTGCGGGGCCAGCGTCGCGGCGTCGAAGCGGAAGGTCTGGGCCTGGGTGTCGTCCACGCCCTCGTCGGTGGTCCAGCCGTCCAGGGTGATCGCCTCATCCGGCACACCGGCGCCCAGCAGCCATTCGCGGGTGGTGGCGTCGGGCGCGATGAGGCCGGTCTGGGCGCCCATCTCGGCGCTCATGTTCGACAGCGTCATGCGCTCCTGCATCGACAGCGCCTGCACCGCGGGCCCGCAGAACTCCACCGCCTGGTAGTCGCCGCCGTTCATGCCGAAGCGCCCGATCATGTGCAGCACCATGTCCTTGGCGGTGAGGCCAGCGGGAAGCTTGCCGTCCCACCACATGCGCAGCGTGCGCGGCACGCGCACCCACAGCTCGCCCGTGACCATGACGCCCAGCATTTCGGTGCTGCCGATGCCGAACATGTAGGCGCCGAAGGCGCCGCCGGTGGGCGAATGCGAGTCGCCGCCGACGCAGAACATGCCGGGGCGGATGTGGCCCTTCTGCGGCAGCACCACGTGGCAGATGCCGATGCTGTCGTAGACGTGGGGCAGCTGCTGCTCGGCGGCCCAGTCGCGGGCGATGCGCACGATGCGGCGGGAGTCGTCGTCCTGTTCGGGAACGTAGTGGTCCATCACCAGCACCACGCGGTCCTTGTTCCAGATCTTCGCGCCGAGTTCCTCCAGCATCGGCTTGAGCCGGCGCGGGCCCGAGGAGTCGTGGAACATGGCCAGGTCGACCTGGCAGCTGACGATCTCGCCGACGGCGACATGGGGCCGGCCGCAGGCCTTGGCGATCAGCTTCTGGGCCAGCGTCTGGGGCAGACGGTTGGGGGGGCTCATGAAAGGTCTCCGGTGTTCGCGTGCGTGGGCCCGGTCACGGAAGGATCTCCGTAGCCACGATGCGCGCGTCGATGCTGCCGACCTGCGACATCTCCATCTGGTACTCGTAGCGGTCGGGCCGGTACAAGCCATGCAACAGCTGCACCGGCCGCTCGCTGGCGTCGTGGACCAGGCGCCGCACCGACAGCAAGGCCGTGCCCACCGCGACCTGCAGTTCCTGCGCTACCTGGGCGTCGGCCTGGCGCGCGGAGATCGTCTGCACCACCCGGCCCAGCTCGATGCCGGACTCCTCCAGCAGCTGCAGCATCGGCTTGCGTGTCAGGTCGGCGCGGCCAATGCCCCGGACCAAGGCTTCAGGCACCCAGGTCGTGATGTACGAGACGGGGCCGGCGTCGGAGCTGCGCCTGCGCACGGCCTTGCGTACCTTGTCGTGCTCGTCGATGCGAAGCGCCTCGGCCATTTCGTGCGAGGCCTGGATCGCCCGCCACTCGATCACCTTGACCGTGGTGCCGCGGCTGACCGAAACGATGTTCTCGAGCAGGCCGCTCAGGCGGGTGACCGGCGGCGCGGGCGGCGCCTTGCGGGCACGTGTGCCGCCCTGCTCGGCCCGCGTCGTCGGACGCGTGCCGCGTCCCACCTCGCGCACGATCAGGCCTTCGACGACCAGCTGCTCCAGCGCGCGGCGCACGGTGACGCGGCCCACGCCGAACTGGCGGGCGAGTTCCAGCTCGCCGGGCAGGCCATGGGCAAAGCGGCCCTCCTGGAGCTGCTCGCGCAGCACCAGATAGATCCGGTGATATTTGGACAGTGGCAGTGAGGCGTTCATGGTGCGTGCGGTGCCTCAGACGGCTGACGCTGACCCGATGTCGTGGATCGCGATGTGAAAGATGTCTTCGATCGGCGCGTTGTTCATTACGTGGTAGAGCACGAAGCCGTAGGCGTGGTGCGCGTCCAGTTCGCTGGGCGTGAAGGCGAAGGCTAGGTTGCCGGCGGTCGATACGCGGCCGGGGTAGCCGTGGTGCAGGAGATTTTGCTTGTAGACCGCCGCGGCCGTGCGTGCAAGCTCGGCGTCGGGGGCGATGAATTCCATCACCAGGCCGGCCTCGTGGCGCGCTTGCAGCTGCGGCGCCAGTGGCCGCACCGCGCCCTGGCCGTAGACGTGCGGCACGACTTGCCAGTCGCCGGGCAGCAGGGCGCGGACTTTGTCCGTCACCGCCGCGAGCACCTGCGGCAGGCAGCCCAGCAGGGTCGGGTCGGCGATGCCGGCCAGCAGTACGGCGCGCGCGCCCAGCGGGCGGGCGCCCTCGATCTTGAGCGTCGGCCGCGCCCGGGGCTCGAAGCGGGCGCCGCTCACGCGGGTGCGGTGCGCGTCAACGGCCTGGTAGCGCGCATCGGCCAAGAGCAGCGTGCCCGCGGGCTCTTCCACGCTGAAGGGGTCGGCCTGCTCGTACAGGGCGTGCGCCGCGACCGAGGCCGGCGTGGCGTGGCTGGCCGGGTTCATGCTCTCCAGCGTGAAGCCCTCGAGGTCGAGTTCGGCCAGCATGGCGTCGCGCCCGCCCGGGCGGCAGCACAGCGAGGTGCATTCGATGATCTTGGCCATGTGCAGCGCCAGGCCCACCGGGTAGCCCAGCATCTCGGGCAGGGCCGCGAAGATGGCGGTGTCGCAGGCGCGGCCGGCCAGCACCACATCGGGGTCGGTGGCCAGCGCGCGGGCGAAGGTCTCGGTGCCGCACTGGCCGACGATGTGGCTGCAGGCCAGGATGTCGCCCTCGCTTGGCGCGGGCATGGGGCCGATGGGCGTGAGCCGGCCTTCGCGGCGGGCTTGCAGCACGGTCTGCGGCGGCACGTCGCTGGCGATGGTGGCCAGGCGGAAGGGTCGGCCAAGGTCTTGCGCGATCTCGCGCAGCATCGCCGTCACCGCCGCCAGCTGGGGCTGCGCGCCGGCGGTGCCGGCGCTGCCGATCAGCAGCGGAACGCCCGCTTCGAGCGCCGCCGTCAGCACCAGCGCCAGGTCGCGCCGGACCATCGCCGCGGGTGCCGCCATGGCGCCGGAACCGAGGTAGTAGGGGCCGGGATCGATGGAGCCCATGTCCGCACCGATGAAGTGCGGCCGGCGCGCCATGCCGCGCGCCAGCGCCTCGGCCGGGATGCCGTAGCCCAGCTGCCCGGAGGCCGACAGCACGCGCAAGGGCTGCCCCGGACGGTGACTTTGCAGCAGGCGGGCCGTGGCGCGCGTCACAGTAGCAGCTCCAGCAGGGGCGCGTGCTGCTGCGCGCCGTACAGGTCGCCATCGCCCGGCGTGCCGGCGCACAGCGCGCGCGGCAGGCTGAACTTGATGGCGTGCAACTGCGGTAGCAGAAAGCGCTGCACGTCCTGTGGCGCCACGCCGTACAAGGCCGCGACCGCATCCGCACGCAGCGCCGCGCTGGCGACGGCGCGCTCATACGACGGCGCGTCGTTGAAGAAGACGTCCAATGTCAGCACGGTGGGGCCGGCGTTCTTGCTGCGTACCACCTGCGCCAGGTGGCGCAGTGGGGTGGGGGCCGGGGTACCGGAGGAGATCATGGCAAGGGCCGTCAGAGGCCTAGGTAGTTCTTGCGCAGGTCCGGATCGCGCAGCATTTCAGCGGCGTCGCCCTTCATCGCCACGCGCCCGTTCTCGATGATGTAGGCGCGGTGCGCGATCGCCAGCGTCTGCACCGCGTTCTGCTCCATGAGGAGAATGGACTGGCCCTGCGCATTCAGGCGCTGGATCAGCGCGAACATCTCGTCGACCAGCAGCGGCGACAGGCCCAGGGAGGGCTCGTCCATGATCAGCAGTTCGGGCTCGGACATCAGGCCACGGCCGATCGCCAGCATCTGCTGCTCGCCGCCCGACAGTGTGCCGGCCTGCTGGGCGAATCGCTCCTTGAGCCGCGGGAAGATGGCAACCACCCGCTCGATGTTCTGCTGGCGCTTGGCGGTGCCCCGCACGAAGCTGCCCAGCTCCAGGTTCTCGCGGATGTTCAGGTTGGGGAAGATGCGCCGGCCCTCGGGCACGTGGATGACGCCGCGCTTGACGATCTCGGTCGAGCTCTGACCCACGAGCTCATCGCCCTTGAAGCGGATCGAGCCGCTGAAGGGGCGGTACAGGCCGGAGATATTGTTGTTCAGCGTGGACTTGCCCACGCCGTTGCTCCCCAGCACGGCGACGATCTCGCCCTGGCCGACGTGGAGGTCGATGCCGCGCAGGATCTCGACCTTGCCATAGCCGGCGTGCAGGCCGCTGATTTCAAGCATGGGACGCCTCCTCGCGCGCGCCGCCCGTGGCCGGCGGCCCGATGCGTTCGGCGGCGCCATGGCCCAGGTAGGCCTCGATCACGGCGGGGTTGTTGACCACGTCATGTGGCGCACCCTGCGCGATGATCTTTCCATAGGACAGAACGTAGATGTGCTCGGACAGGCTCATGACGGCCTGCATCACATGCTCGATCAGCAGCACCGTCACGCCGCTCGCGCGGATCTTGCGGATGATCTCGACGATCTCCATGATCTCCGATGGATTGAGGCCGGCCATCACCTCGTCGAGCAGAAGCAGCTTGGGCCCGGTGGCCAGTGTGCGTGCCAGCTCCAGGCGCTTGCGCCCGGCCACGGTGAGGTCGGAGGCCGCCTGCTCCAGCAGAGCGCCCATGCCCACCTGTTCGCCCACGCGCCGGGCATGCTCCCAGGCCTCATGGCGATCGGGGTACTTCTGGTAGGCGCCGACGGCGATGTTCTCGTGCACGCTCAGCTTGGCAAAGGGCTGGGTGATCTGGAAGGTGCGCACCATGCCGCGCCGCGCGATCTGATGGACGGGCCAGCCGGTGATGTCCTGGCCCATGAAGGTGACGCGGCCCGCATCCATCCGGTGAAAGCCGGCGATGCTGGCGAACAGCGTCGTCTTGCCGGCGCCGTTGGGGCCGATCAGCGCGACGATGCGGCCCTCGGCGACTTCGAGCGAGGCATTGTCGACGGCACGCAGGCCGCCGAAGATTTTGGTGAGTCCGTCGACCTTGAGCATCATGCGTCTCCCTGGCGCGCAGCTTTGCGCGCACGGTCCGGCGAACGCCGGGCCAGGCGCTGGATCAGGTCGATCAGGCCGTTGGGCAGGAAGGCGATGATGACCACCAGCAGCGTGCCGTACAGCACCAGGGACAGGCCCGGCACGCTCGACATGGCGCGTGTCGCGTCGCCCACGCCGGCCAGCAGCACCGCGCCGATGAGCGGGCCGTACACGGTGCCGGCGCCGCCGATCATGCTGACCAGCAGCATCTCGACCGACTTGTCGACGCCGAACACGATGGTGGGATCGATGTAGAGGAAGTACTGCGCGAAGAAGCAGCCGCCCATGCCGCACAGGGCGCCCGAGAGCATCAGCACCTTGATCTTCTCGGCGAAGGCATTAATGCCCAGCGCCCGGGCCGAGTCCTCGTTCTCGCGGATGGCCGCCAACTGCGCGCCGAAGCGCGAGTGCTTGAGCCAGATGGCGATGGCGATCGAGACCACGGTGAGCGCCACCATCAGGTAGTAAAAGCCGATGCGCTCGGAGAACTGGAAGTTGGCCGCCGATGGCTTGGCCGGAATCAGCATGCCCAGGCCGCCGCCGGTGATCTCGACCGAGTTGGCGACGATGCGCAGCACCTCGGCGAAGGCCAGCGTGATCAGCGCGAAGTACGAGCCCTTGAGACCCGCGCGAAACGACAGGAAGGCCACCCCATAGCCGACGATGGCGCCGGCCAGCGCGCTGGCCGGCAGACCCCACCAAGGATTGAAGCCGAAGCGGATCTGCAGGATGGTGGAGGCATAGGCGCCGGCGCCGAAGAACACCACATGCCCGAAGGACAGCTGCCCGGCGAAGCCGCCGGCGATGTTCCACGACTGGCCGATGAAGGCATAAAACAGCGCCAGCACCCCGAAGTTCACCATGAAGGGCGAGCGAAAGATCAACGGAAAAACCAGGGCGACGGCCAAGAGGCCCCCGTGCAGCAGCCAGGCCTGGCGGCGGCTGAGGGTATTCATCGTTTGGCTCCAAACAGGCCCGAGGGGCGGAACAGAAGAATCAGGATGAAGATCAGCGAAATGCCGATCTGGCCCAGGCTTTCGCCCAGGAACAGTCCGCCGAAGGATTCGGTCAGACCCACGATGAGCCCGCCGACCACCGCCCCCAGGAAGCTGCCCATGCCACCGAGCACGACCACGGTGAAAGCCACCATGACGAACACATGCCCGGTCGTGGGCGACACGTAGAAGATGGGCATCAGCAGGCAGGCGGCGGCGCCCAGGGTGGCCAGGCCGATGCCGTAGGAGATGGCGAAGACGCGGTCGACGTCGATGCCCACCAGACGCGCGCCCACGCGTTCGCGGGCCACGGCGCGGATCGCCTTGCCGATGTCGGTGCGCTGGATCACCAGGCCAAGCACCGCGCACAGCACCATGGCGGCCACGAAGGAGATGAGCTTAGGCAGCG
>JAZKDA010000139.1:0-48884 GCA_040387815.1 Pseudomonadota bacterium | reverse complement strand
GTTCATGGCGATGGCCCGGGGCAGCAGGCTACGCGGCACCAGGGTGGGGCCGAGTTCGACCATGGTGTCGGAGTAGGCGACCGTGATCGTGCGGGTGTCTCCCTTGAAGAACATCAGCGCCAGGTTCTCGATCAGGATGGAAAGGCCCAGTGTGATCAGCAGGATGTTTTCGTCCTTGCCGCTGGCGAGCCTTCCGATCAGGCCCTTGTAGAGGGCGTAGCCGAACACATACATCGCCGGCACCATGATGAGCAGCGACACGTAGGGGTCGATGCCCAGCTTGGTCAGCAGGTAGAACACGCCGAACATCGCCAGCATGAGCATGCTGCCGTGCGCGAAGTTGATGATGTGCAGCACGCCGTAGATCAGGGTCAGGCCGCAGGCCACGAGGGTATAGATACCCCCGATCAGCAGGCCGTTGATCGTGGCGGCACCGATGGTGGAAAGGTCCAAGGCAATCACCCAAACGTTTGATGAGGCAAACATCCATCACCCCTTCGCGCGGAGTGTCGGCGCGAGGGCGAGAACATGCGAGGGGGCGCCGGCGAGGGCGCCCGCCGGATCAGCTGAGCTTGGGCCGCGGGAAGACGGCCTTGGTCGCCGCGAACTCGTCCGGCCAGATCACGTCGATGTCGGTCTTGCTGGCCTGCAGCAGCACGGCGCGGCCGCCCGTGTTCTGGCCGTTGACGAACTTGGTCGGCCCGTAGGGCATGAAGTGGTCGGACCAGGTGCTGGTCTCCAGGGCGGCGATCACCGCGGCCTTGTCGGCCGACTTGGCGCGCTCGACGGCGTCGACATAGCACTTGACCGCGTTGTAGCCGCAGTACACCTCGAAGGTGAACAGGTTGCCCTTGGCTTCGACCGCCTTGCGCATTTCCTGCGACTTGGGGTTGCGCGGGTTGTACCAGTGGTTGAAGTCCATCATGTACTGGGCCACGTCGGGCTGTTCCTTGATCAGGCGGTAATTGAAGCCGCCGCCGAGCACCGAGAACATGCCGGCGACGTCGACCTTCTGTTGATGCATGGTGCGGGCCAGCAGGACGTATTCGTTCTGGTAGTTGCTCACGATCACCAGGTCGGGCCGCAGCGACTTGATGCGCAGCACCAGATTGGAGAAGTCGCGCGTGGGCGTGGCGTGCTTGAGCACTTCCTTGACTTCCAGGCCGATGCCCGAGAGCTTGCCCGACAGCAGCTTGGCCGTGCTGGTGCCGAACTCGGAGTCCTCGTGCACGATCACGGCCGACTTGGCCACGCCGCCGGCCTTCTTGTTGACTTCAGACAGTCCGGCGAAGGCGTCATCCACGCACTTGCCGTTGCCGGGCGCAAGGCGGAACACGTTCTTCAGGCCACGGCTGACGATGGCGTCGGAGACGCCGACGTCGATCATGAAGGGCGTGTTGTACTTGGCCGCGGCCTGCGTTGCCGGCAGCGCGATCGCGCTGGAGAAGCAGCCCACGTAGGCCGACACACCGTCTTGATGCAGACGCTCGACTTCGGCCACGCCGAGTTCGGGGCGGCTCTGCGAATCGGCCAGGGCGGCCTCCAGTTTGACGCCGCCAAGCGCCTTGATGCCGCCCGCCGCATTGATCTCGTCGATCGCCATCTGGCAGCCCAGACGCCCTTGGGAGCCGCTGTAGGCCAGCGCACCGCTGACAGGATGAACGAGGCCGATCTTCACCGGCCTGGCCTGTGCGAGCAGCAGCCCAGGCGCGCCCAAAATGGTGCTGGCCGCACCAGCCTGGAGAACGAGTCGACGAGAAAGACGAGCGTTACGGTTCATGTCCTGTCCTCGGAGTGGAGATGGTTGAAAATAAATTGTTCCTAAGATAGAACAATTGCTAGACTTTGAATCTTCGCCGGCATACTGTCAATACCTCGTCACGAAAAAATCGCTAGCGCTTTCCCGTACCTTGCATATGGATCATTCGCTCTATCGGTACTCCGCACTGCCTGCGCGTGACGCACCGCCGGACAGCGGCGATTGCGCCCTTCAGGCCTACGTGCTGCTCTGCCTGGAGCACTGGGACGCGCTGCCACCCGAAGGCGCGGTGCGTGACCCGCGCTTTGTCGGCGAGTTCGGCAGTTTCACGCCCGACTATCGAAGCTGGACACAGCGCGAGTACGGCTTGCGGGTGGGCCTGTTCCGCGTGATTGACGCGCTGCGCGAGGCGGGCCTGCGGCCGGCGGTGGCGGCCAGCGCGCGGGTGCTGCAACGCCTGCCGCGCGTCGTCGCGCAGCTCGAAGCGTGGGGCTGCGAATGGGTGGCGCACGGCTTGAGCGCGAACGATCTCATGCACGCGCGCATGTCGACGGGCGAGCAGCAGGGCCACATCACGCAGGCGCTCGACGCCTTCCAGTTGCACACCGGCCGCCGGCCCGTCGGCTGGCTCAGCCAGGATTGGGGCACCACGCCCGACACCTTCGACCTGCTGGCGCAGGCCGGACTGCGCTACACGCTCGACTGGTGCAACGACGACCAGGCCTACCTTCTGTCGGCGGTGCCCGGATCGACCCGCGCGCCCTTGGTCGCCGTTCCCTTGTCCGCCGAATGGGACGACGTGCAATGCCAGTGGCTTCGCCAGCTCACCCCTCGCGCCCACGCCGACCTCACCCTGGAGGCCTTCGACCGGCTGCGCGCGGAATGCGCCCGGCACCAGCGCCGGGCCGTCTTCGGCCTGGCGCTGCACCCCTGGATGTGCGGCATGTCCAGCCGGGTTGCGGCCCTGCGTCAATTGCTTCATGGCCTGCGCTCGCGCACCGACGTGCAGTGGGCCGACCCCGGCGTACTGGCCGCCCAGGTGCGGGCCGACGTATCGCCCTGACTCCCATCACCCGAGGACTCCTCCCATGAACTACCTGGATCGCCTCAGCGATTTCGCCGCGGCTCTTTCGTTCGAGCAACTGCCGGCGGCGGCCCGCAGCCACACCGGCTGGATCCTGGCCGACACGGTGGCGGCCATCGTGGCCGGATCGGCCGAGCCCGAGCTGCGCGCCTGGGCCGCCCGGCAGACCGAAGGAGGCGCGACCCTGGTGGGCCTGGGCCGAGGGGCACAGCCCGCCATGGCCGCCCTCATCAACGGCACCGCCGGAACCTTCCTGGAGATGGACGAAGGCAATCGCTTTTCGCGCGGACACCCGGCCGTGCATGTGCTGCCGGCCCTGCTGGCGCTGGGCGAGCAGTCCGGCGCCAACGCGCACGACTTTCTCTCGGCGCTGGTGGCCGGCTACGAGGTCGGCTCGCGCATCGGCGCGGCGTCGCAGCTGCGCGGTGCCATGCATCCGCACGGCACCTGGGGCACGGTCGGCGCGGCGGCGGCCTGCGCGCGGCTGCTGGGGGTTGACGCGGCCGGCATGCGCGAGACGCTCAACGTCGGTGCCTCCATGACCATCGCCACCTCCAAGCGCACCATGCTCGAAGGCGGGCTGGTACGCAACGTCTACGCGGGGCTTGCCAATCACAATGGCCTGCTCGCATCGCAACTGGCGGGTTGCGGCTTCACGGGGGAGCGCGACGGCCTGCGTTCGCTGTTCGGCGAGATCGTGTCCGAGACGTTCGACACCGAGGCACTGCTGAAAGACCTCGGCGACGACTGGCACCTGACGCACAACTACTTCAAGCTGCACTCGTGCTGCCGATACAACCACGGCACGCTGGACGCCATCGACGCGCTGGCCGCGCGCGCGGGCCTGCCCGATGCGGATGCGGTCGAGCGGGTCGAGGTGCGAAGCTATCACCTGGCCGCCGAGCTCAGCGACCCCGCGCCGCGCAACACGCTGGCCGCCAAGTTCTCGGTGCCCTTCGCGGTGGCGACGCGGCTGGTCCATGGCAGCAGCGCCTTGGCCAGCTTCACCTGGGATGCGGTGCGCGACGAGCGTGTGCGCGCGCTGGCCCGCAAGGTCACCATCACCGAAGACCCCGCCATGACCCTGCGCCTGCCGCGGGAGCGCCCGGCCCGGGTCGTCATCACCGACCGGGCGGGCCGTCAATGGGTGGGCGAGGCCGGCGTGAACCGCGGCGACGACGAATCGCCCTACAGTGCGCAGGAGCTGACCGCGAAGTTCATGGACCTCACGGGCCGCGTCTGGCCGGCCGCCCACGCGAGCGCCGTATTGCAAGCCAGCCATGACCTGTGCGCCGGTACGCTGGCGCTGGCCGAGTGGCTGGCCTTGCTGCGCCACGCCCCACTGCGCTGACGCCACGGCATCACCTCGATAAATGTTCTATTGACAGTACAAATCGACGGATGCAGTATCTGCCCGACCCCTCCCGCCACCCCCGAGGTTCCCTGCGATGCAACTTTCTGACAAGACAGCCCGGCAGCTTTTCGCTGAGGTCAAGGCCAATCCCACGCGAAAGCGCTTCGGTTTCGGCCGCATGCCTGCGTTGATCAACATCGACCTGCAAAAGGCCTACACCTGCGTCGGCGAGTTCGCCACCGCCTACGAGACCGACCCCAAGCAGCTCGACTATGTGAATGAGCTCGCGGCCGAGTTCCGCGCACGCGGCTTTCCGGTGGTGTGGACCTATGTGGCCTACATGGAATCGGGCGAGGACTGCGGCATCTGGGGCACGCGCACCAACACGCCCGACTCGCTGCAGAACATCAAGGTCGGCAGCCGCCGCGCCGAGTTCGACGACCGGCTCAAGATCGACCGCGTGCGCGACATCATCATCAACAAGCGCATGGCCTCGGCCTTCTTCGAGACCAACCTCGGCTCGATCTTCACCTTCCACGGCGTCGACACGGTGGTGGTGACGGGCGGCTCGACCTCCGGCTGTGTGCGGGCGACGGTGCTCGACAGCCTGCAGCGCAGCTTTCGCACCATCGTTCCCGAGGAGTGTGTGGCCGACAAGCACGAGAGCCCACACTTCGCCAACCTCTACGACATGGCGCTCAAGTATTCCGACGTGCTTACCTTCGAGGAAACGATGGTGCAGCTGCGCCAGGTGCCCGCGCGCGCGCCGGCGGGAGCCGGCCGGTGAAGCGCGACCCTGGCTTTTACGACTACCTGCCCTACGACGCGCGGCCGACCATCCGCTGGCCGGGCGGCGCCCGCGTGGCGTTCTGGGTGGCGCCCAACGTCGAGTTCTATGAGCTCGATCCGCCGCGCAACCCCGCCCGCGCGCCCTGGGCGCGGCCGGCGCCCGATGTGCAGAACTATTCGTACCGCGACTACGGCAACCGGGTCGGCTTCTGGCGCATGCTCGAGTCGATGAAGCGCTGCGGCATGCGCGGCAGCGTGTCGCTGAACGTGGCGGTGTGCGAGCACCACCCGGAGGTGATCGCGGCCTGCGCCGAGAACGGCTGGGAGTTCTACTCGCACGGCACCTACAACACCCGCTACCTCATGGGCATGACCGAGGCGCAGGAGCGTGCGGTGATCCAGGATTCGATCGACACGATCAAGAAGCACACCGGGCAAAAGCTCGACGGCTGGCTCGCGCCCGCGCTGACCTACACCGAGCGCACCATGGACCTGGTGGCAGAAATGGGGCTGTCCTATGTGTGCGACCTGTTCCACGACGACCAGCCGGGCCCGGTGAAGGTCAAGCAGGGCAAGCTCGCCAGCATCCCGTACTCGCTGGAGATGAACGACACCATCGTCTACAACGTGAACCTGGTGTCGCCGCGCCGCTACGCGGACATCCTCAAGCGGCAGTTCGACCGGCTCTATGCCGAAGGAGAGCATTCGGGCACCGTGATGTGCATCCCGCTGCACCCCTACCTGATCGGCCAGCCGTACCGCCTGGCGGCTTTCGAAGAGGCGCTGTCGTACATCACCGGCCACGACAAGGTGTGGCTGGCCACCGGGCGCGAGATCGCCCACCACTTCAACGCGCACTACCACGATGCCTTCGCGGCGGCGGCACTGCCTGTGGGAGAGGCGCCATGAGCCTTCCCAGCAATTACATGGACTACCCGCTGCGCCGCCATGGCATGGACCATGATCGCTACGACTGGTCGATGCTGCCGCAACGCAAGCCGGTGGTCTGGCCCGGCGGCGCCCGCATCGCACTGTGGGTGGTGCCGGCGCTGGAGTGGTTTCCGTTGGACATGAAGGGCCAGCCCTTCAAGCCGCCGGGCGCGATGCAGACCAGCTACCCCGACCTGCGCCACTACACGCTGCGCGACTACGGCAACCGGGTGGGCATCTACCGCCTGATGCAGGCGCTCGATCGCCATGGCATCCGGGCCACCGCCGCGGTGAACGCCGCCGTGGCCCTGCGCTATCCCTCCCTGATCCAGGCTTGCCGGAAGCGCGGTTGGGAGATCATGGCCAACGGCCTGGACATGGACCACCTGCACCACGGCGGCCTGCCCGAGGCGGACGAGCAGCGCTGGATCGAGCAGACCCTGGGCATCCTGCGCCAGGCCACCGGCGGTGCGGTGCGCGGCTGGCTGTCGCCGGCCAAGTCCGAATCCTTCTTGACGCCCGACCTGTTGGCGCAGGCCGGCATCGACTACCTGTGCGACTGGGTCAACGACGACATGCCCTACGCCATGCGCACCCGCGCCGGCGCGCTGCATGCGATGCCGCATCCGATCGACATCGACGACACCACCATCCTGGTGCAGAACCACCACACCGAGGACGATTTCCGCGACGCGCTGATCGACCAGTTCGACCTGCTGTACCGCGAAGCCGCGCCCGACAACGGGCGCATCATGGCGATCTCGCTGCACCCCTGGGTGATCGGCCAGCCCTACCGCATCGGTGCGCTGGAAGAAGCGCTCGCGCACATCATGCGGCACCGCGGCGTCTGGGCGGCCACCGGCAGCGAGATCCTCGATGCCTGGAAAACTTCTTCGCAGGGTTGACGCGCCATGCCCGTGATCTCCATCACCTTGCTGCCCGGCTACGACGCCGCCACCGAAGAACGCCTGGTGCGGCGGCTGGCGCTGGCCGCGCGCTCGGTCATCGACGCCCCGGCGGCGGGCACCACCAGTTTCGTGAACCATGCCAGCACCTACCAGCGCGACGGCCGGGTCATCCGCACCGGCGGCGCGCCGCACCCGGACGCCAGCGCCCTGGTGCGTGATTTCCTGGCCCGCATGCAGGCGCGCGAGCTCGACGCCGCGCGCGCAATGCTGGCGCCGAGTTTCGTGATGCACTTTCCCGGCGGCGCGCCGATGACGCGGCTCGAAGAGCTGCTGGAGTGGGCGCGCACACGCTACCAGCGTGTCGGAAAAAACATCGAACGGGTGGAGGAAAGCTGGGGCGACGGCATCACCACCGTGTACTGCTCGGGCACGCTGCACGGCGTGTGGCTGGACGGTTCGGCCTTCGAGGGCGTGCGTTTCATCGACCGCTTCGAGGTGGCCGGCGGCCTGATCCAGCGGCAGGACGTCTGGAACGACCTGGCCGAAGCGCGGCCCCGCGCGGTCTGAGGCGGTGATGGCTTCGCCCGGCCCCACCATTGCCATGCACGAGCGCCTGGCCTATTCGGCGGCGCCCGAGCGGCCGCCGCTGCAGTGGCCCGGCGGCGCGCGCCTGGCCCTGTGGGTGGCGCCCAACATCGAGCACTACGAGTACCTGCCACAGCAGGTGCGGGTGCGCGACCCGTGGCCGCGCGTGCCGCACCCGGACATCCTGGGCTACGGCCTGCGCGACTACGGCAACCGCGTCGGCGTCTGGCGGCTGATGGAGGTGTTCGACCGCTTCAGCCTGCCCTGCACCGTGTCGCTGTCGATGTCCGTGCTGGACATGTATCCGCCGATCGCCGAGGGCATGCTGCAGCGCGGTTGGGAGCTGATGTCCCACGGCCTGTACAACACGCGCTACCACTGGAATTACTCCGAAGACGAGGAGCGCGCGGCCATCGAACAATGCCAGGCGATCCACCGGCGCGTCACCGGGCGTGAGCTGCAAGGCTGGTTTTCGCCGGCGGCGTCCAACACGCTGCACACGCCCGACCTGGTGGCCGAGGCCGGCATCCGCTACCTGTGCGACCTCTACCACGACGACCAGCCCACGCCCGTGCGGGTGCGCCGGGGCGAACTGCATTCGCTGCCCTACAGCATGGAGGTCAACGACAGCATCGCCTGGCGCCGCGGCATGGAGGGAGGGGCCTTCGCGCAGAAGATCCGCGACGAATTCGACACGCTCTATGCCGAGGGCGGACGCGTGATGAACATCGCGGTGCACCCCTTCATCATGGGCCAGCCGCACCGCATCGAGCACCTGGCGGGCGCGCTGGAATACGTGCTTGGCCACAGCGGCGTCTGGTGCGCCACCGGCGCGCAGATCATCGACTGCTACCGCGCCCAGACCGCCTTCACATCCTTTCTCGACCCACGACCATGACCGCCAACTCCCCCGCCTCTTCGCTCGACTACATCAGTGCCTACACGGCCGAGCGGCCCGTGGTGCTTGCCCGCACGGCGCTGGTGATGATCGACATGCAGTACGCCACCGGCTCGCGCCAGGGCGCGCTGGCGCGCAAGCTGCATGCCGAAGGCTCGACCGTGGGCGACTACCGATTCGATCGCATCGAGCGCTTCGTGCTGCCCAATACGCTGCGCCTGCGCGAGCAGTTTCGCCGCCTGGGCCGGCCGATCCTGCATGTGACCGTGGGCGCGGCCATGCCCGACGCGCGCGACGCGCCGCTGCACATGCGAAAGATCTTCGTCGATCTGCGCAACCACCTGGGCAGCCGCGAGCACGAGATCCTCGACGAGCTCAAGCCCTTTCCCGACGAGCACGTGTTGCGCAAGACCACCAACGGCGCCTTTGCCTCCACCAACATCGACAGCCTGCTGCGCGCCCTGGACTGCGATCTGCTGTACATGAGCGGCGTGTCGACCAATATGTGCGTGGAAACCACCGCGCGCGAGGCGGCCGACCGCGGCTATGGCGTGACCCTGGTCGAGGATGCCTGCGGCACCACCCATGAAGACCTTCACCAGGCGACCATGCGCAACTTCCGGCGCCTGTTCGGCCGGGTGCGCAGCACGCAGGATTGCCTGGCCGAACTGGAGGCCGCGCATGTCTGAGGCCGCCGCGCCGCGCCGGGTGCTGGTGATCGTGCCCTTTGCCATGTCGGCCGACAACCTGCGCCTGCGCGAGCAGCAGCTGGCCGGCCTGCAGTTCGGCGACGACATCCGCTTTGAGTACCGCGCGGTGCGCGCCGGGCCGCTCAACTACGCCAGCCACCACGACTTCGTGCTGGCCGACGTCGCCAACTTCGAGGCCGGCTGCCGCGCGCAGGACGAGGGCTTTCACGCCGTATGCATCGACACCATGAGCGACTCGGGTGTGGCGGCGTTGCGCTCGGTACTCGACATCCCGGTGTTCGGGCCCGGCAAGGCTTCGATGCTGATGGCGCTGACGCTGGGCGATCGCTTCTCGATCCTGACCATGGCCAGCCGCTGGAAGCCGCTGTACAAGAAGGCGCTGGACGAGCTGGGCCTGCACCACAAGTGCGCCTCGGTGCGGGCGATCGAGGTGCCGCCGGACAACCAGGGTCTGCTCTCGGGCAAGGAGGACGACGTGTTCCCTCTGCTGGAGGCGGCGGCTCGCCAGGCCATCGAGGTCGACGGGGCCGAGGTGATCGTGCTGGGCTCGACCACCATGCACCAGTCGCACGCCTACCTGAGCGAGCGCCTGCCGGTGCCCGTGATCAACCCAGGGCCGCTGAGCTACAAACTGGCCGAGGCCGCGCTGGCGCTGAACCTGCGGCACAGCCGCGTTGGCTACCCGCGCCCCATGCATCCGCGGCTGGACATGCTGCGCACCATGATCGACGCCGCCGAGGCGGCCAACCGGCGGTTGCCGTGACGCGACCGCCGTCCCCCGATGAACGTTCGGCGCTGATCGCGCAGGTCGAGCGCTACTTCGCCGCCGTCGACGCCATGGATCTGGCGGCCACACTCGACTGCTTCTGCCCGGATGCCCGCTTTTCCATCGCGACCTTCGACACGCATTACGAAGGCCGCGACAGCGGCCTGCGCGGCATGTTCACGCGGCTGTTCGAGCGCTACCAGCGGGTCTGGCATGGCGACTTCGACCATGTGGTCGATGCGCCGCATCGCATCGCCAGCCGCTTTCGCGTGGAGAACACCTTGGTCGACGGCAGCCTGCGCATCAAGCACAACTGCAATTTCTTCCGGGTGCGCCAGGGGCGGTTCGATGAGGTGTTTGTCTACATGAGCGGGGACAACTCGCTGGGGTAGCCGCGGACCCTCGCGTTCAGCCGACGTGTGTGAGCTTGTCTTCCCACGAAGCCAAGATGTCGATGAGCTTGGCGGTGGGCGTGCGCAGATGACGCGATGCAACATCCCGGACCATGTCCTTCTGAGCAGGGTCGGTCACGTATTCGACCGGCGACTTGCCATCGACGCGCGCCAGGAACAGGCCCGGCAGCAGGTGGGCTGTCCGCGCCTCCAGCCGAGCCGGGTCTTCCCAGCTGACTCCCGCCAGGTAGGCTGTCACCAACGCCTGGTAGGCATTGGCGAGCTTGACTCTGGCCCCCGGTACGGGGAGGCTCTTGAGCAACAGGTGATTGAGGCAGAACGCGAGGTCAAAGGCCGGATCGCCGTACCAGGCACACTCGGCATCCAGGATGATCGGGCCGTTGGGGCCGACCAGGATGTTCTTGGGGCTGATATCGCCATGTACCAGGGCCCGCTGAGTGCCAGCTGTCACCACGGCGAGCCTTTGCAGTGCATCCGCGAGATCCGGATGCTTTTTGGCTGTGGCGAGCAGATAGGGTTCCAGCCGCAGTGCGTGGAAGTTCTCGATGCTGTCGAACTTGGAGGCTACTTCGAGCGAGTGGGCGCTGGCCGCATGTATCTTGCTCAAGGCGAAGCCGACGGCCTGTGCCGTTGAAGTGCTGACTTCGCCATGGAGTAGCTGCGTTTTCCAAACCGGGTGGTCTGAGGGGGCCAAGAACTCCATGGCGAAAAAGCCTGCTGCATCGTCCCGTGCGAGCGGGACCGGAACATGGCCAGGGATGTGTTTTGAAGCGAACCGCAGCCACTCCCACTCGAATGAGTTGCGATTCATCGGCGCCGTCCACTCGGCAGCGACTTTGAGTTGCTCCAGCGCGCGCTTGACGCAAAGCTTCTGGTTCGCAAGCTCCACCATCCAGATGTCGGAGGACACACCGCCCGTCAGTGGCTCCATACGGATGGACATGCCAGGTTTGACCAGGCCGCTTTGAATGAGAAAGTCGCTGACCAGTCGTTCTGTAGACATCGCGGTTCCATGTACGGGATATGAGTCACCGGCCAGCGGGCTTGTTGACAGGATTGCGCGGCTTCTCGCCCTTGAGGACGCGAACCACCTCCTCGGCCGCGCGACGTCGCAAATCGATCAGGGAGGCATCGGACGAAAACGCCACGTGGGGCGTGAAAATGCAGCGCGGATGCCGGATCATGCCCTCGGGAACCAGGGGCTCGGATTCCAGGACGTCGACGGCCGCAGCGTCCAGGATGCCCAGGTCAAGCGCTTCGACCATTGCGTCCGAGTCGACGACGCCGCCCCTGCTAACGTTGATCAACAGTCCGCCCTGCTTCATGTGACCGAGGCGTTCGCGATTGACCAAGTGATGGGTCTTGTCATTGAGCGGTGCGTGGACGATGACGATGTCGCTGGTGGCGAACAAGGTGTCCAGGTCGACGCCTTCCACGCCAGCGGTGGGCGCACTAGGGAACGGGTCATACGCCATGAGCCGACAACCAAAACCAGCCAGCTTCTTGGCGGTCATGCGGCCGATCCGCCCGAAGCCCACGATCCCGCAGGTCAGGGTGGACAGGCGGCGTAGCTTGGCCTTTGACGGCTCCCAGTGACCTTGCCGGACCGCCCGATCGAAAAACACGAGCCCGCGCGTCCATGCCAGCGCCATGCCCACCGCATGGTCGGAAACCTCTTCGACACAATAGTCCGGGACATTGGTGACCCAGATGCCTCGTTCGCTCGCCGTGGCCACCGCGATGTTGTCGAGGCCAACGCCCAGGCGAGCCACGATCTTCAGATTGGCCGTGGCTTCAATGGCGGATGATGAAACCTGTGCCCAGCAGGTGAGGATGGCATCCGGTTTGATCTGGCGGCACAGGGCATCGATTTCTGTGACTGGCGCGGGATTCGCGGGGCCGGAAAACAGCTCAAATCCGGCACCCTCTATCACGCTGCGTTCTATGCTGTCGTCAGGCCAGGCGTGATCGGTCAACAACACCTTCTGCATGGGGGTCTCTCCTCGAATAATGGGTACCCGGGCAATCAGCCGCTAGTGGCTTGCCGGGCTTTGATTCCCTTGGGGTTGATACTGGCAGTGCTGCCGCGGACGATCAGCGACGCCGGTGAGGTGGAGTTGTAGTCGGGCCACGCGGCGAGCTTTTGCTTGTGCTGGTGGATAAACCAGAGCCCGCAGGCCGTTGCCAATTCGGATACCGGCAGGCCGATCGTGGTCAGGCCCGGTCCCCACCACTTGTAGCCCGGCTCATTGCCGAACCCGACGACCGAGAGGTCCTGAGGGACCTGAACGCCCATTTCATAGAGTTCGTTCAGAGCGCTGTTGGTGTGCTGCACCGTGCCCATGATCAAGGCCGTCGGTGGATGAGGGGCGGCCAGCAGCTTACGGACCGCCAGAGAGCCGAATTTCGGGTCCGCCGGCGCGGCGACTTCTTCAAGACCGACGGCCTTTGGGCTCGTGCTTGTCAAGGCTTGCCGAAAACCCTGGAGACGCGCGGCTCCCGTTGGCCGGTCGATCGCTCCACCGATGTAGCCAATTCGCCTGTGACCCAACTGGATCAGGTGTTGGGTCGCATCGAACAAAGCCTTCGCGTCATCGATGCCAAACCACTGGGGGCTGAGCGCCTCGCTTTTCCGTAGCAATTGAATGTGCGGAACGTCCTGCAAGAGGCGAACAGTGTCGGGATGGGTCCTGGGGCTGGGGACAAGAATGACACCGGTGACATCGACACCGATCAGCGCGCGGACATGTTGCAGTTCGATTTGCCGGTCATCGTCGGACTCGGAAAGCATCAACTGCAGACCTTCCTGCTCCAGACACTTGGACAGCGCGTGGGCGATCGTCGAGTAGAAGCTGTTGCGGATGTCCGGGACGACCAGCCCCACCAGATTGCTGGATGCACCGCGCATCATTCGCGCGGCGCGGTTGGCAACATACCCGAGTTCGCCCGCGACTTTGCGGACCTGTTCCTTGGTCTTTTCGCTGATTCGAGGGTCGTTGGACAGCGCGCGACCGACGGTCGATGCCGATACCTGAAGCCGAAGGGCTATGTCCTTGATCGTGACCATGGCAGTAATGATGTAGGTGGATGCAAGGATCTTTACGGTTGCGTTCTTTAGGGTCTTGGCGTCGGCGAGGCTCGAACTCCAGTTTTAGGCCGCCGTCGCCAACTCTGGCGCCGCGACGAAGAGGTTGGCCTCCTGTTTGTAGTCAGGCGGCGGGTCTGGCTTCGGCAACAACTGGATTGCGCAGGACGCCTATGCCCGGAATCTCGACTTCGACGACGTCACCAGGTGCAATCGGCCCCACGCCGGCGGGTGTGCCGGTCATGATGACGTCCCCCGGCATCAGGGTCATGAATCGGCTTAGGTAGGCGATGGCGTATCGGACGGAGAACAGCAGGTCGGATGTGTTTGCGTCCTGCTTGACCACGCCATTGAGTCGGGTGATGACCTGCAGATTCGCCGGATCGAGTTCCGTCGCGATCACTGGGCCGATCGGCGCAAACGAGTCATAGCCCTTGCCCGCCAGGAGGGTACCGAAGGCCGATTCGCGGCGTTGGACGATCCGGTCACTCACATCATTGCCGCAGGAATAGCCCAGGATGTGGTCCAAGGCTTTGTCTTCCGTGATGTAGCGCCCCTTCTTTCCAATGATGACCGTCAGCTCACCTTCGTAGTGAACGATCTCACCGTCATGCGGGTACACGATGGCATCGCCAGGACCTACCAGCGCCGTGTCGGGCTTCATGAAAACGACGGGAGCGCTGGGGACAGTCTTGTTGGCTTCCTGCGTATGGGCGTTGTAGTTGTAGGCCAGGCCGAAGATGCGTGGTCGCTCGACTGGTGCCAACAGGCGAACTTCAGCAAGCTGGTCGGTCTCCTGGCCGAGGTTGAGTCCCTCATAGATCGATCCGACGAGGCGCCGGACCTTATCGCCTTCGATCAGGCCGTAGTGAATCGAATTGCCGAGCGAATAGCGGGCGATCAGTTGTGTGGTCATGATGGCTGCCTTGATTGAAGCGAACGTTAGCACAAAGTGCACGAGCCAGTCAAGAAGCCGCGCCCAGGTAATTTAAGGGTTAATCCCTAAAAAATGGCGTTCCAGAGGGTTGACGAGACACGGTGCTTTGACCAAAATTGCGCAAACGTTAGCACTGGAGATGCACCGATGAATGACAAGGAAGCTCGCTGCCCCGCAGCACGGGATTCATTGAGGGCGTGGCAGCAATGAGCGTGACTTTGCTGCTGCAGTCGGCCATCGGCGGCGTGCTGCTCGGAGGCATCTACGGCCTGCTGGCTATGGGTCTGACCTTGAGTTGGGGCCTGCTGCGCCTGGTCAACCTGAGCCACTTTGCGCTCGCATTTTTGTGCGCGTACATGACATATCACGCCGGTACTGTGCTGCTGCAGCCTCTGTGGCTCGCGGTTCTGGTGCTCATCCCGCTCTTTTTCCTCATTGGCGTCCTGATGCACGCAGTACTCGTGCACTTCAAGGTGACCGAATTCGCGTCGATGTTGGTGACGTTTGGCCTGACGGTCCTCATCGAGTCGGTGATCCAGATCGCCTGGACGGCTGACTTCCGAAAGTACGAAGTCAACCTGGGTGAGGCCGCCCTTCGAATCGGGGGCATCTATGTGCCCACGCTTGAGTTGGTGGCGTTCTTGTGCGCGGTGGTGCTGGCCATCACCATCTGGATCGGTCTTCACAAGACGATGGTCGGGCGCGCGCTTCGGGCGTCTGCGCAAGATGGCGCAATCGCCGCTGCGTTTGGCGTCAATTCAGTCCGACTCTCCTATCTGCTGGCCGGTCTTTGTTGTGCGACGGCCGCTGTCGCAGGCGTCTTCATCGCGCTGACATCCACGCTGGCGCCCTCCCAGATCGAGGCCTGGATCGGCGTTGTCTTCGCCGTGGTGATCATCGGCGGCCTGGCCAATCCGCTCGGAGCGCTGGTCGCCGGCGTGCTCATTGGCGTCGCCGAGTCCATCACGATGGCCGTTGTCAATCCTGCGTGGGCGCCGCTGGTCGCCTTTTCCATCCTCATCGCGCTGCTCCTGATCCGCCCGAAGTGGCTGTAATACATATGCGGACAACGACCCTCTTTCTTGCTGTGGCCCTGGGGTTGGGAGCACTTCCCTACCTCGGACTGCCGGACTTCTATCTCTCCTACTTCTACGTCATCTTCTTCTGGGTGGCGTTGGCAACCAGCTGGGGCATCCTGAGCGGGTATTCAGGGTACTGGAGCTTCGGCCACGCGGCGTTCTTCGGCTCGGGCATGTATGCAGCGGCCAATCTCGCTGCAAAGCTTGAAGTCCCCTATCTCCTGACCATTCCCATCGCCGCTGGGATCGCGGCGGCGATGGCGTTCGCGGTGGGCTTCATCGTCTTTCGCATGAAAACGCTGCGTGGGGAGCTGTTCGCCCTGCTGACACTGTCCGTGACGTACGTCATCGCGGCCATCATCTCCAATTCGGCGATCGACGGCGGTGCTGGCATCAATCTGAGCAACGTCAGATTCCCCGTCTTTGGCACGACCGTACCCGGGGTCATATACCTCCTCGGGCTGGCACTCGCCGTTGGCTCGATCGCTGTTTCCTGCTGGATCCATGGCAGCAGATTGGGTGCGGGCCTGCTGGCTATCCATGACGACGAGGATGTGGCGGAGGTCAAAGGGGTACCTACCTTCCGATTCAAGCTCGCGGCGTTCGCCATCTCCTCCGCGATCGCCGGTGCGGCAGGCGCGATCCAGGCTGTCTACGTGGGCTATGTCACCGTCTCCGAGACCTTCTCGATCACCGTTCCGCTGTACGTGGTGCTTATGAGCATTCTGGGTGGTGCTCGTCATTGGGCGGGGCCGGCGGTCGGGGCTGTCCTGATCACCGTGGCACTGAGCATGGCTACTGGCGCGGGCCAGGCGGAACTCGGGCGCGCGGCTGTAGCGCTTGGCTTGGTCGTCGTCATTCTGGTGTTGCCCAACGGGATTGTGTCCAGTTGGCTCTCCAGGAGGCGTCGTGTGCCGTTCAGTCGCGCCTGCGTCGGTGGACCGGAGCAAGACGCGCGTGTCGCGCCGGCAAGTGTTTCCGCCGACGGGCGCGTGGCCCAGGACGGGCAGGTTCTTCTTGAGTGCATAGACGTCGTCAAACGCTTCGGCGGCATCCGTGCCCTGCAGGGAGTTTCCCTCACGATCCAAAAAGGGGAGATTCTGGCGCTTGTTGGTCCTAACGGTTCCGGCAAGTCGACGCTGATCAATATGATCAGCGGCCATTTCGAGCTCACGGACGGAAGCATTCGCCTGGAGGGTAGAGAAATCTCCGGTCAGGAGCCCCACCAGATCGCGAACGAGGGAATTGCGCGTACGTACCAGATTCCGCGACTGTTCGATCATTTGTCGGTCTATGAGAACGTGCGACTGTGCGCCAGCTTCGGCTCCAAGGTGGGTGAGCATGGTGAATCGCCAGAGGAGTCAGCCCACAGATGGCTCGCGTTCACGGGCCTTGCGGCCAAGGCCGATCTGGTGCCCGCGGAGTTGAACCTGCATGAGCGCAAATACGTCGAGTTCGCTCGCGCACTTGCCGCCCGTCCGCGGCTGCTCCTGTTGGATGAGGTGCTTTGCGGCTTGACACCGCCGGAGGTGGACCAGGCTGTCACATTGATCAAGCGAATTCGCGACGGTGGCACCACGATCGTCTTCGTGGAGCACTTGATGCGTGCTGTTGTCGCACTGGCTGATCGGATCGCCGTGCTGGACCAGGGAAAGCTTCTGGCGCTTGGCGCACCGCGCGAAACGATGCAGCACCCCGATGTTGTTCGCGCTTACCTCGGAGGCGCTCCCCATGCTGCTTGATGTTCAGAACCTGCACGTAGGCTACGGCGACGCGCCAGCAATCTGGGATCTTTCCATCCAACTTGGCCGCGGCCAAATCATTTCCGTCGTGGGCCCCAACGGCGCAGGAAAGAGCACGCTGATCAATGCGATTGCCGGCATTCTGCGACCGACCCAGGGACGCATCCTGGTTGACGGATCCGACACCGCCAGACTCCCGGGCTATCGCGTCTGCGAGACCGGTATCGCTGTCGTTCCCGAGGGACGACGGTTGTTCACCGGCATGTCTGTCCTGGACAACCTGGAGCTGGGCGCCTATCGCCGTAGCGCCACGGAGATGCGTGAAACCCTGGAAGAAGTTTTCAAGCTTTTTCCGATTCTTCGCGAGCGTCAGCAGCAGGTCGCCGGCTTGATGTCCGGTGGTCAGCAGCAGATGGTGGCGATCGGTCGCGCCCTGATGGCGCGACCGCAGATCCTGCTGATGGACGAGCCGTCCCTGGGTCTGTCCCCGGCAGTGGTTGAGGACATGTTCAGAATCATCAAGACGATCAACGCTCGTGGTGTTTCGATCGTCTTGGTCGAACAAAACATCACCAAGGCACTGGAAGTTGCGCACCACGCCTATGTGATCGAGCAGGGGCGGATCGTTACTTCCGGCTCGCCAGGCAACTTAATGAACGACCCGAAGATCAAGGAGGCCTACCTTGGCATCTGATACCCATCGCAGGTCTGGCGTCTCGCCGCAGATCCGCCGTGTTGTCACCGGCCATGACGCCAATGGCCGCGCCGTGTTCGCCTCCGACGCCGCGCCGCCCAGGACGGATGTCTTTCGGTCCATTCCGGGCATGGTTTCGCGGCTGGTGTGGAGCACGCCTGGTCGACCCACCGTCCCGTTTGACGGAAAAGATCCGACCGGGACCCTATCGGCGATGGTGCCCACACCAGGCCAGAGCCGTTTCCTGGTGATCACGTTCCCGCCGGATTCCGTGTACGGCGCCCCCAGCTTCAATCCGGCGGCGGCAGCGGCCGAAAACCTCCGTGTCAGTCCTGGGTTGGCCGAGCGCTTCGAGCCGGATGGCATGCATCAGACCCCGACCATTGACTACGTCATTTTGCTCGACGGGGAGATCTGGCTGGAACTCGACGACGGACAGGCCCTGTGCCTGCGGCCGCTAGATGTCGTTGTTCAAAACGGGACACGGCATGCATGGCGCAACAGAAGCGACGCGCCGGCCACGCTGGCGGTCGTGCTCATTGGTGCCGACGAGATCAAAAAGTGAAGGAAATCGCAGTGCGAGATTCGAAGATTGGCAGTGTCGTCGGGCGCCGCGTCTGGGATTCCCGGGGGCGTCCGACCGTCGAGGTCGAGGTCACTCTGGCACGCGGTGGCGTCGGCCGGGCGATCGCGCCAGCCGGCGCTTCGACAGGATCGGGTGAGGCAGTCGACCTGCGTGACGGGGGGGAGTCCTTCGGGGGACTCGATGTTCAACGAGCGGTCAATGCGGTCAACCACGAAATCTCGCATTACCTGAACGGAATGGACGTGCTCGATCAGCAGGTCATCGACAAGACGTTGATCGAAATGGATGGAACGTCCAACAAGTCCCGCTTGGGTGGCAATGCGATCGTGGCGACCTCGATGGCGGTACTGCAAGCGGCTGCTTGCGCTGTCGACAAGCCGCTGTGGAAGCACCTGGCTGGCGACACGCAGGTGCGTATTCCGCTCCCTGAGATCCAGATCTTTGGTGGTGGTGCCCACGCTGAGCGCCGCGTCGACGTCCAGGACTTCATGGTGATGTGCCCGGGAGCGACGAGCTTTTCCATGGCGCTCGATTGGACGGCTGAAATCTATCGCGCCGCGGGCGTGCGCTTGCGCCAGTCGGGTCGTCTGCGTGGCGTGGCCGATGAGGGGGGCTATTGGCCGGTCTTTGGCTCCAATGAGGAGGCGCTCGACATGCTCGTACGGGCCATCGGGGATGCCGGCTTCAAGCCAGGCAAGGATGTTGGCATCTCGCTGGATATCGCGGCGTCTGAATTCGGCAGTAACGGGCGATACGAACTCGCCCTCGATGGACGCAAGCTGGACACGCAGGGAATGCTGGACATGCTGGGGGGCTGGCTTGACTGCTACCCGATCCTGTCCATCGAGGACCCCGTGGCCGAGGATGATCGTGATGGCTTCATTGCGTTTACCGCGAAATACGGATCACGCTGCCAGATCATCGGCGACGACTTTCTGGTGACCAATGCCGCACGTGTCGATGCGGCGGCGGACGACAAGGCGCTCAATGCGGTGCTTATCAAGCCGAACCAGGCCGGCACCATTTCAGAGACCGAGGCCGCTTTGCGGGCAGGTCAGCGCGCTGGATTCGGAACCATCCTGTCCGCGCGCTCCGGCGAAAGCGAGGACGTGACGATCGCTCACCTGAGCGTGGGTTGGAACGCCGGCCAACTCAAAGTGGGATCGTTCGCCCGCTCCGAACGCATGGCCAAGTGGAACGAAGTGCTGCGTATCGAAGAAATGAGTGGCGCAGATGCCCTGTTCGCCGGCTGGGGTGCGTTCCCCTTTTTGAATCATTGAATCAGTCATATCGACCAGGAAGTACTTAGATGCAAGAAAGTGCAATTCACCTGCTTGGGGTTTCCGGCAGCCTCCGTGCCGGCTCGATCAATTCGGCAATTCTTCGTACGCTCCAGGACAAAGTTCCCGAAGGTGTCGTGCTCGACATTTTTCCCCTGGACCGGATCCCGCTATACAACCAGGACCACGATGGTGCCTGTCCGCCGGCGGATGTCGCCAGGTTCAAGGATGCGATCGCGAAGGCCGACGGCCTTGTAATCTGCACGCCTGAGTACGGATTCGGCATTTCCGGCGTCCTGAAGAATGCCCTGGATTGGGCCTCGCGCCCGGCCTTCGGCTCCCCGCTCAAAGACAAGCCCTCGCTGGTCATGAGCGCATCACCGGCGTTCACCGGCGGCGTGCGCGCGCACGGACAGGTGCGTGAGACCCTGGTTGGCGCCTTGGCCCGTGTGATCGCACGCCCGCCGGTGGTCATTGGATCGGCCCATACCAAGGTCGTTGATGGGCGGCTGGTTGACGAGGCCAACCTGAAGTTCGCGACCGATGCGGTCGCTGACCTGATCGAAGAGGTCCGCATGCTGTGCGACGCCAAGGCCTGGCGTCGAAGCAGAACGTACTGAACCCACAAATTCGAATCCCTTTCAATTGGAGCGACCATGGTTCCCGTCGTCAATTTCCGCCCCCCTTTCAATATCACCCGTGCCAGTCACATCGTTCTGGAAGTAACCGACCTGCAACGAAGCCGTGACTTCTATACGAAGATCGTCGGTCTCGTGGTCAGTGACGAGAGTGAGACCGCGTGCTACTTGCGTGGCCTGTCCGAGGCTTGTCACCACAGCCTGGTCCTGATCAAGACGACGGGCGACGTCAAGTGCCGCCGCATCGGCTTTCGTGTCTACCTCGATGAGGACCTCGACCTGGCCTACCAATGGTTTCGCGACCAGGGGCTGCCTGCTGAATGGGTCAAGATGCCATACCAGGGCCGCACCCTGAATGTGGAAGACCCCTTCGGGACCAAGATCGAGCTCTGCGCCCACATGGAAGTTCGGGACCGCAAGTACCTGAGCTTCGAGCAGTTCACTGGAGCGCATGCCCAGCGCATTGACCACTTCCAAGTCTTCTCGCCCGATTGCTGGAAGTCCTGTGAGTTCTACAGCAGTCTAGGTTTCCGCAATTCCGAGTACCTCGCGCACGGCGACAAGCTGCTGGGGGCCTTCATGTTCCGCAAGGGAACCTGCCTCGACCTGGCCATCGTCGAGAACGAGGGGCCGAAGATGCACCACTTTGCCTACATCATTCCTGAGTCGCATCTGATCTTCACCGCCTGTGACCTGGCCGGCAATTACGGCTACCCAGGCGCAGTGGACCGCGGCCCGGGACGCCATGGTCCCGGCGGCATGCTCTACGTCTATTTGATGGATCCCGACGGCCACCGCATCGAGCTGTGTGACGGCCACTATCAGACCATCGACACCGAAGTCGAGCCGGTTCGCTGGGAAGCGGGTTCTCTCTCGACAAACGTCCGCTGGGGCCTGCCCGCCACGGAGCATTGGTACTTCCATGCGACGCCCTTCGATGGTGCACAGCAGATCCGGCCGGAAAAGATGCCTAACCCGCAAACGCTCGAGATCCTCATTCAACAGCAGCTGGTTTCCAAGGCCCACTAACAGGAGCAGCAATTGGCACGAGTCAAGTACCTCAAACGCGAACAAAGCGCCAATCAGGCGATTTTTGATCGCCTGGAGCGAGAGCGGAAGGTCCCGACCGCCAACGTCTTCTTGGCGTTGACCCAGACCCCGAACATTCTGGACGGCTTCCTCACCTACGCAAATTCTGTGCGGGACTGCGGCCTCGATCCCAAGCTGCGCGAGATGGCGATTCTCACGGTAGGTCATGTCACCCATTCGAAGTATGAGGTCGCGCACCACCAGTCCCATGCCGAGAAGGCCGGTGTCACGCCCGCCCAGCGCGCAGAGATCGCCAGTTTCGAAAAGTCCAGCCTGTTCGACGCAAAGGAGAAGGCCGTCATGGCGTTCGCCAAGGAGTCCACGCTCAACGTCGACGTGAGCGATGCCGTGTGGAACGAGGCTGCCAAACACCTGAGCGAGACCGAGATGATCGCACTGACGATCAATGTCGCTTGGTACAACTCGGGCGTCCGGATCATGGGCGCGCTGAGCATCGATCTTGAGCCTGGCTACGAGTAATCCTGTTTGCAGAATCCAACGTAGGAGACATCATGACTTCCAGCATAGCCTTGTCGCGCCGCACCTTCGTCGCCGGCACCGTCGCCGCCAGCTTCGCGCCCCGCGCCTTCGCCCAGCAGGCGCCGATCCGCGTCGGTGGGACGCTTCCCCTGACCGGCCCCCTGGCCGGCGTTGGCCTGATCCACAAGATCGCTGGCGAAACCTTCATTGAGGCTGTCAACAAGCGTGGCGGTCTGCTTGGCCGTAAGGTCGAGTGGGTGCTGCTGGACGATCAGTCCCAGGCGGCGAACGCCCGCACGCTGTATGAGCGTCTGATCACTTCCGATAAGGTGGACCTGTTGATGGGCCCTTATGGAACCAGCTCGATCATTGCGGCGATGGGTGTCGCCCAGCGCTTTGGCAAGCTGTTCATCCAGAGCAGCCTGGGTGACCCGGCACTCGCGCCTTATGAAATGCAATTTCCGGCGCTTCCGATCGGGCCCGACCCCCGGGTCGCCGATGCGGAAGTCATATTCGACGCCTTCGCCTCCGTTCCCCGTGCGCCGAAGACTGTTGCCTTCGTGACCAGCAAGTTCCCGTCCGCCCTCGACCTGGCCAAGGGTGCCCAAGAGGTGGCCGCCCAGCGTGGCCTGACCACGGTCCTGAACCTCGAATATGAATTCGGCAACCGTGACTTTGGCAGTATCGCCGCTCGAATCAAGGATGCGAAGCCTGATCTGCTTTGGTCCGGGGCGATAGGCCTGGAAGCGGCACAGCTCATGGACGCCATGAGGCGCATTGAATACGCGCCGCCCCGCCAGTTCCACCTGTTTCCTGCGCCAGGCCCTACGGTGGCGCATCCCAACGCGCAGGGTCTGACGACTCTGACCTGGTTCGAGGAGCACGCCCCATTCACACAGTACCCCGGTGCCTCGGACCTGATCGCGTCTTTCAACGCCAAAGCCAAGGCCGCCAACCTGCCCTTCCAGCAGGTGGATTACCAAGCCGCCGCGGAGTACGCGGCCTGGCAAATCCTGGAAGCTGCCGTCAAGGCGGTGGGAAGGATCGACGACAAGGCCATGGCTACCTGGCTGAAGACCAACCAGGTTGAGACCGTGATGGGTGTACGTCGCTTCGATGGCAAGTACAACAGCGGTGTTGCCGATACCAAGCTCAAGCAGGTTCAAAACGGCAAATGGGTCACTGTCTGGCCCACCAAATTCCGACCCGCTGGCACCTCCCTCATCGCTCCGTGAACGGCCAGGGGATTCAACCTAATTCCGACTAGAAAGAAACGCCATGAAAACGACCATGACGGCTGCCCGCCTGCACGCGCTGGGGCAGCCGATGACGCTGGACGAGATCCCGATTCCCAGCCCCCGTCCCAACGACGTACTTGTGCAGGTAAAGGCTTGCGGCATCGTTCCGAACATGGCCAATGTCATCAATAACTGGCCAACCTGGTTCCCACACCAGCCCTTGCCCAAGTTTCCGGCCATCTTCGGCCTGGATCCGGCGGGCGTGGTGGCGGCCGTCGGTGAGGCTGTGATCAATGCCAAGGTGGGTGACCGCGTCTACGTGAGCCCCCTGCGGTCCTGCGGCTCCTGCCGTGCCTGCAAGGCAGGTGCCCGGAGCCAGTGCCAGTACTACACCCTCAATGGTTACTTCAGCACCAGCCGGGATGGTCAACGCATCTTCGACCTGTATCCCTATGGTGGCTTTAGCCAATACATGACGGCCCCGGAGTACGCCTTGGTGAACCTGCCGGACAACCTTACCTTCGATCAGGCGGGCCGGTTTGGGTACCTGGGGACGTCTTATGGCGCGTTGAAGAACGCGGCCGCCGGCCCCGGTCAGGTGGCGCTCATCGATGGCATCACCGGAACGCTCGGCGTCGCCGCCACGATGCTGGGCCTGTCCATGGGCCTGTCGCGCATCCTCGGGACCGGGCGCGACCTGGACTTGCTCCAGCGTGTCAAGGCGCTGGCACCTGACCGAATCGAGGTCATGGCCCTGGGCGACGGCTCGACGGGCGAGTGGGCCAAGACGATGACGGCCGGTGAAGGCGTGGACTTTGTGATCAGCGCGCTTGGCGCCAAGGCGCCTGCCTCCACAATGGTCGATTCGATGCGAGGTGTTCGTCGCGGCGGCAGGATCGTGAACGTGGGCGGCGTCGCTGACAACCTCCCCATCGATGTCAAATGGCTGATGGACGAGCAGATCCAGTTGATAGGCTCGAACTGGTTCACCACCGCACAAGGCCAGGAGATGGCCGACATGGTTCGAACCGGCGCCCTGGACCTGTCCTATCTGCAACACCGGAAATTCCCTCTGGCGCATGTCAACGAGGCGATCTCCGGGCTCAAGGATCGAGACGGTGGTTTCAGCAACTACCTGGTGATCCCCTGATTCCTTGGCGAGGCAGCTGACCGTCGTTTCCGACGGGATGGGCTGGTTCGCAGTCGCCCGAGGCGCTGGCCTGCATGATCTCGTGGTCACAGGCGGGGGCAAGACCAGCGTCAAGTTGCCGCAGTTGCGAATTGCTAAGTCTTCGATGCCTGCTCCGACAGCCAGGCCTTGAACACGGCCAGGGCCGGCCGCTCGTCCGCCGTCGGCTGCACCAGGTAATAACTGCGCTGGCCGCGCAGCGTCCGCTCGCAGGCCACCACCAGGTCGCCGCGGGCCAGCTCCTGCTCCACAAGCAAGGTGGGCATGAGCGCCACCCCCATGCCGCAGGCGGCGGCTGCCGCCTGCATGGAAAACAGCTCATAACGCGGGCCGGCCATGGCCTGTTCGGCGTCCACGCCCTGGGCGTCGAACCACTGGCGCCAGGCCTCGGGACGGGTCGACTGCTGCAGCAGCGGCATGCTGGCCAGCGCCTGCGGCGTGACCGGCCGGCGGCGGCGCAGCAAGGCCGGGCTGCACACCGGCACCACGTCTTCGGGAAAAAGCAGCAACGCCTGGGCCCCGGCCCATTGGCGCGCCTGCTCGGGCGTGCCGGCGAACAGGGCGGCGTCGACCTGGGCGTCGCTGAAGAGAAAGGGGCGCGAGCGCGCGTCGATATGGACCTGCAGCTGCGGATGCGCGGCTGACAGCCCGGGCAACCTGGGAATCAGCCAGCGCGCGGCGAAGGTGGGGACCGAGGCGATGCTGAGCCGGTCGCCCTGGCCGCGGCGGCTGCGCAGGTCGAGTGTGTCGCGCTCCAACGCATCGAGCCGCTGGCCGACCTGGCGCGCATAGTCGGTCCCGGCGGCGGTGAGCACCATGCCGTGCTGGGTGCGGCGAAACAGCGGCACGCCCACCAGCGCCTCCAGCAGCGCCACCTGGCGCGACACCGCGCCCTGGGTCAGCGCCAGCTCCTGGGCGGCGCGGGTGAAGCTCTGGTGGCGCGCGGCGGCCTCGAAGCAGGTGAGCGCCTGGGTGGATGGCAAGCGGCGTCGCATGGCGAGATCCTTGTTCAGTTTGCAGGAAAAATCATATCTGCTTGAAGAAACATGGTTTGCGCGGCACCTGCAGCGGGCATAGCATGTGCCCGTTCCCAATCCTTGTGAGACATGCGTATGAGCAAGCCCGCCCGTTTTTCCTGGTCCGACCCTTTCCTGCTGGAGGGCCAGTTGACCGCCGACGAGCGCCAGGTGCGCGACGCCGCCAACGCCTACTGCCAGGACCGCCTGCTGCCGCGCGTGCAGGAGGCCTTCCGTCATGAAAAGACCGACCCGTCCATCTTCCGCGAGATGGGCGAGCTGGGCCTGCTGGGCGTGACCATCCCCGAGCAGTACGGCGGTGCCGGACTCAACTACGTCAGCTACGGCCTGGTGGCGCGCGAGGTCGAGCGCGTCGACTCGGGTTACCGCTCGATGATGAGCGTGCAATCGTCGCTGGTGATGGTGCCGATCAATGCCTTTGGCAACGAGGCCACCAAGCAGAAGTACCTGCCCAAGCTGGCCACCGGCGAATGGATCGGCTGCTTCGGCCTGACGGAGCCCGACCACGGCTCCGACCCCGGCAGCATGGTCACGCGGGCCCGCAAGGTCGACGGTGGCTACAAGCTCACCGGCGCCAAGATGTGGATCACCAACAGCCCGATCGCTGACGTGTTCGTGGTCTGGGCCAAGGACGACGCGGGCGCCATCCGCGGCTTCGTGCTCGAGAAGGGCTTCAAGGGCCTGTCCGCGCCCGCCATCCACGGCAAGGTGGGCCTGCGCGCCTCGATCACCGGTGAGATCGTGATGGAGGATGTGTTCTGCCCCGAGGAGAACGCATTCCCCGAAGTGCGTGGCCTCAAGGGACCCTTCACCTGCCTGAACTCGGCGCGTTACGGCATCGCCTGGGGTGCGCTGGGGGCAGCGGAAGACTGCTTCCATCGGGCGCGCCAGTATGTGCTGGACCGCAAGCAGTTCGGCCGGCCACTCGCGGCCAACCAGCTGATCCAGAAGAAGCTGGCCGACATGCTCACCGAGATTTCGCTGGGCCTGCAGGGCTGCCTGCGCCTGGGCCGCATGAAGGACGAGGGCACCGCCGCGGTGGAGATCACTTCCATTCTCAAGCGCAACTCCTGCGGCAAGGCGCTGGACATCGCCCGCATGGCGCGCGACATGATGGGCGGCAACGGCATCAGCGACGAGTACGGCGTGGCGCGGCATCTGGTGAACCTGGAGGTGGTCAATACCTACGAGGGCACGCACGACATCCACGCCCTGATCCTTGGCCGCGAGATCACTGGCATCGCGGCCTTCTCCTGACCCGTGCGCCACCGGAGCCGCCGCATGAATGAGCAAGACGCGGCCATGCCGCGCCCCCTGGCCGGCATTCGCGTGCTGGACCTGTCGCGCGTGCTGGCCGGGCCCTGGGCCGGCCAGTTGCTGGCCGACTATGGCGCCGACGTGATCAAGGTCGAGCGGCCGGGCGCGGGCGACGACACCCGCGCCTGGGGCCCGCCCTGGTGGGGCGAGGGCGAGGACCGGGTGGCCGCCTACTATGTGTGCGCCAACCGGGGCAAGCGCTCGGTGGCCATCGACATCGCCAGCGCCGAGGGTGCCGCCCAGGTGCGCCAGCTCGCGCGCGAGGCCGATGTCCTGATCGAGAACTACAAGGTGGGCCAGCTCGCGCGCTACGGCCTGGACTGCGCCAGCCTGCAGGCGTTCAACCCCGGCCTGATCTACTGCTCGATCACCGGGTACGGGCAGACCGGCCCTTTGTCGCACAAGGCCGGCTACGACTTCGCGATCCAGGCCGAGGGCGGGTTGATGAGCGTCACCGGCGAGAAGGGCGGCGAGCCGCAGAAAGTGGGCGTGGCGGTCACCGATCTCATGACCGGCGTCTACGCCACCACGGCCATCCTGGCCGCGCTGCACGAGCGCCATGCGACGGGGCGGGGCCGGCACATCGACGCGGCGCTGTTCGATGTGCAGGTGGCGATGCTGGCCAACCAGGCGAGCAATCAGCTGATCGGCGGGCGCACGCCCACGCGCATGGGCAATGCGCATCCGAACATCGTTCCCTACCAAGCTTTCGCCACACGCGACGGGCAGCTGGTGCTGGCCGTGGGCAACGACAGCCAGTTCGCCAAGTTCTGCGAGGCGGCCGGTCACGCCGAGGTGGCTGTCGACCCGCGCTTTTCCACCAACCAGGCGCGCGTAGCGAACCGCGACGTACTGTGCGCTCAGATCGCCGTCTGGCTGCGCGAGCGGGACACGCGCCAATGGGTGGAAGACCTCGACCGGCGCGGCGTTCCCGCCGCGCCGGTGCTGGACGTGGGCCAAGTGATGGAACACCCCCACGTGGCCGCGCGCGGCATGCGCCTCGCGCCCCAGGGCGCCGAGCCGCCGATGGTGGCCAACCCGATGCTGTTCGACGGCCGGCGGGCGCAATCGCCCTTGCCGCCGCCGGCGCTGGGCGCAGGCGATCCGAGGTGGGCGGCGGACTTGCCGCCCGGAGCTGGGCCGGCCCGGCCCTGAGTCAGGAGCTGCGCCGGCTTGCGGCTCAGTCGCGCTTGATCCAGGGCGTGAGCACCTGCGCCAGCTCGGCGGGTGTGGCCACCGCCAACTGCTCGAAACCGCAGTCGCGCGCCGGCTTGTCCGCACGCCAGCCCTTGAACACGGTGGCGTCCCGGAAGCGCCGGCCCAGCAGATGCTCGTAGCTCACCTCGCACACGCGCTCGGCGCGCACCGGCTCCCAGCGCTGGGCCTTGCCGACGCTCCACGGGCCTTTTTCTTCCGGGGTCTGGATCTGGTCGCGCCAGGGGTGGCCTTCGATTGCGTTTTCGCGCAGAGGCGCCAGGTCCGCCACGAGGGCGCGCCGCATCTCCACGGTGAACGATGAGGCGGTGCCGACCGGTTGCAGCATGCCGTCGGCGTCATACAGGCCCAGCAGCAACGAGCCGACCGCCTCCTGGCGGTCGGTGTGCCAATGAAAGCCCGCGACGACGCAGTCGGCCGTGTGCGCGTGCTTGACCTTGAACTGGGTGCGCTTGGCCGGCACATAGGGAGCGTCGGCCGGCTTGGCCATCACCCCGTCGAGGCCAGCGCCCTGGAAACGCGCCAGCCAGTCCTGTGCCACGGTGCGGTCCGCGGTCTGGGGTGTGATGTGCAGCGGGGCATTCGCCGCGGCCAGCAGGCGCTCCAGGCGGCTGCGCCGCTCGCGCAGAGGCAAGGCCATGGTGCTGCGCCCGCCCGCGGCCAGCAGGTCGAAGGCAACGAAGGCCGAGGGCGTCTTCTTGGCCAGGAAGCCGATGAGCGAGCCGGCCATCTGGATGCGCTTTTGCAGCGCCTCGGCGTCCAGGCCCTGCGCGCCAGAGACGACGATTTCGCCGTCCAGGGTGCAGCCCTTGGGAAGTTGCTCGACGAGCGCTTTTTCCAGCTCCGGGAAGTAGCGGTTCAGGGCCTTGCCGTCGCGGCCCTGGATCACCACGCCATCGGGCGTGCGGAACACGAGGGCGCGCAGGCCGTCCCACTTGGGTTCGAAGACAAAGCCCTCGCCGGTGGGTAGCTCGAGAGCGACTTTCGCGAGCATGGGTTCGATGGGGGATGCGGGGGAGTTCACGGGCATCCTGAGCTTTTACCACTTGCCGCACGGGCCCGGCGGCGCTGGCGGCCCGTCAGTCCTTCATGGCCGGCGGCATGAAAGGGCGCCGCGCCTGCGACAGGGTCTGGATCCAGCCCTTGGCTTCCTTCACGAGCTGCTGCGCCCTCGGGTCCTTGCTCTTGCCCGCCGCTTTCTCTGCGGCGGCGAGGCGCGCGAGGGTGGCGTCCAGCATCTCCAGGAGCGGTCGCCGGTCGTGCGCCAGGGGCAGGGCGCGGGCCTTTTCCACCGCATCCCAGGCGCGGTTGCCATCCTCGCGCACGACGTCGTAGGCGACCTTGAGCACGTCCAGCGGCGCATCCTTGGCAAACAGGAACTGCTTGCCCGCCGGGGCGGGCCCGGACGCCTTGGTATCGAGGGCCGGCCTGTCATCGGTGTCGTCGACGTCGTCTTCCATCGCGACCTCGGCCTTGGGGTCGCGGCCGGCGACTGGCTGGTTCGCGGGGGAATCCTGGGCCAGCAGGGCCCACAGGGCTTTCTGGCCTGTGCCCGCGAAGTCGCGTCCGGCATGACGAAGAATGAGTTGCAGCGCCTGGGCCTTGACGACATCCGTGCACGCGGCGGGCTCGAGCTGGCGCACCAAGGCGCGGGCGTCGGCATCGGGCAGTGGCGCGCCGATGGCAAGCGCGCCATCGAGCAGGGCCAGCCGCCGGGGCCAGCCCAGGTCCGCCATCGCCAGGGCCTTGAGGGGCGCCCCCGCCAGTACGCCCCCGCGTCGCAAAGCTTGCACCAGCTCACGGGCGTCGCGCGCCGCGGGCTTGTCCTGCGCCGGGCTGCTGCTGGCGCTGCTGGTCGACGGGCCGGTGGTCGTGACGGAGGTGGTCGTGGTGCTGCTGCTGGCCTCCATCTTGGCGTCCTGGCGTGGGGCCGGCGGCGCAAAGTCAACGCAGCGCTCCAGGGATTTCGTGTCCTTGGCGCCGCCCCCACGCACAAAGGCGCAGGCCAGCAGGCTCAGGGCCTCGAGGTCGGTGCCGCGCAAGGCCAGGTCGACGACCAGCTGGTGCAACTGCGCGCGCAATTCCTCGGCGCCTGCCATGCGGCCGCTGGCCATCAGGGCCAGGCACAGCAGGCGCGCCTGCTGCGGCGAGGACAGGCCCGGCACCAGCAGGCTGGCACGGTCGATGCAGGCCAGGTTGTCGAAGCGCGTCAGCGAGCCGAAGGCCGGGTACTGCCAGACGAGGGCTTCGCACTCCGGCCGGCTGGCGATGGCGTGCCGCACCAGCGTGGCCAGCACCACCTGGCCGGCCCGCTCGGGTAGGAGCGTCGGCCGGCCCGACATGCGCTCCAGGATGCCGCGACGGTAGGTTTCCCGGGGCGTTTCCTTGGGCAGCCATGGCGCCCAGGCACTCATGCACGGTGTGAGGTGGAGGCCGGCGTCGGCCAGGGACAGGCCCAGGGACAGTACGTAGTCCGCCACCTGGTCGAGGTGTTCGTGGTGTACCTGCGAACCCGGCGGGCCGAAGCCGGCGGTCAGCATGAGCAGCAGGTTGTTGAATATGAAGGGGTCGCCGTCCGCCACCTTCTCCATCACCCACGCGAGCCTGCGCAGCGGCTGCAGGAACGCCGCCGTGCTGCTCGCCGGCAACTGGCTGAGCACGTCGATCGAGAATTGCCGGGCAAGGTTGAGCGGGTAATACCGGCCGTCGGGGTGCGACCAAGCCCGGCTGTCCACGTTCGCCGATGAGCGCGAGGCGGCCAGGGCCAACGCCACGCTGCCGACGAAGGCGTCGGACAGGGCCGGCTCGCCCGGCCGCGCCGTGGCCTGGGCCACGCCGATCATCATGTGCACCAGGATGTGGCGCACGCCCTGAGTCGACTCCTCCATCGTCGGCTTGATCGGGACGATGAGCCCCAGCAGGTTAGTGGCCGCATGGGCGCCGCGCAGGACATCCGGCGCGTGGTCCTCGAGCATGGTGCGCATCAGCACCTGGATGCTTTGCGGGTCGAGCTTGTTCCGCACGCACACCTCGTAGACGGTCGTGCACGCCTGGCGCAACTCCTCGGCCCGCAGGTGGGCGGGCAGCGCTTTCTTGAGCAGGGCCTGCGCCCCGTCACGGTCGAGGGCCGGCCGGTCGAGGCCGGGGGCGCGGTCTTCATCCATCGGCACCGCCGGCAGCCCGGCGCCGGGGAGGGGCGGCGCCTCCGCGCGGGCCTTGCGCTCGGTCACCGGGGTGGGGTTGGGCGGAGACGGGTCGGTGATAGTCTGGCGCGCCGGCGCCTGCCCGCGTCCCAGCGCAGGCAGTGAAGGCGAGCTTGTCGTGGTGCTGGAGCTCGACGAGGTCTGGACCGTGGCCGGCCCGGCGCCCCGGCCTGCCGCCCCTTGGGCGGGGGAATTGTTCTGACGTTGGCTGGCGCGGGTGACCATGCCATGGCGGGAGGTGGAGTGGGTGCGTTCCATGGAGAGATTGCGAAGTGGTGCGCGGGATGCTGCCCCGGCCCGGCGGCAGCTGGCTGCCCGCTTGCTGACAGGGCGGTCGTAGCCCGGCCATCCGAACACGGCCGGGTCGTCGCTATGAACCGTCGTTGAGCGGCTGCTGCCCGGCGCATGGCCGGGCCTATAATCGCCGGCATCCGAGGAGCGTTGCAGCACTGCACAGTGCGAGGCTCGGATCCATCCGCAACGACGCTCACCCACTGTTCTTGTGAGGTGAGTCCCCCCAGAACATGTGGCTATCCATTCAAACTCTGTTTTGGAGAATCCATGAACGCCGTTCTCAAAGCCGTCTCCCCCGAAGACTGCGCCATTGCCGACCTGTCCCTGTCCGCCTGGGGCCGCAAGGAAATCCGCATCGCCGAGACCGAAATGCCAGGCCTGATGGCCATTCGCGCCGAGTTCGCCAAGGCCCAACCCCTCAAGGGTGCGCGCATCACCGGCTCGCTGCACATGACGATCCAGACCGCCGTGCTGATCGAGACGCTGCAGGCCCTGGGCGCCCAGGTGCGCTGGGCCTCGTGCAACATCTTCTCCACGCAAGACCACGCGGCCGCGGCCATTGCCGCCAGCGGCACGCCGGTGTTCGCGATCAAGGGCGAGTCGCTGGACGACTACTGGGACTACACCCACCGCATCTTCGACTTCGGCCCCAAGGGCAGCGAAGGCGAAGGCCCGAACATGATCCTGGACGACGGCGGCGACGCCACGCTGCTGATGCACCTGGGCAAGCGCGCCGAGAAAGATGCGTCCGTGCTGGCCAACCCGGGCAGCGAGGAAGAGCGCATCCTGTTCGCCGCCATCAAGGCCAAGCTGGCGCAAGATGGCAGCTGGTACTCGCGCAAGAGCGCCCAGATCATCGGCGTGACCGAGGAAACCACCACCGGCGTGCACCGCTTGAAGGAAATGTCGGCCAAGGGCACGCTGATGTTCCGCGCGATCAACGTCAACGACTCGGTCACCAAGAGCAAGTTCGACAATCTGTACGGCTGCCGCGAATCGCTGGTCGACGGCATCAAGCGCGCCACCGACGTGATGATCGCCGGCAAGGTGGCCCTGGTGGCCGGCTATGGCGATGTGGGCAAGGGGTCGGCCCAGGCCCTGCGCGCGCTGTCGGCCCAGGTGTGGGTGACCGAGGTCGACCCCATCAACGCCCTGCAGGCCGCGATGGAGGGCTTCCGGGTGGTGACCATGGACTGGGCCTGCGACAAGGCCGACATCTTCGTGACCGCCACCGGCAACAAGTCGGTCATCACCTACGACCAGATGGCCCGCATGAAGGACCAGGCGATCGTCTGCAACATCGGCCACTTCGACAACGAGATCGACGTCGCGTCGATCGAGAAGTACGAATGGGAAGAGATCAAGCCGCAGGTCGACCACATCACCTTCCCGGACGGCAAGAAGATCATCCTGCTGGCCAAGGGCCGGCTGGTGAACCTGGGCTGCGGCACCGGCCACCCCAGCTTCGTGATGTCGTCCTCGTTCGCCAACCAGACCATCGCGCAGATCGAGCTGTTCACCCATCCCGACGGCTACGACGTGGGCAAGGTCTACACCCTGCCCAAGCACCTGGACGAGAAGGTGGCCCGCCTGCACCTGCAAAAGATCGGCGCGCAGCTGACCGAACTGAGCGACGAGCAGGCCGCTTACATCGGCGTGCCCAAGCAGGGGCCGTACAAGCCGGAAACGTACCGCTACTGATGCGGCGCGGTTTCGCCACGCTCGCTTGCGCCAGCCCCGTCATTCCCGCGAAGGCGGGAATCCAGGCCGGGGCCGAGCGCAGCGATGGCCCGTGCCGCGCCGGAGAGTCCTCCCACTGGATCCCCGCCTTCGCGGGGATGACGGCGGTGGGTGTCACCACTCGGACCTGACCGATGCGCGCCGACCAGCTTCTCGTCGAACGTGGCCTGGCCGCTTCGCGCTCGCAGGCCCAGCGCCTGATCGCCGCGGGCCTGCGCTGGCGCGCGCCGGGCGGCTGGAAGGCCGTGGCCAAGAACGGCGACGAGTTGCCCGCGGACGCCGAGCTGCAATTGGCCGATGCGGCCGAGTCGCGTTATGTCTCGCGCGGCGGGCTCAAGCTCGAAGGCGCGCTGCGCGCGGCAGGCGTCGAGCCGCGCGGGCGGCTGTGCCTGGACGTCGGGCAGTCGACCGGCGGCTTCACCGATTGCCTGCTGCAACACGGCGCGCGCCGCGTGGTGGGGGTCGACGTGGGCCACGGCCAGCTGCATGAGCGGGTCCGCCGCGACCCGCGTGTGGCCTGCTTCGAAGGCCTCAATGCCCGCGGCCTTTCGGCCGCGGACCTGGGCGCCGATGCCGGCCCCTTCGCGCTGATGGTGGGCGACGTATCCTTCATCTCGCTCACGCTGGTGCTGCCGGCCCTGGTGCCGCTGCTGGCGCCGGGCGGTGAGCTGCTGATGCTGGTCAAGCCCCAGTTCGAGCTGCAGCCGGGACAGGTCGGCAAGGGCGGCATCGTGCGCGACGCGTCGCTCTACCCGGTGGTCGAGCAGCGCCTGCGCCAGGCCTGCCAGGCGCTGGGCCTGCGGGTGCTGGGCTGGCACGACAGTGCGATTGCCGGGGGCGACGGTAATCGCGAGTTTTTCATCCATGCCCGCCAGGGCGACTGAGAAGGGCGAACATGCTTCCCATCAGCCTCGAATTCTTCCCGCCCAAGACCCCCGAGGGGGCGGCCAAGCTGCGCGTGGCGCGCCAGCAGCTGTATGCCCTCCAGCCCGAGTTCTGCTCGGTCACCTTCGGCGCCGGCGGCTCCACGCAAGACGGCACCCTGCAGACCGTGACCGAGATCATGACCGAGGGCCTGCCGGCCGCGCCGCACCTGTCGTGCATCGGGCAGACGCGCGAATCCTTGCGCGAGCGGCTCGCGGCCTACCGAGCCGCCGGTGTCCAGCGTATCGTGGCCTTGCGCGGCGATCTGCCCAGCGGCTACGGCGCGAGCGGCGAGTTCCGCTACGCCAGCGACCTGGTGGCCTTCATCCGCGCCGAGACCGGCCGGCAATTCCATCTGGAGGTGGCGGCCTATCCGGAGACCCACCCGCAGGCGCGCTCGCCGCGCGGCGACCTGGAGGCCTTTGTGGCCAAGGTCGAGGCGGGGGCCGATTCGGGCATCACCCAGTACTTCTTCAACGCCGATGCCTATGCGCGCTACATGGACGAGCTGGGCGCACTGGGCGTGAAGGTGCCGGTGGTGCCGGGCATCATGCCGATCACCAGCTCCACCCAGCTGATGCGCTTTTCCGATGCCTGTGGCGCCGAGATCCCGCGCTGGATCCGTCTGCGGCTGCAAAGCTTTGGCGACGACACGGCGTCGATCCGCGCCTTCGGCCTGGACGTGGTGGCCGAACTGTGCCGACAACTTGAGCGCGCGGGTGCGCCGGGCCTGCATTTCTACACGATGAACCAGTCCCAGGCGACGCTGGCTATTTGTCAGCGGCTGGCCGGATGACACGCCGGGCCGCCGTCGCGGTGCTGGCGCTGGCGCTGGCATCCGCGGCCTGGGCGGCCGAGACGGCCGTGGCGCTGGAGCCGCCGGCTGCTGCTTCTCCAGTTCGCGAGGGAACGGCATCCTGGTACGGCGCCGCGTTCCACGGCCGGCGCACCGCCAGTGGCGAGCGCTTTGACATGCACGACTTCACGGCGGCCCATCCGACCCTGCCCTTCGGGACGGTGGTCGAAGTGCGCAGCCTGGTCAACGGGCGCGCGGTGCGGGTGCGCATCAACGATCGTGGCCCCTTCACAGGCCGGCGCGTGATCGACCTGAGTCACGCCGCCGCGCAGGCGCTGGGTCTGCTGGGGCGTGGCACGAAGCGCGTGCGGATCCGGCCCTTGGCCCCCCACGAACTGGAGCCGCCGGCGGTTGAACCGGCCGAACCGATCACGCTGGAGCCGGGCGCTCGGGCAGGCCAGGCCGACGCCGTCGATGGCCATTGAACCCTGCCTGAACCTTCAGCCAGGGCTTGCGCGGCGGCCGGCCGGCGGCGGCGCCTCGCGCAGGCGCCTCAATCGCCGGTCGAGGTGCGCATGGGTGCGCAGCAGCGCTTGCATGCGCGCCAGCAGCCAAACCCGGGCCGGGCCGCCGGTGCGCGGCGCGATGGGTGCGGGGTCGTGGACGCTGGCAGGACCGTGCAGCACGTCGGCGGGCGAGAACAGCTGCAGGCAGTCGTCATGGCCGTCCCAGATCGCCGGTGCGTCGGGCCGCGGCCCCCAGCCATCGCGCCGCTCCTGGGTCTGCCGGCGACGGGCCAGCGCGAACAGGAGCGGGTCGAGCAGGTAGGCGTCGGTCGACAGCCAGCGGCCCTCCAGCCAGACCTGGCCGACCGGATGCAGCACAGCGCCGTCGTGCCCGCCGCGCAGCGCGTGCAGCGGGTCCGAGCGCAGGCGAAAGATTCGCAGCCGCGCTGGCACACCGGCGGCCCGGCACAGGGCGACGAACAGCACGCCTTTCGAATTCGCATCGCCGCGTTCACCCCGTAGCACCCGACTGGCGCAAACCGGTGTGGCGGGCGGCGCACCCATGCGCAAGGGGATCAGGCGCACGAAGCTATGGATTGCGAGCACACGGTCGCGCGCGCTGAGGCCGGGCCCTGCGAGGCGCCGGGCGCACAGCTGAAGGCGCGGGTGGGAGAAGTCGAGCAGCGCGGTCTCGCGCAGGCTGTCTGTGCAGGGGTTCGAGCAAGGGGCTACGGCGTGCATCGTCCCATGCTCGCGGTGGCGGCAAGCGCCGTCAAACCCCGCGACGGCAGGACTGACACTTTCCCCGGCGCCGCGCGCCCCTCAACCGCCCGATTCGAGCGACTGTGCCTTGCCGCGGCCGCGGCCCAGGACGTCCAGCAGTTGTGGCAGCGCCGCGGCCAGGGTTGGCTTGAGCGTGTGCGGCGGGTTGACCACGAACATGCCGCTGGCCGTCAGACCGGGCCGGCGCGCCGGCTCGCCGGGTTCGTGGGGTTCGTCGCGCTGGCCGACGGCCAGGGTGGCATGCAGCCAGGGCTTGCCGGCCTGATTGGCCAGCGTCTTGAGCCGGCGCGGCAGATCGTGCGCCTCAGGGCGCGGAATGATCGGGTACCAGACCACGTAGGTGCCGGTGGCAAAGCGCTTGAGGCTGTCGTGCAGGCAGGCGCTCACCTTGGCATAGTCGCTCTTGATCTCATAGCTGGGGTCGATCAGCACCAAGGCACGGCGCGAGGGCGGTGGCAGCAGCGCCTTGAGCGACTCGAAGCCGTCGGCGCGCGTCACCGTGACCTGCCGGCCCGCTTCGAGCTGCGCCACGTGGGCCACCAGGGCCTGGCTGTCGGTGGGGTGCATCTCGAACAGCTTGAGCTTGTCACGCGCCTCTTCGCGCAGCAGCGCCTGGGTCACGAAGGGCGAACCTGGGTACAGCCGGATCGTGCCGTCGCGGTTGAAGCTGCGGATGCGCTCGAGATAGTCCGCCAGGGCGGGCGCCATGTTCTCGGGCGGGTTGGCGGTCAGCTTCAGAATGCCGTCGCGGGCCTCGCCGGAGGTGTCGGCATAGTCGCCATCCAGCCGGTAGAGCCCCGCGCCCGCGTGCGTGTCCACCACCAGCAAGGCGGCCGGCTTTTGCGTCATGTGGCGCAGGATGGCGATCAGCACCAGGTGCTTGAGCACGTCGGCATGGTTGCCGGCATGGAAGGCGTGTCGGTAACTGAACATGGACCGATGGTAAACCCGGTGTGTTCTCCAAAATCGGGGATCGGTCCGACTTCTTCGTATAATCGCCGGTTCTGCAGCGCCTTGCGGTCCCGCGGCAGATGAAACACCCCGCCTAAGAGGTCCCCAGCAGAGGGACACCGACCGCGGAAAAGGGCCCGAATAGAAATCCAACCTGTTGGTGGCTCCTGAGCCACCCTTTGGTTGGGCAAACCATTATCTCGAAAGAGTCTCATGACCAAAACGTTCAGCGCGAAACCCGCTGACGTGGAGCACGAGTGGTTTGTGATTGACGCCACCGATTTGGTGCTCGGTCGGGTTGCCAGCGAAGCAGCCCTCCGATTGCGCGGCAAGCACAAGGCCATTTATACGCCTCACGTCGATACCGGCGACTTCATTGTCGTCGTCAACGCCGACAAGATCCGTGTCACCGGCACGAAAGATCTCAACAAGAAGTACTACCGCCATTCCGGCTTCCCCGGCGGCATCTACGAAACCAACTTCCGCGACATGCAGGCCAAGCACCCCGGCCGCGCGCTGGAAAAAGCGGTCAAGGGCATGCTGCCCAAGGGTCCCCTGGGCTACGCCATGATCAAGAAGCTCAAGGTGTATGCCGGTGGCGAACACCCGCACACCGCACAGCAGCCCAAGCCGCTGAACCTGGCCAAGGAGCAGAAATGATTGGTGATTGGAACAACGGCACCGGCCGCCGCAAAAGCAGCGTGGCCCGTGTCTTCCTGAAAAAGGGCACCGGCAAGATCACGGTCAACGGCAAGGACATCCAAGAGTTCTTCGGCCGCCAGACCTCGATCATGATCGTCAAGCAGCCCCTGGTGCTGACCAACCATGTCGAAACCTTCGACATCCAGGTCAACGTCCACGGCGGCGGTGAATCCGGCCAGGCTGGGGCCACCCGCCACGGCGTCACCCGCGCCCTGATCGACTACGACGCAACCCTCAAGCCCGCCTTGTCGGCGGCCGGTTTCGTCACCCGCGATGCCCGCGAAGTCGAGCGCAAGAAGGTCGGCCTGCACTCCGCTCGCCGCCGCAAGCAGTTCAGCAAGCGCTGATTTCCACTGCTTTCAGCCCAAAAGGGCCGCCTCGTGCGGCCCTTTTTCTTTGCGCGGCTCGGCGGTGGACCGGGCAAAGCCCTTACTCAAATGGCCGGCAAGCGACGCTTGGTTAGGGGCCGCAGGGCACAATGCCCTACCATGGCACATTGGTATTGAAGGATCATTCATGAGCGCAGTCGCCGAACAAACCACCACCACCGCCGAAATGCCCGCCCCGCTGCTGTTCTCCGACAGCGCCGCGGCCAAGGTGGCCGATCTCATCGCCGAGGAAGGCAACCCCGAGCTCAAGCTGCGCGTGTTCGTGCAGGGCGGCGGCTGCTCCGGCTTCCAGTATGGCTTCACCTTCGACGAAATCACCAACGAAGACGACACCGTGATGACCAAGAACGGCGTCTCCCTGGTGATCGACGCGATGAGCTACCAGTACCTGGTGGGCGCCGAGATTGACTACAAGGAAGACCTGCAGGGCGCCCAGTTCGTGATCAAGAACCCGAACGCCACCAGCACTTGCGGTTGTGGCTCGAGCTTCTCGGCCTGACGCGAACCGGCCCTAGGCCGGGTAGATGCACCCCAGCACACGGGCGCCTCGGGCGCCCGTTGTGCTTTGGAGCGACAGTTTTTCACCGGCCAGGGTCTTGCTGGCCAGCCAGGCAAAGGCGGCCGCCTCCACCTGCAGGGGGGGCAGGCCCCGCTCGGCGCTGGAGCGCACCCGCGCACCGGGCAGCAGGGCAGTCAGGCGCCGCATCAGGTGCTCGTTGAAGGCGCCGCCGCCACACACGACCAGCTCGCCCAGGGCCGGCTCATGCCGCAGCACCTCTTGGGCGCAACTGAGCGCGGTCAGCTCGGCCAGGGTGGCCTGAACATCCGCCGGCGCCACGCCGGGCGGCAACTGGCGGGCCAGCCAATCCATGTGGAACAGGTCGCGCCCGGTGCTCTTGGGCGGTGCGAGCGAAAAATAGGGTTCGGCCAGCAGCTTGGCGAGCAGGTCCTCGCGCACTTGGCCCGACGCCGCCCAGGCGCCCTGATCGTCGTAGGCGCGTGCCTGATGGCGCAGGCACCAGCCGTCGAGCAGGGCATTGCCAGGGCCGCAGTCGAATCCCAGCAGGGTGCCATCGGGCCGCAGCAGGCTCAGGTTCGAGATGCCGCCGAGGTTCAGCACACCCACCGTGCGCGGCCCCGCGCCCAGCCAGGCCCGATGAAACAAGGGTGCCAGCGGCGCGCCCTGCCCGCCGGCCGCCACGTCGCGGCTGCGGAAGTCCGCGGCCACGGTGATGCCGGTGAGTTCGGCCAACAGCGCCGGCTGGCACAGCTGCAGCGTGTAGCCGGTGCCGTCGAATTGCTGGGGGCGATGGCGCACGGTCTGGCCATGCGCACCGACCGCCTTGACCGCCTGCGCCGACACGCCGGACTGCGCGAGCAGGCGCGAAACGGTTTGGGCGTACAGGCGCATCAGGGCATTGGCGGCCAGCGCGGCCCGGTGCAGCTCGTCGAGGCCGCTGGTGTTCAGGGCCAGGAGCTCGGCACGCAGGTCCGTCGGCATGTCGACGCTGGCATGCGCCAGAACCCGGGGCGGGCCGGTGGAGAAATCGGCCAGCACGCCGTCGACCCCGTCCAGCGAGGTGCCGGACATGAGGCCGATGAACAGCGCGGGTGCCAACGCAGCGAGAAAGAAGGACGCCGCGCGGGTGGCTGCGTGCGCCGGCTTATTCGATGTTGGCCACGTCCGCGCTGGCGGCGGCGGCCAGCTTCAGGCGGGTGGCCTGGGCGACGCGGTCGAACATCGGCCGCTGCTCGGCGGTGAGCTTGACGCCCTCGCTGCGGCGGGCCACTTGGATCGGGTCCTGGTGATTGCCGTTGACGCGGAACTCGAAGTGCAGGTGCGGCCCGGTGGCCCAGCCCGTGGCGCCGACGGCGCCGATGCGCTGGCCCTGCGTGACCGCCTGGCCCTTGCGCACATCGACCCGGCTGAGGTGGGCGTACAAGGTGGTGTCGCTGCCGTTGTGGCGAACCGAGATCACGTTGCCGTAGCCGTTTTGCCAACCGGCGAAATCGACCACGCCATCGCCAACGACCCGCACCGGCGTGCCCGACGGCGCGCCGTAATCCACGCCCAGATGGGCGCGCAGTTGCCTGTGGATGGGGTGAAAGCGCATGGCGAAGCCACTGGTCACGCGCGAGAACTCCATCGGCGAGGCCAGGTAGGCGCTTTGCAGGCTGGTGCCGTCCAGACCGTAATAGCCACCCTTCTTGCCCGGCTCCTGGAACCACATGGCGCTGTGGCTCTTGCCGTTGTTCACGAACTCGACCGACAGCACCCGGCCGGCGCGCATGGGTTCGCCGTCGGCGACCAGGGTTTCGTAGACGATGTTGAAGCGGTCGCCCTTGCGCAGCTCGCGGTGGAAGTCGATGCGGTGGCCCAGGATGTCGGCCACCTGCATGGCGACTTCGTCGGGGATCCGGGCGTCGTCCATGGCCGCGAACAGGGAACTGCTGATGATCCCGCTGCCCAGTCGGCTGGACGCCTGCAGCGCGCCGGCTTCGACACGGCTGGTGAAGCCGCCGTTGGCGGCGCGCTCGACGACGAGGCGCCGGAAGCTGCCATCGCTGTCCGGCGTCCAGCGGGCGGTGAGTTTTTCCAGGCCCTGCTGGTCGTTGGCTTCGGCGGTCACCAGCCGGCCGGTGCGGCCGAGGATCTGGCCGCGAAACAGCGCGTCGCGGCGCAGGAATGCGGCTGCGGCGACATCGCTCAGGCCCAGACGCGCGAACAGCGAATCGATCGTGTCGCTGGAGCGCACCGTGTCGGAGCGGTACAGCCGCAGGGATGGGATGTCCGTGGCGGCCGCCAGGGCCGGTATCGGCAGCGGATCGACGGATTCGACGATCTGGCGCACCGGCAACTCGGCGGCGTCCGGACCGAAGGAAGCCACGGCGAAGGCGGCGCCGCCGCCGAACAGGAACAAGGCGGCGATGGCGGCGGTGATGTGGCGCGGGTGATGCTCGAGGGCATGGCCTAGGCGCGCCAGGAACCGCTGGGCGGGTCCTGCAAGTCGGTCACTCAATTCGGGTCCTTGCGTCGGTGGTCACGTCGGGGTTGGCGGCCCGTGCAGCCGATCGCTGCGTCGTCGTGCGTGGGGGTTGATGTCGGGGCACCTTAGATGCCGGAACTAGAATCAGCCCATTCCTTAAGCTCGCGAGAGTATATCCAGGCTTGCTGTAGAGCAACCCGGAAATTTCCTTATGAATCAAGCGGTTGTAACAAAAGGCTTCCCGATCACCGACAAGGTGCAGGACGCGATGGCGGTGACGCTGCGCGGCTGCGAGGAATTGCTGCCCCAGGCGGACTGGCTGACGAAGCTGGCCCGCAGCGAAGCGACGGGGGTGCCGCTGCGCATCAAGCTGGGGCTGGATCCCACGGCTCCGGATATCCATGTCGGTCATACGGTGGTCCTCAACAAGATGCGTCAGTTGCAAGACCTGGGCCATCACGTCACCTTCCTGATCGGTGACTTCACCTCCATGATCGGCGACCCCTCGGGCCGCAACTCCACCCGTCCGCCGCTGACGGTCGAGCAGATCAAGGCCAATGCCGAGACCTACTACCGCCAGGCCAGCCTGGTGCTGGACCCTGAACGCACCGAGATCCGCTACAACAGCGAGTGGTGCGACCCGCTGGGCGCGCGCGGCATGATCCAGCTGGCGTCGCGCTACACCGTGGCGCGCATGATGGAACGCGACGACTTCCACAAGCGCTTCGCCGAGGGCCGCCCGATCGCGGTGCATGAATTCCTCTATCCGCTGATGCAGGGCTACGACTCGGTGGCGCTCAAGAGCGACCTTGAGCTGGGCGGCACCGACCAGAAGTTCAACCTGCTGATGGGGCGTCATCTGCAGCAGGAATGGGGGCAGGAGCCGCAGTGCGTGCTCACCATGCCGCTGCTTGAAGGGCTCGACGGCGTCGAGAAGATGTCCAAGAGCAAGAACAACTACGTGGCCATCAGCGAGCCGGCCAACACCATGTTCGCCAAGGTGATGTCGATCTCCGACGTCCAGATGTGGCGCTGGTACACCCTGCTGAGCTTTCGCTCCGAGGCCGAGATCGCCGCCCTGCGGGCCGAGGTCGAGGGCGGGCGCAATCCGCGCGACGCCAAGGTGCTGCTGGCCAAGGAAATCACGGCGCGCTTTCACAGCGTCCAGGCGGCTGACGGCGCCGAGCAGGATTTTGTCAACCGCAGCAAGGGCGGCGTGCCCGACGAGATCCCAGAGCTGGCGCTGTCCGGCGCACCGCTGGGCATCGGCGCCTTGCTCAAGCAGGCCGGCCTGGCGCCTTCCACCTCCGAGGCCAACCGCCTGATCGACGGCGGCGGTGTCCGCATCGACTCTGCGGCGGTGAGCGACAAGGGCCTCAAACTCGGTGCAGGCACCTATGTGGTGCAGGTGGGCAAGCGCAAGTTCGCCCGCGTGACCTTGGCCTGACACTGGATTCCCGCCTGCGCGGGAATGACGGAATATGCGTCATCCCCGCGAAGGCGGGGATCCAGAGGCGGGGTGTCTCGTGTTCGCCGCCGGCCTCGAAGCTCGACCTAGACTAGCGCGCCCCGGCCGACTCCAGCATCCGGACCATTTCCGCAAAGCCGCGCTCGCGTGCCAGCTGCAGCGGTGTGCGGCCGTGCCGGTCGGCCAGTTTCAGGTTGGCGCCGGCGCCGATCAGCGCGCGCAGCGTGGCCTGGTGGCGCGGGCCGCCATCGCCCAGCACCACCGCCTCGATCGCCGCCGTCCAATGCAGGTTGTTCACATGGTCCAGCGGCGCCCCGGCGGCGATGAGCTGGCGCACCACGCCGTCGTGCCCGAGGTGGGCGGCCGCGATCAGGGCCGTCCCGTCGTAGCGGCTGGTGACCAGCTTGGCGCTGGCGCCCAGGCCCAGCAGAGTGCGCAGGCTGTCCTCGTCGTCGGCCACGGCGGCGATGGTGACGGCGTCGTAGCGGTCCTTGTCCAGCAGCCCCAGGTCGGCGCCGGCCTGGGCCAGGGCGCGGATGGCCTCCGGCTTGCGCGCGAAGGTGGCCACGTGCAGCGGCGTGCGGCCGTTGGCGTCTCGGGCGTTCAGGCCCGTCTTGTCGGCGGCCGCCAGTTGGCGCACCAGGGCTGCGTCGCCGCGCTGGGCGGCGGCATGCAGGCCCCGGTAGGCCGCCACTTCGGCGGCGCTGGGTGCCACCTGTGCCGCCGCCGGCGGTGCGAAGGCCAAGCCGAAGAGCAAATGCCCGGCCACGGCGGCCCACATCAGGGGGCGCAGGGTGCGCGGGACGTTCAGGGCGCGGGGCGGGTTCATGATGGCGCTCCGGGGCTTACTTCAGCTGGTCCTTGACCTTGTCGATCGCGGCCACGGCGCACTGCTCGTCGATCTGGCCGGCCGGCGCGCCGCCGATGCCCACCGCGCCGATCACGTCGTTGCCCACCCGCACCGGCACACCGCCGCCCAGCAGCAGATAGCCGGGGATGGCACCGAGGTTGGCGGCGCCGGGGTTCTTCTGGGCGATTTCCATGATCGCCAGGGTGTTGTTCTTGGCCGAGGCCGAGGTATAGGCCTTCAGGCGGCTGGCTTCCAGGGTGTGCGGGCCGGCGTTGTCGGCGCGGTGCACGGCGCGGACGGTGCCGGCGCGGTCGACCACGGTGGCGGTGACGTTGTGGCCGCCGGCCGTGCAGGCGGCGACCGCGGCACCGGCGATCTGGTTGGCCAGCTCCAGCGACATATTGCGTTCGGTGCGAACCGCCTGGGCCTGGGCGGCGAAGGCGAGGGCGGTCAGGGCGAGGGCGGCGGCGAGTTTTTTCATGGATTTTTCCGGGTGGGTTGCGGCCACATCGGCCGTGAACGCACTGTAGGAAAGGGGCACCGTGCCGGCCATCCGAGCGGCTACGCCCGGCACTGCGTAGTTCTACGCGGTGCCTGCGCCGTCCTGGCCCTCGGCCAGGTCCGCGTACTGGCGGATCAGCTGGGCCAGGGAGTCGGTCTCCAGCTTGGCGAACACATGGGCCCGGTGGGTCTCGACCGTGCGCGGCGACAGGCCCAGTGCCCGGCCGATCTCCTTGTTGGTCAGGCCCCGCGCGATCAGGCCCAGCACCTCGCGCTCGCGCTCGGACAGTTGCGCATAGCGCTCGCGGGCGGCCTGGCCGGCCCGGTGGCGCTCGCGCGAGCGCACATGCTGGCGCACCGCCGCATGCAAAGCCTCGAGCAGGGCCTCGTCGTCCACCGGTTTTTCCAGGAACTCGGCCGCGCCGGCCTTGAAGGCGCGGCGGCACATCTCCACCGTGCCGTGGCCGGTGAGCATGATCACCGGATGGTCCACGCCGCGCCGCACCAGTTCGTCCAGCACCTGCAGGCCGCCCAGGCCGGGCATGCGCACATCCAGCACGATGGCGCCGATGCTGTCGCGGTCGAACCCCGCCAGAAAGCCCTGCGGCTCGGCCCAGGCCTGCACCCGCAGGCCGACCGTGCCGATCAGCAGCGCCAGGCTGGTGCGCACCGCCTCGTCGTCGTCGATCAGCTGGATCAGGGGCGACAGCGGCGAAAAGGGCGCGGTCATGCTGTGGCCGCCAGGGCGGGCTCGGCCGCCGCGCCGGCTTGAGCCAGCGGCAGCGACAGAACAAAGCGCGCGCCGCGCGGCGGATGGTTGGCGGCGGCCAGCGCGCCGCCCAGTTCGCCCGCCAGGGTCTCGCACAGGCTCAGGCCCAGGCCGAGCCCGCCCTCGCGGGTGCTGAAGAAGGGCTCGAACAGGCGCTCCAATGCGTGCGGCGCGATACCCGGCCCGGTGTCGGTGACGCTGAGCGTGCCCCGGTTTCCTTCGATGCCGGTGGCCAGCACCAGATGGCGCTGGCCCCGCGGCACCTGTTCGAGGGCGTGCAGCGCGTTCATCAGCAGGTTGTGGACGATCTGCTCCAGCGCCACCGGTTCGGCCCGCACGATCACCGGCGCCGGGCCCGGCTGCAACTGGGCCTCGATGGCGCGCCGGCGCAGCTCGGGTTCGAGCAGGTGCAAGGCCTCGCGGGCGCGGGTTTCCAGGTTGATCGGCTCGCGGCGCGAGGTGTCCGGCCGCTCGATGGCGCGGCGCAGCCGGCCCACCACCTCGGCGGCGCGCCGCGCCTGCTGCGCCGCCTGAGCCATGGCCGTGCGGGCGGTCTCCAGCTCCGGCGGGTCGTCGGCCAGCAGCCGGCCGGCGGCCTGCGTGCTGGCCAGCACCGCCGTCAGCGGTTGATTGAGCTCGTGCGCCAGGCCGGCGGCCAGCTCGCCCAGGGCATTGAGCCGGCCGACTTGTCCCAGGCGCAGCAGCTCCTCGGCCCGGCGGCGCTGCTCGCGCTGGCGAAAAAGGGCTCTGCCGGCGGCCAGCACGGCGGCCACGGCCGCACCCCAGGCCGCCATGGGCCACCAGGGCAGTTCGGTCCAAGTGACGTTGCGGCTGGCCGCCAAGCTGAAAGGCTGGCTCTCCGAGGCCAGCACCTTGGTTGCGTCGAAGGTCCAGCGGCCCGGCGTCTGGCCGCCTGGTTGCAGGGTGAAGTGCTGGCCGGCATGGGACAAGGTCATCGTGATCGCGCTGGCCGTGGCGGGCCATTCGGCCAGGGGCGTGGCGTCTCGCAGCGACAGCTGCAGCGCGAAGCTGGCCGGCTCGGCGGCCAGCACCAGCCAGTAGCGGCCCTGGGCCAGATCGGCCGGCCCCAGTGCGGCGCGGCGCAGTTGGCGCGAGGTGGACTCGGCCGCGCTCAGGGCGGCGTCGGGCCAGGCCTCGCCCGGGCCGCGCCGCCGCACCGACAGGATCTGCGGATACAGGGACGGTAGCCGCTGTTCGGCGGCACCTGCGCCGCCGGCTGGTTGCAGCAGGGCCAGCGTCTCCAGCACGGCGTCGTGCTGCACCATGCGCTGGCTGAGCAGGCGGTGGACGATGCGCGCGTCGGTGTCGAAGGCCGACTGCAATTGCGCCAGCTCCAGGCGCGCCAACAGCCAGCCCCCGGCCACCGTGGCGGCGCACCACCACAGCAGCCAACCGGCACGCCGACGCATCCATACGCTCATCGGCTGATTGTGCCCGGCCGGGGCCTGTCGGACAGGCCACAATCGACGCCATGCCCGCCCCCTTGCTGCGCCGTCTCACCCCGCGCCGGCTGCTGATCGCCTCGGTCGCGGTCGCGGCGCTGACCATCGTCCTCAAGACCCTGGCCTGGCAGCTCACCGGCTCGGTGGGCCTCTTGTCCGATGCAATGGAGTCGTTCGTCAACCTCGCCAGCGCGGTCTTCGCCCTGGTGATGGTGACGGTGGCCGAGCGCCCACCTGACGAGGTGCACCCCTACGGACATCACAAGGCCGAGTACTTTTCCTCGGGGTTCGAGGGCATCCTGATCGTCGGCGCGGCCCTGGGCATCCTCTGGGCCGCTGGCCATCGCCTGTTCGAACCGCAGCCACTGGAGCGCGTCGGCCTGGGCCTGGGCCTGTCGATCCTCAGTTCAGTGTTCAACGGCCTGCTGGCCTGGGTCATGCACCACGCGGCGCGCGAGCACCGCTCGATCGCGCTGGAGGCCGATTCCAAGCACCTGGTCACCGACGTCTGGACGTCCGTCGGCGTGGTCGTGGGCATCGCCCTGGTGGGCCTGACGGGCTGGCTCTGGCTCGATGCGATCGTGGCCATCGGGGTGGCCCTCAACATCCTGCGCGAGGGCGTGTCGCTGGTGCGCCGCTCGTCGCAGGGGCTGATGGACGAGGCCCTGGAGCCGCAGGTGCAGGCCGACATCCAGCGCACGCTGGCCGAGTTCGCGCACCCCACCATCCGCTTCGACCATGTCACCACCCGTCAGGCCGGCCAGCGCCGCTTCGTCGACCTGCACATGCACATGCCCGCCAGCTGGACGCTGGGCCGCGCCGCGGCGCTGCGCACCTCGGTCGAGCAGGCCCTCATGAGCGCGGTGCCGGGGCTGCGCGCCACCATCCAGCTGCTGCCCAGCGATGTCGAGGCGCATGCCGGCGACGAGAAGGTGACGCTGTGACGGGGGCGAGGTAAGCCGCCTTGTCCGCCCAGGCCTTGCCCGCTGTCCGAGGTGGCCTGCTCGCCTTGCTGGCCGCCGCGCTGTTTGGCGTCAGCACGCCGCTGGTCCAACAGTTCGGCGCGGGGCTGGGGGCCTTCAGCACGGCGGCGTTGCTCTACGCCGGCGCCGCCGCCGTCGGCTTGATGTCACGCCAGCCCACAGGCCGCGAGGCCCGGTTGCGGCGCGCCGACCTGCCGCGGCTGCTGGCCATGGCGGGTTTCGGCGCGGTGGCCGGCCCGGTGGCTCTGGCCTGGGGCTTGCAGAACACCAGCGGCACCAGCGCCTCGTTGATGCTGACGCTGGAAGCCTTGTTCACCGCCATCCTGGCCTGGCGCCTGTACCGCGAAACGATGGACGGCCGGGTCTGGACGGCGATGGCCTTGCTGCTGGCCGGCGGGATGGTGCTGGTGCTCGACCAGGGCCGCACCGGCGACGCGCAGCTGTGGGGCTTGCTGGCCGTGCTGCTGGCCACGGCGGCCTGGGGCGTGGACAACACCCTGTCGCGGGCGTTGGCCGAGCGCGATCCGGGGCAGGTGGTGATGGCCAAGGCCATGCTGGGGGTGGCCGCGACGGCGTTGCTGGCGGTTCTCTTTGGCGAACCCTTGCCGTCGGCCCCGGCCGCGCTGGCCTTGTTCGCCATCGGGGCTTCGGGCTATGGGCTGAGCCTGCGCTTTTACCTGCTGGCGCAACGGGCGTTCGGCGCGGCGCGTACCGGTTCGGTCTTCGCCTTCGCGCCCTTCATCGGAGCCGCCCTCGCGATCGCCTTGGGCGATCGCTCCGCCAGCGTGTTGATGGCCGTGGGCAGCGTGTTGATGCTGGCCGGCGTGGTGTTGCACTTGGCGGAGTCACATGCCCATATGCATTCGCATGAGCCGCTGGAGCACGAGCACGCGCACCGTCACGACGACGGGCACCACCAGCACACGCACGATCCCATGCCCACTGGGGCGCACAGCCACCCGCACCGGCATGAGCCGCTGCAACATGCGCATCCGCATGTGCCGGATGCGCACCACGGTCATCGGCACTGACGATCGCGGGCGGGTGTCAGTAGGGGTTGGCGTAACCCAGCGACGCCATCAGCAGCACTTCCAGCGCTTCCATCTCCAACGCATCCCGTTCGTTGGTCTCGTGGTCCCAGCCCTGGGCATGCAGCGCACCGTGCACCAGCAGGTGTGCGTAGTGCGCCTCCAGGGGCTTGCCCTGCTCGGCGGCTTCGCGCTCGACCACCGGTGCGCACAGCACCAGATCGCACATCGCCACCGGCTCACGAGCGTAGTCGAAGGTCAGGACATTGGTGGCGTAGTCCTTGCCGCGGTATTGATGGTTCAGCGCGCGCCCTTCGTCCGCGCCCACGATGCGTACCGCCACTTCGGCTGGGCGCTCCAGGGCATGGCCGATCCAGCGGCGCACGCGGGCCCGGGTGAGCACGGCGCGGTGAGCGGCGGCGCCGGGGAATTCGCCGAATTGAAGGGACAGCTCGAGCGGCGGCAGGCCGCTCATCGCTTGCCCTCGGTTTTTCGCGCCGCGTCGTAGGCATCGACGATGCGTGCCACCAGCGGGTGCCGCACCACGTCGGCGCTGGTAAAGCGGGTGTGGGCGATCCCCTTGACCCGCTTGAGGATGTGTTCGGCCTCGATCAGGCCCGAAGGCTGGCCGCGCGGCAGGTCGACCTGGCTGACGTCGCCGGTCACCACGCACTTGCTGCCGAAGCCGATTCGGGTGAGGAACATCTTCATCTGCTCGGGCGTGGTGTTCTGCGCCTCGTCGAGG
>JAZKDA010000138.1:0-20761 GCA_040387815.1 Pseudomonadota bacterium | reverse complement strand
TGGTGATGCCGAACTCATGGAAGAACTTGCCGATGATGCCGCCCATGAAGCCGATCGGCAGAAACACCGCGACGATGGAAAAAGTGGTGGCCAGCACCGCCAGCCCGATCTCCTGGGTGCCGTCCATCGCGGCCTTGAACGGGGGTTTTCCCATCTGCACATGGCGCACGATGTTCTCGCGCACCACGATCGCGTCGTCGATCAGCAGGCCCACGCACAGCGACAGCGCCATCAGCGTCACCATGTTCACGGTGAAGCCGAACAGGTCCATGAAAAAGAAGGTGCCGATCAGCGCGATCGGCAGGGTCAGGCCGGTGATGACCGTCGAGCGCCATGAGTTCAGGAACAGGAACACGATCAGCACCGTGAGCAGGGCGCCTTCGATCAGCGTGCGGCGTACGTTGTCCACCGCCACCCGGATCGGGCGCGAGCCGTCGAAGATGGGCTCCAGGCGCACACCGGGTGGCAGCTGGCCCCGCATATCGGCCAGGGTCTGGTTGAGCCCGTCGATGACGGCGATGGTGTTCTCGTCCTGCGACTTCTGCACCGACAGCAGCAGCGTGCGCTCGCCGTTGCGCAGGGCCAGGCTCTCGATCTCCTGGCTGCCGTCGCTGACGCGGGCCACCTGCTCCAGGCGCACCGGCGTGCCGCCGCGGCGCGCGACGATGATGCGGCCGAAGTCTTCGGGCCGGGCGATGCGCGCGTCCAGCTGCACGACGCGCTCGGTGGTGGGCGAGCGCAGCGTGCCCACCGGCAGCTCCTGGTTTTCGCCGCGCACGGCGGCGACCACCTGGTCGGCGGTGACGCCCATGGCCTCCATCGCGGCCGGGTCGAGGTACAGCGAGATCTGGCGGGTCGAGCCGCCCACCAGCGTGACCGAGCCGACGCCGCGCACGTTCTCCAGCCGCTTCTTGAGCACCTGGTCGGCCCAGGCGGTGAGCTCCACCGGGCTGGGCGCCGTGGACGGGCCCGCCTGCGGCAGCACCGCCAGCGACCAGATGGCGCGCCCGGCGGGGTCGAAGCGCAGCACGCGCGGCTCCTTGACCTCGGTGCGAAAACTCGCCCGCACCGCCGCCACCTTTTCGCGCACATCCTCGGCGGCCTTGCGGCCGTCGATGTGCAGCTGGAACTCGATGATCACCAGCGACTGGCTCTCGTAGCTGCGCGAGGTGAGGTTGTTGATGCCGGAGATCGAGTTGACCGCTTCCTCGATCTTGCGGCTGACCTCGGTCTCGACGATGCCAGGGGCCGCGCCAGGGTAATCGGTCTGCACCACCACCACCGGGAAGTCGATGCTGGGAAACTGGTCGACCTGCAGGCGCTGCAGACTGAACAAGCCCATCACGACCAGCGCCATCATCATCATGGTGGCGAACACCGGGTTGTTCAGGCTGACGCGGGTGAACCACATGCCGCTCAGTCCTTGGCCGTGAGGGTCGGGGCGGGGGCGGTGGCCGCGGCGGCGCCAGGCAGTGCGCGCGGCGATGCGGCGGGCGAACTCGCCGGCGCCTGGGCGGGCGCGCCGCCCGCGCCGCTCAACTTCACCCGCGTGCCCTCGCGCAGCGCGCCGACATGGCCGCGCAGGACCAGCGCGCCGGCCGCAAGGCCCTCCACCGCCACCAGCGTTTCGCCTTCATGGCTCGAACGCACGCCGGCTTGCACCGCGCGATGCACGACACGCTCGGCCTCGATCAGTTGCACGTAGGGGCTGGGCTTGTCGTTGCGAACGGCCGACAGCGGCACGGCCAGGGCCCGCACCCGTGCGGTCTCCACCTGCCCCTGGGCGAACAGGCCCTGGCGCAGGCCAGCTTGCGCCTGCACGCTCAGATAGGCCACCACGCTGCGGCTGCCCGCCTGCGCGCTGGGGTTGATGCGCGCCACGCGCGCGGTGATGCGGCCCGGGGCGCCCTCGACGTCGAGCACCGCCACCTGGCCGACACGCAGGCGCGCCGAATCGGCGGCGGTCAATGTGGCTTCGAGCTCCAGTTGGCGCGGATCGACGATCTCGACCACCCGCGCGTCAACGGCCAGCCGTTCGCCCGGCTGCGCCAGCCGCTGAGACACCACGCCGGCGATGGGCGCGCGCAGCACCGAGTCGTCCAGCGACTTGCGGGCCAGCTCGAGCGTGGCCAGCGTGGCCTTGTGATTGGCCTGGGCGGCGGCCAGGTTGCTCTGCGAGGCCTCCAGCGCGGTGCGCGAGATGAAGCCCTGGTCGACCAGCGCGCGGTTGTTGTCGAACTGGCGCTGGGCCAGATCGATCTGAGCGCGGGCGGCGTCGGCCTGCTCGCGCGCCTGCTGCAGGCGGGCGCGCGATTCGGTGGGGTCGATCCGCGCCAGCTCCTGTCCGGCGCGCACCGAGTCGCCCTCGCGCACCGTCAGGCCCTGCAACTCGCCGGGCACACGCACGCGCACCATGGCGGCGTTCACCGCGCGCAGCGAGCCCGACAGAGGCACGGACTGCAGCAGCTCACGCGGCTCGACGTGGGCGAGGTCGGCCGCGGCCAGCTCGATCACCGGCTCAATCAGCGGTTTCGCCTCTGGCGCCTTTGCCTGGCGGGGCGTGTAGGCAGTCCAGCCCCAGATACCGGCCGCCAGCGCCGCCGCCAGCACCACCCACCACAGAGCCTTGCGGTTCATCGGGTCGACTCCCCGGGGCGCACGCACAGGCCGCGCAGCAGCGTGTCGGCCTGGGCGGCGATGTAGCGCTGCGGGTCGATCGGCATGCGGCCGGCGCCGCAGCCCAGGGAGTGCTTGTGCAACACCAGAAAGATCATCGGGGCCACCAGGGTGTAGATCGCATAGTCGATGTCGGCGATGGCGAACTCGCCGCGCGCCACGCCGCGCTCGAGCACGCGGCGCAGCAGGCTGTGGCAGGGGGCGATCACCTCGCGTTCGTAGAAGGCGACCACATCGGGAAAGTTTTGCGCCTCGCTGAACATGAGCTTGGTAATGCCGGAGCCCCGGGTGGTTCCAATGCGGTCCCACCAGGCGTCCAGGCACATGCGCACCAGCTCGGCGCTGCCGCCCTGCCAGGCTTCGAACTGCTCGTTCCATTCGGCGAAGCAGCCGACGATGCTGTGGCGCACCACCGCCTTGAACAATTCTTCCTTGCTGCCGTAATAGAGAAACAGCGTGCCCTTGGACACGCCGGCCCGCGCGGCGATCTCCTCGACCCGGGTGGCGGCGAAGCCTTTCTCGACGAACAGGTCGAGCGCCGCCTCGATCAGCTCGCCCGGCCGCGCCTCCTTGCGACGCCCGCGCCGGGGTTGCTGCTCATCAGGGGTTTTGGCGGAGGCGGGAAAGGGCACAGCGGGAGGAAGGGTGTTAATGACTGACCGGTTAGTAATATAACGACGCATCCTGCCCGGGGCAAGTGTGACGGTGCGGCGGGCAGGGTGGGCTCAGGCGCTCCAACGCTGGACCTGCAAGGCCAGCCACTCCCGCAGCACCCGGCGCGACGCCAGCAGGCCTTCGCCGGAGGGCAGCCATTCGAAAATCGGGCCGCTGGTGGGCACCGGCTGCCCGGTGGGCGCTGGCAGCACCTCGAAGCCGGCACGTTGAAACTCGCGCACGGCCCGCGGCAGGTGCCAGGAGTCCGTCACCAGCGCGATGCGGCGGATGCGGTCGCGGTGCAGCAGGGCGGCGGTGCGGTCCGCGTTCTCGCGGGTGTCGCGCGACAGGCCCTCGACCCAGCGGATGTCGAAGCCGAAATCCTGCCGCGCCACCAGCCGGGCGGCCTCGGCTTCGGTCGCCGTGCCGCGGCCGGACCAACCCGCCCCGCCGCTGAAGGCCAGCGGCAAGCCGGCGACACGCGCCAGCCGCACGCCATAGCGCAGGCGTTGCAGCGTGTTCGCGGCGGGCTGGGGCACACCGTATTCGGCGGCCTCGGGCAACAACCCGCCGCCCAGCACCACCACCGCCTCAACACGCGCGCGACGCAGCTCGACCAGACCCACCGGGTCCACCCGTGGCAGCAGCACCTTGGCCAGCTCGATGGAGACCGCGTGGCAACTGAGAAGCCACAGCAGGCCCAGCCCGATCGTGCCGATGACCGTGCCGAAGGCGCGCCCGGCCCGCAGCATCAGCAGCCCCACGAAGGCGAGCAGCAAGGGGCCGGCCGGCGGCAGCGCCAATGCGGCGACGATCGCTTTCCACAGTCCAGCTTCCATGGCCCGATGGTAGTCGCACGCTCAGCCGCGGCCCGGGCGACAGCCCATGCGCCACATGGGGTGGCACGCCAGCGGCTACATTCGAGACTGTCTCAAGGAGGTTTGCGCCATGAATCCATTGCAGGTGATCGTGCTCGGAGGCGGGTGCTTTTGGTGCACAGAGGCGGTGTACGTCAAGGTGCGCGGCGTGCGGGATGTGGAGTCCGGCTACAGCAATGGCCAGGCGCAGCGGCCCAGCTATGAAATGGTGTGTACCGGCACCACCGGCCACAACGAGGTGGTCAAGCTCACCTACGACCCGGCCGAGGTCAGCACCCGGCAGCTGCTGGAGATTTTCTTCGTGGTGCACGATCCCACCCAGCTCAATCGCCAGGGCAACGATGTGGGCACGCAGTACCGCAGCGGCATCTACTTCACCACGCCCGAACAACAGCAGGTGGCGCAGGACCTGATCCGCGAGATGAACCAGGACAAGCTGTTCGGCGCCCCGGTGGTCACCGAGGTGCTCCCGCTGGCCAACTACTGGCCGGCCGAGGACTACCACCAGGACTTCTTCGAAAAGAACCCCTACCAGGGCTACTGCATGGCGGTGGCCGCGCCCAAGGTGGCGAAGTTTCGCAAGACCTTCGCGGATCTCTGCCGCGATTGACAGGCGCAAAGCACTTCGCCCCATGCCCCCGGCAAGCCGCCCCCGTTCACGGCCGCTGTCCTTCGCCGCTGCCGCCGCACTGATCTTTGCGCTGCTGCTGGCGCAGGCGCTCGGACTGGCGCACCGCGCCGCGCACGGGCAAGGCTTGGGGCTGGCGGTGTTGGAGGGCGCCCGTGCCATCGCCGCGCCGCAAGACCCCGCGGCGCCGTTCGCGGGGCACGCACCGGGCAGTGACTGCCGGCTGTTCGATGCCCTGACCCACGAGCAGGGGGCGCCACCGGCCATGCCGGCGCAGGCGCCGCCGCCCGCCGGGCCCATCCTCGTCGCGGCCACGGCGCCCGGCGAGCACATCGTCGCCTCGGCCACGCCGTTCGACGCCCGCGGCCCCCCGGCCCGCACCTGATTCGCCCCCGCAGCGTTACTGCGCCCGCGCCGCGCCGTCGGCATGGGCGTCGTACGCCTTTTCCTTCGAATTCAGGTTGATCGATTTTCATGAACCCCTTTTTCATCCGCAGCGCCGTGGGCGCAGCCACCGCCGCCTTGTCCCTGGCCGCCGCCGCGCAGGGCGCGGGGACGAATGCCGGCACCTTGTCCGAGGTCACTGTCACCGGCACTGGCATGGCGCCGGGCGCCACCGCTCGCGCTGTGCCGGCCGAGCGCCTGGACGGCGACCGCCTGCTGCTTCGCAGCCAGGGCACGCTGGGCGAGACGCTCGATGGCCTGCCCGGTGTGTCGGCCACGCACTTCGGCCCCAACGTCAGCCGGCCGGTCGTGCGCGGGCTGGAAGGCGACCGCGTCCCCATCATGACCAACGGCGGCGCCAGCCTGGACGTGTCGGGCCTGAGCTTCGACCATGCGGTCGCGGCCGACCCGATCACCGTGGAGCGCGTCGAGGTGCTGCGCGGGCCCGCCGCGCTGCTGTATGGCGGCAATGCCGGGGCCGGCGTGGTCAACGTGATCGACGGCCGCATTCCGCGCGCCCCCGTCGAAGGTCTGACCGGCCGCGCCGACGCGAGTTACGCCACCGGCAACCGCGAAGCCGCTGGTGCGGTGATGCTGGAGGGCGGCAATGCGCGGCTCGCGGTGCATGTCGATGCCTTCGTGCGCGACGGCGGCGACGCCCGCGTGCCGCCAGACCTGGCCTGCACCCAGGGCGGCGTGACGCGCATCACCCGCAGCCTGTGCAACACCGCCAGCCTGGCGCGCGGCGCATCCGTGGGCACCACCACCTTCTTCGACCGGGGCTACCTGGGCGCTTCGGTGTCCAGCCACCGCCAGGACTACGGCTCGGCCGCCGAGGCGGACGTGACCCTGGGCATGCGCTCGGACCGCGTGGCGCTGGAAGGCCTGTGGCGTCCGCGTGGCGGGCCGCTGGCCAGCGCGCGCCTGCAGGCGGCCCACACCGACTATCGCCACACCGAGTTCGAGGGCGGCATGGTGGGCACCGTGTTTGACAAGCGCGGCGAGGACGCGCGGCTCGAGCTGCGGCACCGTCCCTTGGGGGGCTGGTCGGGCGTGTTCGGCCTGCAGGCCGAACAATCCGACTTCTCGGCGGTGGGCGATGAGGCTTTCGCACCGGCCAGCCGCACGCGCATGCGGGCCCTGTTCGTCAACGAGGAGCTTGTCACCGGCTGGGGCCATGTGAGCCTGGGGGCGCGGCATGAGCGGGTGGAGGTGGAGTCGCTGGGCAATGCGGCCGTGCCGCGCTTTGCCACCGGCAGCCGATCGTTCTCGCCGAGCAGCCTGGCCCTGGGCGCGCTGTGGAACGTGGCGCCCGCCTGGCAGCTCACCGCGAACCTGTCACGCAGCGAGCGCGCGCCGCGTGACTACGAGCTGTTTGCCAATGGTCCGCATCTGGCTACCGGGGCCTGGGAACTGGGCGACACTGCCTTGGGGCTGGAGCGCTCGAACAATGCCGACCTGGCGTTGCAATGGAACCGGGGCCACCACAGTGCGCGGGTGGGCGTGTTCGTGCAGCGCTTTTCGAATTACCTCGCGCTGCAGCCGACCGGGGTGGACCAGACCTTGGACTCGGGCGACGTCGTGCCCGAGTACGCCTACCTGGGTGTGCCGGCACGCTTGCAGGGCATCGAAGCCTCGGGCAGCACACGCCTGCGTTCGGCCTCGCCGACCGTGGACCTGGAATGGAAGGGCGACCTGATCCGCGCCGCGCGCACCGATACCGGCGAGCCGCTGCCGCGCATCGCGCCGCTGCGCGCGGGTGCGACGCTGGTGGTGGAGCAGGGTCCTTGGGGACTACGCCTGGGGTTCAATGCGAATGCCCGGCAGGACCGGGTGCCGCCAGGCGAGCGTGAGACGGCGGGCTACACGCTGTGGAATGCGGCGCTGACCTGGCGCAGCAAGGCGGGGCCAACCGAACTGCTCTGGTATGCCCGCGTGAGCAACCTCACCGACAAGGCGGCGCGCAGCGCGGCATCCATCCTGACGCAGACGGTGCCCGATCGCGCTTGGCTGCAGGGGCGCAGCCTGCGGGTGGGGGTGCGTGCGGATTTTTGAGCTCGTTTCGCGATGCGCCGTTGGCGTTGACGTGGCGGCGCGCCGGGCACGCGGCACGGGCCCGTCGGCTTCACTGCGGGGGCCCTTCGGGCTTCCCGACGTGCTCGGTCGATCCGGGCCCGCTCGGCAACTCGCCGCTGCGCGGCTCAGACACGCCTCGCTTTTCGCCCGGATCGCCCTGCGCGCGCCGGCCCCGCAGAGGCGCCGCCGGCCCCGCGCCGCATGCCCGACGCTGTTGGCGCATGAGAGGTTTCATGCCTGCGCATTTTCCCGTGGGCGCGAAGCAACGCAGCGACGAGGCCGGTGGTTGGGGTGGTTCGGGCGCCGGACGATTCGCGGTTGCCACAGAGCCTGCGTATCGCGGTGGTCTTGATGAAGCGATGGTGGCGTGCACGGGTGGTCGCCCGCGAGATGGACAGAGAACGAGCCACCCCGGCCGCCGGCCGGTGCCAACCCTGCCAGGCCTGCTTCCCGGCCGGTCAGGACGGCGCAGGACGGCGCAGGACAGGACCGAGCCCACCCAGCCGGCCCGCGTTCTTCAGCCGAGCGGAATCAATGCGCCGCGGGAGTCGCGGCGGAAGCGCGCGCCCGGCGCCGGTCCATCCACGCCAGCAACTCGCCCACGATGCCCTTGCGGAAGGCCAGCACGCACACCACGAAGATGACGCCGATGATCACCGTGACATAGGCGCCCACCTTGTCAGCCAGCAGGTTCTGCAGGCCGATCACGATGCCCGCGCCCAGTACCGGGCCGAACAAGGTGCCGACCCCACCTAACAGGCTCATGAGGATCACCTCGCCCGACATCGACCAGTGCACGTCCGACAGGGTGGCAAAACCCATGACGATGGTCTTGAGCCCGCCGGCCAGTCCCGCGAGGCCGGCTGACAGCACGAAGGCCAGCAGCTTGTAGCGGTCGACCTCGTAGCCCAGCGAGATGGCGCGCGGCTGGTTCTCGCGGATCATCTTGAGCACCTGGCCGAAAGGCGAGCTGACGATGCGCGCGATGCCCGCGAAACAGCCAATGAAGACCGCCAGCACGACGTAGTAGAGCGTGACGTCGGAATCGAGCGGCAGCAGCCCCAACAGGCGCCCGCGCGGCACGCCCTGCAGGCCGTCCTCGCCGCCGGTGAAGGGCGCCTGCAGGGCGATGAAGAACACCATCTGGGCCAGGGCCAGGGTGATCATGGCGAAATAGATGCCTTGGCGGCGGATGGCCACCAGGCCAAATATCAGGCCCAGCAGCGCCGCGGCCCCGACACCCGCCAGGACGGCCAGCTCCGGTGTCCAGCCCTGCGATCGCACGAACCAGCCGGTAACGTAGGCGGCGGAGCCGAAGAAAGCCGCGTGGCCGAAGGACAGCAGGCCTGTGAAGCCCAGCAGCAGGTTGAAGGCGCAGGCGAACAGCGCGAAGCACAGCAGCTTCATCACGAACACCGGATACAGGCCGAGAACCGGCGCGAGCAGGGCCAGGGCCAGCAGGGCCACATAGGTGAGGCGAACGACGTTCCTGTTCATGTCAGGCCTCCTTTCCGAAGAGGCCGGCGGGGCGGATCATCAAGACGATGGCCATGATGACGAACACCACGACATTGGACGCCTCGGGGTAGAAGACGCGGGTGAGGCCTTCGATCATGCCCAGCCCCAGCCCGGTGACCACCGAGCCCAGGATCGAGCCCATGCCGCCGATCACCACGACGGCGAACACCACGATGATCAGGTTGGAGCCCATGAGCGGCGTGACCTGCACGATGGGAGCGGCCAGCACACCGGCCAGGGCCGCCAGGGCCGCGCCGGCGCCGTAGGTGAGCATCACCATCAGCGGCACGTTGACGCCGAAGGCCTGCACCAGCTTGGCATTTTCGGTGCCGGCGCGCAGGTAGGCCCCCAGGCGGGTGCGCTCGATCAGCCACCAGGTGCCCAGGCACACGACCAGCGAGAACAGCACGACCCAGGCGCGGTAGATGGGCAGGATCATGAAGCCGAGATTGACCGAACCCTGCAGCAGGTCGGGCACGGGGTAGGACTGGCCGGACGAGCCGAACTGCTCGCGCAGCATGCCCTCCAGGATGAGGGCCAGCCCGAAGGTGAGCAACAGGCCGTACAACGGGTCCAGCCCGTACAGCCGCTTGAGCATGGAGCGTTCGATCACGACACCCAGCACACCGACGGCCAGTGGCGCCAGCACCAGCGCGAACCAGTAGTTCAGGCCCAGGGAGTCCAGCATGAGCCAGGCGAACAGGGCGCCCAGCATGTACAGCGCGCCATGGGCGAAGTTGACGATGTCCAGCAGGCCGAAGATGACCGCCAGGCCCAGGCTGAGCAAGGCGTAGAAGGCGCCGTTGACCAGGCCGAGCATCAGCTGGCCCAGGAAGGCCTGCAGGGGAATGCCGAAAATCTCCATATCGCTCCGTCGGGCGAGCCCCACGGCCGGCGCGTGGCCGGCGGTGGGGTTCAGGTCAGTCGTTTACTTCTTGACCAGCGGGCACTTGCTTTCAGCCAGCGGGGTGAAGGCCTGCTCGGCCGGAAACTTCGTGACGAGCTTGTAGTAGTCCCAGGGCTTGTTCGATTCCTTCTGCCCCTTGACCTGGTACAGGTACATGTCGTGCATGAGCCGGCCGTCCTGGCGAATGCTCGCGCCCTTGTGATAGAAGTCGTCGATCTTCATCTTCTTGAGCTGCGCCATCACCTTGTCGGCATCGGTCGTGCCCGCCGCCTGCACGGCTTTGAGGTAAGTGGTGGTGGCCGAGTAGTCGGCGGCCTGCAGGCTCGAGGGCATGCGCTTGTACTTGGTGAAGAAGCGGGCGGCGAACTTGCGGCTGGCGTCGTCCTGGTCCCAGTACCAGCTGTCGGCGAATTGCAGGCCTTCGACATTGCTCAGCCCCATGCTGTGGATGTCGTTGATGAAGATCAGCAGGCCGGCCACCTTCATCGTCTTGGTCACCCCGAATTCCTTGGCCGCCTTCATCGCGTTGATGGTGTCCCCGCCCGCGTTCGCCATGGCCAGGATCTGCGCCTTCGAGCCCTGGGCCTGCAGCAGGAAGGAGGAGAAGTCCGACGCGTTCAGCGGATGCTTGATGGAGCCGGCCACGGTGCCGCCGTTGGCCTTGACCACGGCCGAGGCGTCGGCCTCGAGCGAGTGACCGAAAGCGTAGTCGGCGGTCAGGAAGTACCAGCTCTTGTTGCCGGCTTTCACCAGCGCATTGCCGGCCACCTTGGCCAGGGCCACGGTGTCGTAGGCGTAGTGCACGGAGTAGGGTGTGCAATCTTCATTGGTCAGGCGCGCCGAGCCGGCGCCGATGACCATGAAGGGGCGCTTTTTCTCGGCCGCCACCTTGGCCATGGCAATGGCGGTGCCCGAGCTGGTGCCGCCGACCAGCATGGCGAGGTTCTCCTTGTCGATCCACTCGCGGGCCTTGGAACTGGCGACGTCGGCCTTGTTCTGGTGGTCGGCCGACAGCACCTCGATCTGGCGGCCCAGCACCTTGCCGCCGAAGTCCTGCGCGGCCATCTTGATCATCTCGGCGCCGGCCGGGCCGTCGAGGTCGGCGTAGAGGCTGGACATGTCGGTGATGAAGCCGATGCGCACCGGGCCGGTCTGGGTCTGGGCCATGGCCGAGAAAGTGCCCAGGCCAACGGCCAGTGCGGCGACGAGGGGTTTGATCTTGTACTTCATGCTTGTCTCCTTGGGTGAAAAACGGGGTGGGGCGCGCTCAGACGCCGAGGTATTCCTGCAGCATCGCGGTGTTCTCGCGCAGCTCGTGCTGGGCGAACTCGCGCACGATCTTGCCGTGCTCCATGATGTAGAAACGGTCGGCCAGGGGCGCCGCGAAGCGGAAGTTCTGCTCGACCAGCACGATGGTGTAGCCGCGCGACTTGAGCGTGCGAATGGTCTCGGCGAGCTTTTGCACGATCACCGGCGCCAGGCCTTCGGAGATCTCGTCGAGCAGCAGCAGGCGCGCGCCGGTGCGCAGGATGCGGGCGACCGCCAGCATCTGCTGCTCGCCGCCTGACAGGCGCGTGCCGGGGCTGCTGGCGCGCTCCTTGAGGTTGGGGAACATGTCGTAGATTTCGGCCAGGCTCATGCCACCCTGGCCCACAGGCGGCGGCAGCAGCAAATTCTCTTGTGCCGACAGGCTGGCGAAGATGCCGCGCTCTTCGGGGCAGTAGCCCACGCCCAGCCGCGCGATGCGGTGCGGCGCCATGCGGATCGCCTCTTGCCCGGCGACGCGCAGCGAGCCGCTGCGCCGGCCGGTCAGTCCCATGATGGCGCGCAGCGTGGTGGTGCGGCCAGCGCCGTTGCGCCCCAGCAGCGACACCACTTCCCCCTCGTTCACTGTGAGGTTGACGCCGTGCAGCACATGCGATTCGCCGTACCAGGCTTGCAGGTTGTCGATGCGAAGGAGCTCTTGCATGCTCAATGGGTCCCCTGCAGCTCGGTCTCGGCGGTGCCCATATAGGCCTCGATCACCAACGGGTTGCGCGACACCTCGGCATAGGGCCCGTCGGCGATGACGGCGCCGCGCTGGAGCACGGTGATGCGGTCGGCAATCGACGACACCACGTTCATGTTGTGCTCCACCATGAGGATGGTGCGGCCGGCCGACACCTTCTTGATGAGCTGGGTGACGCGGCCGACGTCTTCGTGGCCCATGCCTTGGGTGGGCTCGTCGAGCAGCATCAAGTCGGGCTCCAGCGCCAGGGTGGTGGCCAACTCCAGGGCGCGCTTACGGCCGTAGGGCAGGTTGACGGTGGTTTCCTGGGCGAAATCCTGCAGGTCGACCTCTGCCAGCAGTTCCAGGGCGCGCTGGTGCAGCCCGTGCAGGGACGATTCGGGCTTCCAGAAGTGAAACGAGGTGCCCAGGCCGCGCTGGAGCGCGGCACGCACATTCTCCAGCACGGTCATGTGCGGGAATACAGCGGAAATCTGGAACGAACGCACCAGGCCGCGGCGGGCGGTCTGGGCGGGTTTTTCGGACGTGATGTCCACGCCCTGGAAGACGATGCGGCCCCGGGTTGGCGCGAGAAACTTCGTGAGAAGGTTGAAGTAGGTGGTCTTGCCGGCGCCGTTGGGGCCGATCAGGGCGTGTATGTCGCCCTTGCGGACCTGCAGATCCACCTGGTTCACGGCAACAAAGCCCTTGAACTCCTTGGTCAGTCCCTGGGTTTCCAGGATGTACTCAGCCGCCAAACGCGCGCCCCCGTGTATTCGGAAGCCCCAATGTACCCAGCTATTCCCCCGCCTGACACGGGGGCTGACCCTAGTGCCCCGTGCAAGCTACGAGAAAGGTGGCGGCGGTATAGCTGATCACATATTGCGCCGGTATTGGCCGCCCACCTCGAACAAGGCGGTGGTAATTTGGCCCAGCGAGCACACCCGCACGGCGTCCATGAGCACCTCGAACACGTTCTTGTTGTCGATCACCGCTTGCTGCAGGCGGTGCAGCATGGCGGGGGCCTGGTTCGCGTTGCGGGTGTGGAAGTCCTTCAGGCGCGTGAGCTGGCTCTGCTTTTCCTCTTCGGTGGAACGGGCCAGCTCCAGGTTGGCCTCGACCGCGTCGCCCTTGGGGTTGCGGAAGGTGTTGACGCCGATGATGGGCAGCTCTCCGGTGTGCTTGAGCATCTCGTAGTGCATGCTTTCATCCTGGATGCGCCCGCGCTGGTAGCCGGTTTCCATGGCGCCCAGAACGCCGCCACGCTCGGCGATGCGCTCGAACTCGGTCAGCACGGCCTCTTCGACCAGCTCGGTCAACTCCTCGATGATGAAGGCGCCCTGGCTCGGGTTCTCGTTCTTGGCCAGGCCCCACTCGCGGTTGATGATCAGCTGGATGGCCATGGCGCGGCGCACGCTGTCCTCGGTGGGGGTGGTGATGGCCTCATCGAAGGCGTTGGTGTGCAGCGAGTTGCAGTTGTCGTAGATCGCGATCAGCGCCTGCAGCGTGGTGCGGATGTCGTTGAACTGGATTTCCTGCGCGTGCAGGCTGCGCCCCGAGGTCTGGATGTGGTACTTCAACTTCTGGCTGCGCTCGTTGGCGCCGTACTTTTCCTTCATGGCCACCGCCCAGATCCGGCGCGCCACGCGGCCCATCACGGTGTACTCGGGGTCCATGCCGTTGGAGAAGAAGAACGACAGGTTGGGCGCGAAGTCGTCGATGTGCATCCCGCGGGCCAGATACGCCTCGACGAAGGTAAAGCCGTTGGACAGCGTGAAGGCCAGCTGGCTGATCGGGTTGGCGCCGGCCTCGGCGATGTGATAGCCGCTGATGGACACCGAGTAGAAGTTGCGCACGTTGTGGTGCACGAAGTACTCGGCGATGTCGCCCATCACCTTCAGGCTGAACTCGGTCGAGAAGATGCAGGTGTTCTGGCCCTGGTCTTCCTTGAGGATGTCGGCCTGCACCGTGCCGCGCACATTGGCCAGCACCCATTCGCGGATCTTGGCGGCCTCGGTGTCGGTGGGTTCGCGGCCGTTGTCGGCCTTGAACTTGGCGATGTTCTGGTCGATCGCCGTGTTCATGAACATGGCCAGGATGGACGGCGCCGGACCATTGATGGTCATCGACACCGACGTGGTCGGGGCGCACAGGTCGAAGCCGTCGTACAGCACCTTCATGTCGTCCAGGGTGGCGACGTTCACGCCCGAGTTGCCCACCTTGCCGTAGATGTCGGGGCGAAGGTCGGGGTCATTGCCGTACAGCGTGACCGAATCGAAGGCGGTTGACAGGCGCTTGGCCGGCAGGCCTTCGCTCACCAGCTTGAAGCGGCGGTTGGTGCGGAAGGGGTCGCCCTCGCCGGCGAACATGCGGGTGGGGTCTTCGTTTTCGCGCTTGAAGGCGAAGGTGCCGGCGGTATAGGGGTAGCTGCCCGGCACGTTGTCCAGCATCAGCCACTTGAGGATCTCGCCGTGGTCTTCGTACTGGGGCAGCGAGACCTTGCGGATGGTGGTGCCCGAGAGCGACTTGGTGGTCAACGCGGTGCGGATCTCCTTGTCGCGGATCTTGACCACGTACTCGTCGCCGGCGTAGGCCTGTACCATCTGCGGCCACTGGGCCACCAGCTTGCGGGCGTCGCCGTCCAGGCGCTGCTCGCGCTGCCGGGCCAGATCGAGTGCGGCCTCGGCCGCCGGGGCGCGCTCGGGCTTGTCCTGGCGCAGCATCTCGGCCGAGGCGGTGAGCTGCTGCACCTCGCGGGCCAGACGGGCCTGGGCGCGGGCGCGCTTCTTGTAGCCGCGCAGGGTGTCGGAAATCTCGGCCAGGTAACGGGTGCGCGCCGGCGGCACCACCGGAGTCTGGTTGGTGCTGTGACGCACCGCCACGATGGGCAGGCGGCCCTCCTTGATCGGCGCGCCCAGCTCGGCCAGGCGCGGCTTGAGCGCCTGGTACAGGGCGGTGACGCCGTCGTCGTTGAAGCGGGCGGCCATGGTGCCGAACACCGGCATGGTGTCGGGCATCTGCGTGAAGGCTTCCTTGTTGCGCTGCACCTGCTTGGCGACGTCGCGCAGGGCGTCGGCCGCGCCCTTGCGGTCGAACTTGTTGATGGCCACGAACTCGGCGAAGTCGAGCATGTCGATCTTCTCGAGCTGGCTGGCGGCGCCGAACTCGGGCGTCATGACGTACATGGGCACGTCCACATGCGGCACGATCGCCGCGTCGCCCTGGCCGATGCCGGAAGTCTCGACGACGATGAGGTCGAAGCCGGCGGTCTTGCAGGCGGCGATCACGTCGGGCAGGGCGGCCGAGATCTCGCTGCCGAAATCACGCGTGGCCAGCGAGCGCATGTAAACGCGCGGCCCCTTGGACCACGGGTTGATCGCGTTCATGCGGATGCGGTCGCCCAGCAGGGCGCCACCACTCTTGCGGCGGGAGGGGTCGATGGAGATCACGGCCACGCGCAGGCTGTCGTCCTGGTCCAGGCGCAGGCGGCGGATCAGTTCGTCCGTCAGTGAGGACTTGCCGGCGCCGCCGGTGCCGGTGATGCCCAGCACCGGCACCTTGCGGGTGTCGGCCGCCACGCGGATGGCTTGCACCAGGTCGGCGTCGGCGCCCTCGTTTTCCAGGGCGGTGATCAGCTGGGCCAGTGCCCGCCAGGCGGCTTCGGTATGGCCCTGGATGGCTTCGAGCTTGGTGGGCGCGTGCGCGGTGAGATCCTTGTCGCAGCGCATCACCATCTCGCCGATCATGCCCTGCAGCCCCATGCGCTGGCCGTCCTCGGGGCTGTAGATGCGGGTGACGCCATAGGCCTGCAGGTCGCGGATCTCGGCCGGCACGATCACGCCGCCGCCGCCGCCGAACACCTGGATGTGGGCGCCGCCGCGTTCGCGCAGCAGGTCGACCATGTACTTGAAGTACTCGACGTGGCCGCCCTGGTAGGAGCTCATGGCGATGCCTTGGGCGTCTTCCTGGAGGGCGGCGGTGACGACCTCGTCCACGCTGCGGTTGTGGCCCAGGTGGATCACCTCGGCGCCCATGCTTTGCAGGATGCGCCGCATGATGTTGATGGCGGCATCGTGCCCGTCGAACAGGCTGGCGGCAGTGACGAAACGCACCTTGTGGGTGGGGCGGTAGTTCGCAAGCGCCTTGAATTCGGCGGACAGGTCGGTCATTGGGTGTCTCCAGGAATCCTGCGACGATAGTTGACGTATACGTCAACGTCAATCCCTGGCGGCCGGTAGGTGATAGTACGCATGCGAGTGAATTCGCCCGCCGCGGCCGCCCGGACGGCGCCCCTGCCGGCTACCTTCCGTACAGCACCTGCGGCAGCCAAAGCCCGATGCCGGGGAACAGGTAGAGGATCACGATGGCCACAATCTGGATGCCCATGAAGGGCATCATGCCCAGGAAGATCTGGTTGAGGGTCACCCCGGGCGGGCTGACGCCCTTGAGGTAGAACGCAGCCATGGCCACGGGTGGGCTCAGGAACGCGGTCTGAAGGTTCATGGCGACCAGCAGACCGAAAAACAGCGGATCGATGCCGAAGTTGTCCAGCAGTGGAATGAAGATGGGCATGAAGATCACGATGATCTCGGTCCATTCGAGCGGCCAGCCCAGGATGAAGATGATCACCTGCGCCAGGATCAGGAACTGCGTGGGCGTGAGGTCCATCGACAGCACCCAGCGCTCGACCAGTTCCTGGCCCCCCAGCAGCGCGAACGCGGCCGAGAAGATGGCCGAACCGACGAACAACCAGCACACCATGGCCGAGGTCTTGGCCGTGAGGAAGACACTTTCCTTCACGACGTCCAGCGTGAGCCGGCGGTACGCAATGGCCAGCAGGAAGCCGCCCAGGGCGCCGACCGCCGCCGCCTCGGTGGGCGTGGCCAGGCCCATCACGATCGAGCCCAGCACCGCGCCAATGAGCAGCAATAGCGGGAAGAAGCTCGTCAGCAGCATCTTGAAGATCTCAAGCCGGGCGAAGCTCAGGAGGCCATAGAACACGGCCAGCGCGACGGCGCCGGCCGCCAAGCCGATCCAGAACCCGCGCGGCGCCTCGCGCCGCTGGGCAGTGACCTCGGCCACGCCTGACGAAGAAGGTGCGCCGGAGGTGCTGGCACCCGGAGGCTCGGCAGCGCTGCTTGCGGTGGCCACCGGCGCGCTTTCGGGTTCGGCGGCGGGTGGGGCCGACAAGCCGCCTGCCGCAGGCGGCTCGGCCAGGCCACCGGGCGATGGGGGCGGCTCGGCCAATTCACCCGAGGTCTGCGGTGGTTCGGCCAGCCCGCCAGCCGCCGGTGGTTCGGCCAGTCCGGTGCTGCGGTCGCCCTGGCCGGCGCCCGTGTTCGAGTCGCCCATGCGTTCCAGGCCCGCGGCGTAATCTTCCTGGACGATGGGGGCGGTCACGCTTTGCCAGCTCCACAGGGCGACGAAGGTGAACATCAGCAGGGGGAGGGCGACCACGGCGAGTTGGCGCAACAGGTAGCCTGCGGGAACGTCGGCATTGCGCCGGCCCTTCAGGGCGCCAAGCAGCCCGGCGACCGCGTGCCGGCTCCCGTTGGGGTCGGTGATGCGCTTCGTCAGGGGCGGCAGCGGCACCACGCGATCCTGCGCCGACAGGGGGGGCGCCAGGTTCGGCTTCACCTTGGCCAGCACGATGACGTACAGGATGTACAGGCCCGCGAGCATCAGTCCGGGAAAGAAGGCCCCCGCATAGAGCTGGACCACCGAAACGCCGGCGGTGGCGCCATAGACAATCAGCATGACCGACGGTGGGATCAGGATGCCCAGGCAACCACCCGCCGTGATCGCGCCGGCCGAAACCGGCACGCTGTAGCCGGCTCGCAGCATCGCCGGCAGTGCCAGCAGGCCCATGAGGGTGACCACCGCGCCGACGATGCCAGTGGCCGTCGCGAACACGGCGCAGGTCACCAGCGTGGCGACTCCCAGCGCACCCGGCAGGCGCGACAAGGCCAGGTGGATGCTCTTGAACAGCTTCTCGATGAGGTTGGCCCGCTCGACCAGATAGCCCATGAAGACGAACAAGGGGATGGAGATCAGCACGTCGTTGGCCATCACCTTGTAGGCCGACTGCACCATCAGCTCGAGCGTCAGCTTGGTGTTTCGGTCGTAGGCCAGCCAGGTGAAGATCATCCCCATGCCCATCAGCGTGAACGCCGTCGGGAAGCCGAGCATGATGGCCACCACCACCAGCGAGAGCATCAGCAGGCCGATGTGCCCGCGTTCGATGCGTTCGACGGCGACCAGCATCCAGATCGCGGCGAGCACGATCAGGGCCATCAGCGTGAAGCCGAACCAGAGTTCCTTGCGCAGTTTCACAGCGGACCTCCGCCACGCTCGGCCGGGGATGCGGCCATGGCCGCGTCCTTGTCGGCGCCAACCATCGCCTTGAGCTTTTCGACGTCGACCTCCTCGACGTCCTGCTCGCGCGACGGCCATTGACCCTGTCGGAGGCAGATCACGCAGCGCGCGATTTCCACCAGCCCTTGCAGCAGCAGCAGTGCGCCCGCCATGGGAATCACGAACTTGAAGGGGTACAGCGGCAACGGCATGGCGTTGAAGGTCTGTTCCCGGATCGCGAGCGCGTCCTGGAAGTAGATCCAGCCAGCCCAGGTCAAGGCGACCACGCCAGGCAGGAAGAACACGATGTACAGCAGCAGGTCGAGCGCGGCCTGCGTGCGCGGCCGGAAGAAGCCGTACAGCACATCGCCACGCACGTGCCCGTTCTTCGACAGGGTGTAGGCGCCCGCCATCATGAACAGCGTGCCGTACAGCATGATCTGCACGTCGAACATCCAGGCGTGCGGCACGCCCAGGACGTAACGAGAGAACACCTCCCCTGAGATCATGAAGGTCAGGCCGACGATGGTCCATGCGAACAGCTGGCCCATCCAGGTCGACAGCCGGTCGACCGCCAGCAGTGCTTTCTGCATTTCAGGTTCCCTTCTCGCCAGCCCCCACGCATGCCCGTCGGACACGAAAAAGGCGGCTGACCTTTGCAGCCGCCCCGCATCGTACGGTGACCTCAGGTCTTGCGTCCACCCGCTGCGCCGCCTGAACCGCCGCCACCGCCGCTGCGGAAGTAACGGTTGTATGCCATGTTGAAGTCGACGATGTAGTCGTTCTGCCACGGCTTGGCGCGCTGGGCGAACTCGCGCTGCGACTCCATCACCTTCTTGAACATCGGGTTTTCGGCCGACTTCTTCGCGGTCACACGGTCCCAGGCGTCGAGCTGCAGGCGCAGGATGGAATCGGGCGTCTTGTAGAAATTGATCTTGTCCTTGGACTTGAGCTCGATGTAGTCCTTGGAGTTTCGATCGATGGCCTTCCAGCTGAAATCAGCGGAGGCAGCCTGCCCGGCGATCTCGATGATGGTCCGCAGTTCCGGTGCCAAAGTGTTGAACTTGGTTCGATTGAACAGCACTTCGAACTGTTCGCTGCACTGGTGAAAGCTTTGCAGCATGCAGTTCTTGGCGACGTCCGGAAAGCCCAGCACCCGGTCGGAGGAAGCGTTGTTGAACTCGGCCGCGTCGATCAGGCCGCGGTCCAGGGCGGGCACGATCTCGCCGGCGGGCAGCGGGTTGACCGCGGCGCCCATCTCGGTGAACAGGTCGACCGCCAGGCCGACCGTGCGGAACTTCAGGCCCTTCATCTGCGCGGCGTTCGACACCGGCTTGCGGAACCAGCCCAGGGGCTGCGTCGGCATCGGACCGGTGAGAAAGGACACCACGTCCATGTTGATGGTCTTGTAGATCTCCTCCAGCAGGGCCTTGCCGCCTCCGTAGTTGTGCCATGCCAGCACCATGTTCGGGTCCATGCCAAAGGCCGGCCCGGACCCCCACAGGGCCAGTGCCGGGTGCTTGCCGTAGTGGTAGGCCACCACGCCGTGGCCGGCATCGAGCGTGCCTTTGCTCACCGCCTCGAGGATCTGGAAAGCGCCGACGACAGCGCCGGCGGGCAGCACCTCGATGCGCAGGCGGCCGCCCGCCATGTCGTTGACCTTCTTGGCGAAGTCGTTCGCGACCTCGTGGAAGTAGTCCTTGGCGGGCCAGGTGCTCTGCAGGCGCAGGCTGGTGGTCTGCGCGATGGCTACCATGGGTGCACTCATCGCGCCGGCCGCCACGGCGGCGCCCTTGAGCAGGCTTCTGCGGCGTGGAACCTTGGATTCGACCAGCTTCGATTCGGACATGCGTGTCTCCTTCGTGAGTTGTTTGTTTGCAAGGCCCGCCCACTGTGGCGTCGCCTGTGCGTTCGTGCAAAGCGGGTTTTCACCAACCTCAGGGGTATGGGCTGGCAGAATTCATAGCCATGACGAAAGCAGGGATTCGGTCGGTCCCGCCGAAGGCGATGCCGGGGCCTGCGTCGGACTGCACTTCGTTCCAACTTTTGGGGTGACTATCAAATGCCTGTAAACCTGCAAGCGCCGCGCGCGCAAGACCTTTTGCCTGTGGCCGGCGTGCGCATCGGCGTGACCGAAGCGGGCGTGCGCAAGCCCGGCCGCAAGGACCTGAGCGTGTTCCTGCTGGAGGCCGGCGCGGCCGTGGCCGGCGTGTTCACGCGCAACCGCTTTTGCGCCGCGCCGGTGCTGGTGTGCCGCGAGCACCTGGCCGCCGGCCAGGGCATCCGCGCGATCGTGGTGAACACCGGCAACGCCAATGCCGGCACCGGCGCGGACGGCCTGGCGCGCGCCCGCGCCACCTGCGTCGCCCTGGCCCGCCACCTGGGCATCGCGCCCGAGCAGGTGCTGCCCTTTTCCACCGGCGTCATCATGGAGCCGCTGCCGGTGGAGCGCATCGAGGCCGGCCTGCCCGCCGCATTGGCCGATGCCCAGCCCGATCATTGGCTGCGCGCGGCCGAGGGCATCATGACCACCGACACCCTCGCCAAGGCCTTCAGCCGGCAGGTGCGGGTCGGCGGCCGCACCGTCACCATCACCGGCATCAGCAAGGGCGCCGGCATGATCCGGCCCAACATGGCGA
>JAZKDA010000137.1:0-7395 GCA_040387815.1 Pseudomonadota bacterium | reverse complement strand
TCAGGTCACCGGGTACAAAGACCAGCGTGCCCCACAGCGCCTGCGACCAGCTCAGGTTGGCCAGGTTCACCAGCCCGATCACGCCGCACACATGCACCACCAGCAGCCCGCCCACGACCGAGGCGATCAAGGCGCTGACGGCGGCGCGGCGCGGTGTGTTGGCCGGCAGGCGGGACATCACCAGACCGGTGGCCAGGGCGCCGAAGGCAAAGCCCACCAGGTAGCCGGCCGACGGCGCGAAGAACACGCCCACGCCGCCGCGCCCGCCCGACAGCAGTGGCAGGCCCATGGCCACGGCCGCCAGGAACAGCAGCACCGCCTGCAGGCCGCGGCGCGGGCCCAGCAGGCAGCCGGCGAGCATCACGCCCAGGGTCTGCAGCGTGATCGGCACGCCCAGCGGCAGATCGATCTTGGGGATCAGGCCCAGCACGGCGAGCAGCGCGGCGAACAGCGGAACCAGGGCGAGGGAGCGGGAGGTAGTGGTGTTCATGAGGATCATTCCAATCGGACCCGAAGTGTATCGGCCACGCGGCGGGCCGCCAGCAGCATCTGGATGGCCAAAGGCGCCAGCAAACGTGCGCCGCCGGCACGGCCGGTGCGCAGGCGATGCGCCTCATCCAGGCGCTTCCACTGCACGAAGAAGATATCGATAAAGCGCAGCATCAGCGCCAGCTGCAGGCTGAAACGGTCGACCCGCAGGCCCACGCGCCCCAGCGGCGCGAGCAGGCGCTCGAACACGGCCAGCCATTCGGTGTAGCGGGTGCTCACGGTCAGCGACACGCCCAGCAGGCTGGTGCCCGCCAGCCGCAAGGCGCTGACAGCGCCCACCGCCGGCCGGCCCAGGGCCACATGGAAGGCCGCGACCAGCAAGGCCATGACGATGAGCGCGGCGACCATCCGCCACACGCCCCGCGTGGCGCGGCCGAGCGAAGCAAACACCAGCGCGCAGGCCGCGGCGCCCACACCCAGCACGCCAAGGTGGTCGGTGAGGAACAAGGAGGTGCCCAGCAGGGCGATCGCCAGCAGCTTGAAGCCGGCGGGCACGGCATGCAGCCAGGTGCGGTGTTCGCTGTAGAGGCTGGTCATGGTGCGGCGGTGCTCAGGCGCGGCCGGCGGGATCGCGCGCGGCCAGGCGGTGGGCCCAGCGCGTGGCCACGTCGGCCTCGTAGGCCGCGCACACCTGTGCGCCCGCACCGTCGATGCGCACCTTGCCGTGGTCGAGCCAGAGCACACGGGCGAAGCCGCGCACATGATCGAGCTGGTGCGTCGCCACGATCACCTGCTGGGCCGCCTGTTCGATGTCCTGGTGCAGCAAGGTCTGGCCGGGCAGGTCAAGGCTGGCGAAAGGTTCGTCGAGCAGCAGCACGCGTGGCGCGGCGATCAGCAGCGCCAGCCAGCACACATGCTGGCGTTGCCCCTGGCTCAAGCCCGAGACCGCACGCGCGGCCCAGTGTCCCAGGCCCCGGGTGTGCAGCCACTCGCGCGCCTGAACGATCGCTGGCCCGCGCGGACGGCCGCCGGCCGTGAGGCTGAGGGCGAGCTCCTCCTCCACCGTCGGGAACACGATCTGCTCGTCGGGGTTCTGGAACATCATGCCCACGCGCAGCGCGCGGGCCGCGCCTTCGCGCATGTCCTGCCCGCACACCGCCACCCGGCCGGCCTGCGGCACGTCCAGCCCGCAGATCAGCCGGAACAGGCTGCTCTTGCCCGCGCCGTTGTCGCCGATGACGCCGATGCGCGGCTCTTGCAGATCGAGGGAAATGTTCTCCAGCACGGTGTTGGCGCCGCGCCGCAGCGTCACGCCTTGCAGGCACACGCCGGTCCCCTCGGCGGGGCCGCCGGGCGGAAAGGGCGGCATCGAGGGGGACGTGCGGGACATGGAGACGGCTGGCGGGGGGGGAGCGGCGATTATGACGAAGCCGACTACGATCCTCTGGACGCCTGCCGCCCCGCTCGCCTCCGCACCCCCGTCACGACCGCCAGAATCCGCTCCATGGAAAACACCCTCTCCGACCCCTTGCGCATCGGCTTCATCGGCGCCGGCCGCCTGGGCAAGGCCCTGGCCTGGAGCCTGCACCGCGCGGGCTTGCACGTGGGTGGCGTCGCCAGCGCAACACCAGGCTCGGCGCAGGCCCTGGCCGCACGCATTCCCGGCTGCAATGTCCTGACGCCACAGCAGGTGGTGGACGGCAGCGACCTGGTCTTCATCTCCACGCCCGACAGCGCCATCGCCGGCCTCCCCGCTCAACTACGGTGGCGCGCGGGCATGGCGGTGGTGCATTGCAGTGGCGTGACCGAGGTCGACGTCCTGGGCGCGGCGCGCGACCAGGGCGCGCAGATCGGCGGCTTCCATCCCATGCAGACCTTCGGCGATCCGGATGCGGCCGTGGCCTCGCTGCCGGGCTCGACCATCACCATCGAGGCCGCCGAGCCGCTGAACGCCACCCTGGTGGCCCTGGCCGAGCGGCTCGGTTGCCGCGTCAACCGGCTGCCGCCGGGCATGCGCGGGCGCTACCACGCGGCCGCCGGCTTCACCTCGCAATTCGTGAACGTGCTGTTCGCCGAAGCGGCGCGTGTCTGGGCGACGTGGGGCGGCACCGAGGAAGATGCGGTGCGCGCCATGATGCCCATGGCGCGGGGCACCCTGGCCTCGATCGAATCGGCCGGCATTGCCCGCGGCATGCCGGGGCCGGTGTCGCGCGGCGATGTGGGGTCGGTTGAAAAGCACCTGGCGGCGCTGGACGGCCTGGGCCCGGACACGCTGGCCTTCTACCGCCTCATGTGCGGGCGCACCGTCGAACTGGCGCGCCAGAGCGGCGCCATCGATGCCACCACGGCGGCGCGGATTGCCGCCGCATTGGCCGCCAGGCCTGGCGGATAACATCGAGGCAAGCCTATGAAACACATCCTCCTGATCCGCCACGGCCTGCCGCATGAGGGCCATCCCGTCCACCCCGGTGATCCGCCCCTCCACCCGGACGGCATGCGCCATGCCCAGCGCCTGGCCCGGCGCCTGCAGCGCGAGGGGGTCGACTGCATCGTCAGCAGCCCGCAGCGCCGCGCCATGGACACGGCCCAGCCGCTGGCCCGCCTGCTGGGCATCGCGCCCACCATCTACGAAGGCCTGGCCGAGGTCGACCACGGCACGGACCGCTATCGCTCGGTCGAAACCATGCAGGCGGAAGACCCCAAGGGCTTCTCGCGGTTCATGGTCTCGCCCGCGCGCTTCTTCGGCAAGGACCCGGATGAATTCCGCCAGGGCGTTCTGAGCGCGTTCGAAGCGGCGATGCGCGAGGCGAACGGCCAGCGTATTGCCATCTTTGCGCATGGCATGACGATCAAGACAATCTTGTGCGCGTCATTGAGCACCGAAGAAGCCTACGCACGATTCCTGATCAACCACTGCTCGGTCTCGCGCCTGTCGGGCAGCATCCCCGGCAAAATGCGCGTGGACAGCATCAACGAGTCCTTGTGCAAGCCGGCGAGTCGCAAGCACGCCAACTGATCACCGACGCACATGCTGCGGCCACAGCATGCGCACCACCTCACGCTCACGACCATAGGCATAGCAGCTGTCGATCTTTCGCTCGATGGCCTCCGGGGGCTGATCGACACGTTCGTTGAGCGATTTCAGTCCCCGGATGCCCTGCAGCGCCGTGGTGGCCAGCGGGATCAGCATTTCCATCAGGTGGGTGCAGCTGGCGGCGCCGCGCAGGCGCTCTTTCACCTTCGCGGACCAGCCGCCGGCGATGCGCTCGCCCACCAGCACCTGCAGCGTGGACTCGGCCTGCTTGCAGATGGGGTAGGGCGTGACGTCCGACGCGGCGTGGATGGCGGTCACCACATGGTTGTTGTCGACGGTCATGCGCACCCAGAGGTCATGCAGCGCCTGGCCCGCGGGCCACGGGCGGGGGGTGCCGATCCGCTCGAAGGGGAAGGGCTTGGTGTCGACCAGGTGCGCCTCGACATCGTAGAGGCCGTCGTCGCGGACATAGGCCTGCATGTCGATGACGCGGCGGTGGGCTTCGCGGCGGGCGGCGGCTTGGGGCAGAGGCATGGTGCGCTCGGGAACGAAAAGGCAATTGTCCATCCCCACATCGGCGCTGTCATCAGCAGTCTGTCGCCTTCCATCACGCTGCGCATCAGACTCGGCATGCCGCGGCGAGGGCTGTCGAGCCTGGCGGCCAATCCGCGGTCGCGCCTGCCACAGTGCAAACGCTGATGGCGCCGGGAGGATGCGCGCCGGAGAATGCGCAACATGGCCCATTCGACACTGAACCATTGACAAGAAAGATCCGCAGACATGTCCGTCAAGACCGTTGCCGCCTACGAAGCCCTGGCCGCAGACATCAAGGGCCTGGGCGTCGAATACGTCTTCGGCCTGATGAGCGACGACACCGCCCAGCTGATCACGACCATCGACGGCATGGGCGTGAAGTTCCGGTCCGCACGCCATGAGAACAACGCCGTCACCATGGCCGAGGGCTATGCCGCCGCGACAGGGCGGCTGACCATCGTCATCCTGGGGCGCGGGCCCGCCACGGCCAACGGCATGAACGGCATCAACTTCGCCATGCGAACCGGCTCGCGGGTGCTGGTGATCTGCAGCGATGCGCCCAATACCGGTGGTACGGTCAATGGCATGGGGCCGGACTACAAGAGCTTCAACAGCCTGTCGGTGCTGCAGGCCGCCGGCTACCGCACCTTCGTGGCCAACCATGCGGCCACGGCCCGCCACACCTTGCTGCAGGCGGCCGCGGCCGCACACCAGGGCGGTGTGGTCCTGCTGCTTCCCGCCAACGTGCAACAGACGCAGATCGATCCGGTGGCCACCACGCCGGCGCCGGTGCCCCCGGCTGCCGTGGCGCCCAAGCCGGCGCGCGGCCCGGCTGTCCAGGCCGCGGCCGATTTGCTGGGGAAGTGCAAGAAGCCGCTGTTCCTGGTGGGTTGGGGCGCCCACCGCGCCGGCGCGCGGGAGGCCATCGTCCGCCTGGCCGACCACACCGGAGGCGCGCTGGCCACCACCATGAAGGCCAAGGAGATGTTCGCCGGCCATCCGTTCAACTGCGGTGTGATGGGCGGCTTCTCCCATGCCGCGGGCCGGCGGGTGATGGAGCAGGCCGACTGCATCGTGGTGATCGGCGCGGGCATGAACTCGCGCACCACCAGCCTGGGCGCGGCCTTCTCGCCGGACCTCCCGGTGATCCAGATCGACGCCAACCGAAGCCACATCGGCCGCTGGTTCCATGCCGATGTGTCGGTGGTCGGCGATGCCAGGCTGGTGGCCGAGCAACTGCTGGCGGCACTGCCCGCGCGCGCGCCCGAGGCGATGCCTCTGCGCAGTGCCAAAAACGCCAGCGGGCTGGCCGACTTCAAACTGTCGGACGACTTCGAGCCGATGAACACGCCGCGCACCATCGACGCGCGCACCCTGGCACTGGAACTCGACCGCCTGTTGCCGCCCAACCGCAACCTCATCTGGGACTCGGGCAACCTCCTGGTGGCCGCACCGTATATCTCGTGCGCCGGGCCCGCGCATTTCAAGCAGACCAACGACACCGCCTCCATCGGCCTGGGCTTTGGAACCGCCATGGGCTATGCCATCGGAACGCCGGAACGCACCACGGTGGCCATCATGGGCGACGGCAGCTTCACGATGACGATGGGCGAGCTCGAAAGCGTGGCGCGCGAAGGCATTGCGCTGGTGATCGTGCTCATGAACGACTGCGCCTATGGCGCCGAGCTGCACTTCCTGAAGGAGCGCAACGTCCCGGTCTACCTGTCGCAGTTTCCGGACATCGACTATGCGCCCGTGGCGCAAGCCTTTGGCTTCGAGGCCGCGACCGTGCGCACCGTCGAGGACCTGCGCGCACTCGCGCCGATGCTGGCCGATCCGCAAGGCCCGGTCTTGCTGGATTGCAAGATCAACGCGTCGGTGATGGCCTCCTTCCTGCTTGAAGGGCTTGCGCACGCCAACAGCGCCAAGGCCTGATGCGCGCCAGGACGGACACCGGCAAGTCTGGATAATCGAGCGCCATGGACTTCGAACCCGCCGTCAGTGCCCCTGCCAGCCCCACCGAGCTGGCCTGGTCCTTTGCCTTCGCCGAAGGCCATCTGCTGCTTCCCGGCGATGAGGACGCGCCCACCCCGGCCCCCTCACCCGACGCCCCAACGCGCCACTACCTCGGGCGCCTGGACGGCCTGGATGCCTGGGCCTTCGAGCTCGATGCCATCCCCGAAGGCTGGCGCCGCGTGCCGCTGCGCACGGCCATGATGCAATGGCCGGCCCTGCATGGCGGCCTGGCGGGCCGGGCGGCGCAGGTGATCGACTGGGACCGCACCCACCGCTTCTGCGGGGTCTGCGGCACCCCGACCGAGCGCCAGGCCCACGAGCGCGCGCGCCGCTGCCCGGCCTGCGGGCATTCGGCCTATCCACGGCTGGCCCCCGCCATGATGGTGTTGATCTGGCGCCCCGGCCAGGTGCTGCTGGCGCGTTCCCCTCGCTTTGCCAAGGGCACTTACAGCGCGCTGGCCGGGTTTGTCGAACCCGGCGAGTCCATTGAAGAATGCGTGATGCGCGAGAGCTTCGAGGAGGTGGGCGTGCGGGTGAAAGACCTGCGCTACTACGGCAGCCAGAGCTGGCCCTTCCCCAACAGCCTGATGATCGCCTTCACGGCCCGCTGGGACAGCGGCGACATCGTGCCGCAAGCCGACGAGATCGAGGACGCGCAGTGGTTCTCGCTGGATGACTTGCCCGGCATCCCGCCGCGTTTCAGCATTTCAGGGCACTTGATCCGCGACAGCCTCGCGGCGCTGCTGGAGGGCCGCGAGCCCTGATCGCGCAGCCGGCGGCGCTGGAGTCAATACGGCCGCCCGTCCTTGTGAAAGAAGGCCCAAGCGCCGTCGACCATCCGCGCCACCAGGTCATCGTCCGGATAGCTGGCATCGTCACCCGGCGTTCTGTCGCCTACCTCCAGATAGGTGGCATCTTCTTGCGAGCGGTTCACCAGGCGGTGCGCATTGCCTGTCCCCGATGGAAACCCGGCGCACATCCCAGGCCCCAGTTCCCAGGTGCCGGTGTCGCATTCCAGCCAGATGCGTCCGGACACGACGTAAATAAACTCGTCTTGCTTTGAATGGGCATGGCGCAAGGCGGAGATCGCCCCGGGCCGGACGGTGGTGAGGTTGACGCCAAAGTTGTTCAAGCCGAAGAAATTACCCAAGGGCCGCTTGGTGCGCCCCAAGACCCGCGTGGCGAAGGGCTCCGGGTAGTTGGACGGCTTGGTTCGAACAGGTACGGCGGTCGCCAAGGCGACGGTGGGGGCTTGATCGTTTGGCATGGGGCTGTCTGAATTTTTGTGTTCGAGGCGCTCGGAGACTTGTCCACGGCGGCGG
>JAZKDA010000136.1:0-5410 GCA_040387815.1 Pseudomonadota bacterium | reverse complement strand
CCCCGCCCGTGCAGCGCGCTTGGCCGGAGAAATCAGAGGGTGAGAGCGCGCGGAAGGTTTCGCGCTGGAGCACAAGACTAGTTCAGACCCGCCACTTCTCCAGCAGGCGCTGGGGGCCCATGCTGTCGTAGCTTTCGAAGGGTTGATGGATCCAGGGATTGGTCGGCAGGAACTCGACCGAGTAGTCGGGTTGGAACTTCGACAAACCCTTGGTCCAGATGACCGCGGTGCGCAGTTCGGTGATCGGCGGGTAGTTGTTGCGCAGCAGGTCGACCACCCGGTGCAGCGTCAAGCCGGAATCGGCCAGGTCGTCGACCAGCAGCACGCGCCCGGCAATCTCGCCCTTGGGCGTGGTGATGTAGCGCGCGATGTCGAGCACGCCCTGCACCGTGCCAGCTTCGGCCCGGTACGAGCTGGTGGACATGATCGCCAGCGGCTTGTCGAAGATGCGGCTCAAGATGTCGCCGGGGCGCATCCCGCCCCGGGCCAGGCACAAGATGGTGTCGAATTCCCAACCCGACTGGTGCACCTTGATCGCGAGCTTTTCGATCAGGTTGTGGTACTCGTCGTAGCTCACATACAGGTGCTTGCCGTCTTCGGTCAACATGCGCGGACTCCTCGGTCGAATGGTTCGGGGTTCAGGCCAGGTAGGGGTGGCGCTGCATGATCGTGTGGTCGCGGTCTGGGCTGGTCGAGATGATATCGATCGGCACGCCGGTCACGTGCTCGATGCGCTGCAGGTACAACCGGGCGTTGATCGGCAGCTTGTCGTACTGCGTCACGCCCACGGTGCTCTGGGTCCAGCCGGGAAGCGTTTCGTAGATGGGCTTGCAGCGTTCGATCTCGTCGGCGCCCATGGGCAGGATGTCGATCTGCTCGCCATCGAGCTCGTAGCCGGTGCACAGCTTGAGCTCCTCGATGCCGTCGAGCACGTCGAGCTTGGTGATGCACAAGCCCGACAGGCCGTTGACCTGCGCGCTGCGCTTGAGCAAAGCCGCGTCGAACCAGCCGCAGCGGCGCGAACGGCCGGTGGTCACGCCCTTTTCGGCGCCGACGGTCGACAGGTGATAACCCACCGTGCCGGGGGTCTCCCAATCGAGCTCGGTGGGGAACGGGCCGCCGCCCACCCGGGTGCAGTAGGCCTTGGTGATGCCCAGGATGTAGTGCAGCATGCGCGGCCCCACGCCGGCGCCGGCGGCGGCATTGCCGGCGACGCAATTGCTGGAGGTGACGTACGGATAAGTGCCGTGGTCGACATCGAGCAAGGTGCCCTGCGCGCCTTCGAACAGCAGGTTGTCGCCACGCAGATGCGCCTCGTTGAGCTCGCGCGAGACGTCGGCCATCATGGGCTTGAGCTGCTCACCCAGGCGCAGGGCGTCGTCGAGGGTCTGCTGGAAATCGACCGCCGGGGCATGCAGGAAGGTGGTGAGCACATGGTTGTGCAGCTCCAGCACGGTCTTGAGCTTTTCCGCGAAGCGCGCCGGGTGCTTGAGGTCTTGCACGCGCAGCGCGCGGCGGGCGATCTTGTCCTCATAGGCCGGGCCGATGCCGCGGCCGGTGGTGCCGATCTTTTCGGTGCCGCCGGCCTCGCGCAGGGTTTCCCGGGCGATGTCGACCGCAGCGTGATAGGGCAGGATGAGCGGGCAGGCCTCGCTGATGCGAAGGCGCGAGCGCACCTCGACACCGGCTTTTTCCAGGCCTTCGATCTCCTCGAACAGCTTGGCGGGCGAGAGCACCACGCCGTTGCCGATGTAGCATTTGACGCCCGGGCGCATGATGCCCGAAGGGATCAGGTGCAGGGCCGTCTTGACGCCATTGATCACCAGCGTGTGGCCGGCATTGTGGCCGCCCTGGAAACGCACCACGCCCTGGGCCAGCTCGGTCAGCCAGTCGACCAGCTTGCCCTTGCCTTCGTCGCCCCACTGGGTGCCGACCACGACCACGTTGCGACCTGTTGTCTTGTTCATCACGAAAACTCTTGGGAGAAAAATTCAGAGGCCGCGCACGGCCCAGACGCCATCGTGGCGGGCCAGCTCTCGGTCGCAGTGGAACTCGTCCACCTCGCTCTCATGGCCCGGCAGCACGCACACCACGGTCTCGCCCTGGCGGCGCAGTTGCGCGATGGCCGAACGCAGGGCCGCCTCCTCGCCCCAGGGGGCGCGGATGGCGGCCTTCAGGGGCCGCTTGGGGACGACGCCGACCAGCTCTTTCACATCGAGGCTGAAGCCGACTGCCGGCCGGTTGCGCCCGAACACCGCGCCGACCTCGTCATAGCGGCCGCCGCGCACCAGCGCATCGCTGCCACCCGGGGTGTAAACCCCAAAGCGCACCCCGCTGTAATAGGCGTAGCCGCGCAGGTCGGCCAGGTCGAAGCTCACACGCGCGCCCTCGACATGCCAGGCCATGCTGGCCAGCGCCTCGCGCACCCGCGGGTGGTCTGGCAGGGCCTTGGCGGCCTCTGACAGCACCGAGATGTCGCCGTAGAGCGTGGGCAGGGTGGCCAGCGCCTCGCGCGATGCCGCGGGGAAATCGCGGGTGAGCGCGGCCAGCTCGGGGGTGTCCTTGGCCGCCAGCGCGGCATGGATGCGCGCGGTGCGGGCGGCATCGGCCGGGCAGCCTTCGAGCACGGCACGCACGATGCGGGCGTCGGCCATGTCGACGATGAGGCCGGGCACCTGCGTGGCCCGCAGGCAGTCGAGCGCCAGGGTGAGCGCCTCGAGGTCGGCCTCAAGACCGGCATGGCCATAAATTTCGGCGCCGAACTGCAGCGGCTCACGGGTGGCGTGCGGGCGGTCGGGGCGGGTATGGAGCACCGGCCCGCAATAGCAAAGCCGGGTGACGCCACGGCGGTTGAGCAAATGGGCGTCGATGCGGGCCACCTGCGGCGTGGTGTCGGCACGCAGACCCATCATGCGGCCCGACAGTTGGTCCACCAGCTTGAAGGTCTGCAGGTCGAGGGCTTCGCCGGTGCCGGTGAGCAACGACTCCAGATGCTCCAGCAGCGGCGCGATCACCAGCTCGTAGCCATAGCCACGGGCGGTGTCGAGCAGCTCGCGGCGCAGCTCTTCGATGTGCCGGGCCTCGGAGGGCAGAACATCGGCGATGTGATCCGGCAGGACCCAGGCGGACATGGAAATGGGGGGCTGTTAAAAACGGTATTTTACCGGCCAGCGCGACCGGGCCCGCGCGCGGGCGCGGCCAAGCGTGGCCGCCACTTCAATAAACCAGCCAGAGCAAGAGCAGGCCGAGCACCACGCTGCACATACCGAAAAAGCGCAGCTGCCCGTCGCGCAGGGCCATGATCCGCTCGAAGGTGGCGCGCCAGCCGCGCGGCGCCAACAGCGGAAACAGACCCTCGAACACCAGCACCAGGGCCAGCGCGGCCCAGATCAGGTCGCTGTCCAAGGCAAAAGCCTACCGGGTCTTGGCGGGCGCGGCGGGGGCGCCGCCGCCGGTGACGCTGCCGCCACCACCGCGGAAGGCGCGGAAGAACTCGGTGTTCGACGGATCGACCACCATCACATCACTGCGCTTGCCGAAGCTGGACTTGTAGGCCTCGAGGCTGCGGTAGAACTGGGCAAATTGCGGGTCGCGCCCGAATGCATCGGCGTAGAGCGCCGACGCCCGGGCGTCGCCCTCGCCCTTGACGCGTTGGGCATCGCGGTAGGCATTGGCAATGGTGATCTCGCGCTGGCGGTCGGCGTCGGCGCGGATTTTTTCGCCTTCGGCGCCGCCGGTCGAGCGCAGTTCGTTGGCCACGCGGTTGCGCTCGGCCTGCATGCGGCGGTACACCGACTCGGTGATGGCCTCAACGTAGTCGGCGCGCGTCATGCGCACGTCGACCACTTCCATCCCCCAGGTGTTGGCCCCGGTGACGACCTCCTGTACCTCCCGCTTGACCTCGCTCATGATCTGCTCGCGCCCGGTGGACAACAGCTCGCGCACGGTGCGGCGGTTGATCTCTTCCTGGAAGGCGTTTCGCACCACGCGATTGAGCTGAACCGCGCCGGCCTGTTCGTCCAGGCCGACGCTGCGGATGTACTGCGAGGGGTCGGCGATGCGCCAGCGCACGAACCAGTCGATCACCACGCGCTGCTTCTCGGCGGTGAGCATGGGCTCGGGGTCCATGCTTTCGAGCGTGAGCAGGCGCTTGTCGATGTAGCTGACGTTCTGGAACGGCGGCGGCAGCTTGAAGTGCAGGCCGGGCTGGGTGATGACTTCGCGGATCTGGCCCAGGGCGTAGACCACGCCGAACTGGCGCTGGTCGACGACGAAAAGCATGGAACTGGCCAGTGCCAGCAGCACCAGCAGCGAGGAAGCGATGAGTCCGATTCTGTTCATAGGTGTCTGTGTCCCGCTCTGGTCAGCGCGCCTCGCGCTCGCGGCCGCGAACGTTCTCGCGGGTGCGGGCATCGCTTGAGGGCAAGGTCGCGGCAGCGCCGCCGGCGGCCGCCGGCGGCACGACCGCCGCGGCTGGATCGATGGCGGCAACACCGCCCTGCGCCGCCTGCTGGATCAGGCGATCGATCGGCAGGTACAGCAGGCTGGAGCCCTGGCGAGAGTCGACCAGGACCTTGGTCACGTTGGTGTAGATCTGCTGCATGGCATCGGTGTACATGCGGTCGCGGGTCACTTGCGGAGCGCGCTGGTACTCGGCGAGCACCGAGCGGAAGCGCTGGGCGTCACCCTCGGCCTGCGCCACGATCCGGGCCTTGTAGGCCTGCGCTTCCTCGGTCAGCCGCGAGGCGGCACCGACGGCGCGGGGCACCACATCGTTGGCATAGGCCTGCGCCTCGTTCTTGGCGCGCTCGCGCTCCTGGCCCGCCTTGAGCACGTCATCGAAGGCCGCCTGCACCTGCTCGGGCGGGCGCACGCCGCCCTGCTGGAGGTTGACGGCCACCACGTCGACGCCAACGTTGTAGCGGTCGAGCATGGTCTGCATCAGGGTGCGCACGCGCGGCGCGATCTGGTCGCGCTCTTCGGACAGGGCGGCATCCATGCGCATGCTGCCCACCACCTCACGCACGGCCGACTCGGCCACGTTGACCAGGGCGTCGGCGGGGTTGCGGCTGACGAACAGCCAGGCGCGCGCGTCTTTCAGGCGGTACTGGACGGCGAACTTGATCTCGACGATGTTCTCGTCCTGGGTGAGCATGGCGGACTCGCGCAGGCCGGTGGCCCGCACCAGGGTGTCACGACCGATGTCGACCGAGCGGATCTGGGTGACGACCACCGTCTCGTGCCGCTGGATCGGCCAGGGCAGGCGATAGTGGGGGCCTTGACCGACTTCGCCGCTATAGGCGCCGAAGGTGGTGATTACGGCGCGGTCCTGGGTCTGAACGATATAGATACCGCTCGCCAGCCACAGGCCGGGATGGGCGACAATGAAGAACACCAAAAACCCGGCCGC
>JAZKDA010000135.1:0-5803 GCA_040387815.1 Pseudomonadota bacterium | reverse complement strand
CTGCCAAATGACGCGGGCGACGACGCTGCGACGAGGTTCGGCCATGGCGCTGAATTTGCGCCAGGCGGTGAAGCGGTAATGTTTGCTACCGGTGACGGGAACGGTTTTCTGCCAGGAGCCGATCCAGTGCTCGCCAGGGCCGGTCTCGATGGTCGCGGCCAGTCCCAGCAGCGGATTGATCGCCGCCAGCGCCAGCGCCACGCCGGCCCGCGCGATGAGCGACGGACTGTCGACGCCGGGCTTGGGCGCGCCGAGCGTGCCCTGCAGCTTCAGAGGCGAGCGCATGGCCAGGATGCTCATGTCCTTGGGCAGCGGCTTGAAGGTCAGGTCCAGCGTTTCGTTCGCCATGTTGATAGTGCCCTGACCGTAGATCACGGTGTCAGTGGTGTCCAGCACCAGCGCACGGGAGGTCATGAGGCCGTTCTTGACATCGAACGAGGCGGCCGCGCAGCGCAGGTCGACGCTTTGGTCCTTTCCCATCAGGAACTTGATCACCTCGCCTCCGTCCAGGCCGGAGATCTCCAGGAGCAGGTTGCTGATGCGGCCTTTGCTCACCAGCAATGCGATGTCGCCATTGGCCGCGCCCAGCATTTGTCCCACGGTGCGCCCCTTGCCGTCGAGGACGACGCGCCCGTGCACCTGGCCGATGCTCGCGCGGTTCAGGTCCACCGTGGGGAACAGCTTGGCCAGTTGCAGGCCGGTGGCCTGCAGGTCGACCGCGCCCTGCGAGGGCAGGTTGCGTCCGTCCATCGTGACACGGCCCACCAGCCGCCCACCCGCGACGGCCAGGTCAAGTGGGTCGAGCCGCAGGACACCGTCTTGCAACCGAACCTGGGTCGCGACGCGTTCCAGCGGTACGCGCGGCGCATTGACCACGCGCTCGGCCGTCACCTTGACGTCCGCGTTCATCACCTGCAAGCGGCGCAGATCCACCGGCGTGGCGGGCAAGACGCGTGCACCGGCTTGGCGCTGCTGTTTTTGAAGCTGCCCCTTGGCGGTTCGCGGTGGCTCCAGGCCGACCAGGGGAGCCAGGTCATCGAAATCGAGCGAACGCGAGGTGACCTGGCCGATCAGCGTGGGCTTGGGCCGGGACTGATCCAGCGTCAACGCGCCGCTGATGTCGCTGCGCCCCAGCCGCCCTTGCAGCCCGCTCACCTGCCACTGCGCGCCTTTGCGCACCAGTTGCCCTTGCACGTCGTAGGGCGGTGTCGCCGGCAGGACGATTTCCGCGAGCTGATAAAGCTCGGCCAGGCTGCGCCCGCGCAGGCGGAATTTCAGGTCGGCGCCTTCGAAGCTGGTGATGCTGCGCACCGACCCGTTCGCCTGCAGGGTCGTTGCGCCTGCTGTGGCCTCCAGCTCGGCCGGGAAGGGTTGCTGCAGTGCCTCACGCAATCCGAGCACGTTGCCGGTTCGGCCCTGCGCCTGGAAAGGCTGGTCGCGCAAGCGGCCGGTGGCCCGAAAGCCCAGCGGCAACGAGGCCGCATCGGGCGCCTTGTCGGTCGGCGTGCCATCGATGTGGAAGTCGGCCTTGATGTCCGCGCCATGTTGCTTGGCCAGAAAATGCAGGCTGCCCTGGTCGATCTTCAGCGCGCCGATCCGCAGGTTGCCTTCCCCTTGGCCGTCGGCTTGAAGCGTCCAGGTTCGCCTGCCGTCGGGCAGCATCTCCAGGCCCAGCTTGGGCCCCTGCAGCACTACCAGGGGCAGGTCGACAAGGCGCTGCGTCAACAGGGGCCACAGCCGCACATGCAGCTCGGCCCGCTGCGCTTCGACCAGGTTGGGCTCTTGTGCCCAGGGCGGGTTGGCGAACACGATGCCGTCGGCGAACACCCGTGTGGTCCGGCCCAGCCGCACGTCGAGCTTGCGGGTGATCTCGAAATGCCGCCCTGTGCGCTCTGACACATAGCGATTGAGCGGACCGCGCAGCGTGTCCCAGGGGAAGAAGACCACCAGCACGACCAGCCCAGCGATCAGGGCGAGCGCGCCTATGAGCACACGTCGCACGACACGCTGGCGTGCTGTCGCGGTGCTGGGGGAGCTTGTCATGCGGGTCAGCAGCGGCCCAGGCGGACGGCCTTGCCGGCCCTGCGCAGGATGGCGGTGAGGCTCACGATCGCCTCCGGGCTCAGTCGAGCAGTTCCTTGGGCACGTTGCCGCCGTTGGCGGCGAGCTTGCCTAGCACGGCCTTGTGCAGCCACATGTTCATCTGGGCTGAATCGGCCATCAGGTTGGCCGGGCAACCCAGCTCGGTGGCGAGCTCCTTGCGCGCGGTCAGGCTGCTGTCGATGTCCAGCAGCTTGAGCAGGTCGACGATCGAGGTGCGCCAGTTGAGCTTTTGCGCGCTGGCGGCCGCCTTTTGCTCCAGCTGGGCCACCACGTCGACCTCGCGCATCGGCGCCACGGCCGTGGCCTGCGGTGCGGCAGGCGCCGCGGTAGGCGCAGTGCCTGCCGGCGGAGCCGGCGTGCGCAACATCTCCTCGACCTTCCTGTTGCCGGCATCGAAGCCCAGCTTGTCCAGAATCTTGCTGAAAAATCCCATTGTGGTTCTCCCTTGGTGTCCGTCCGGCATGCTGCCGGGTTGCCGGCGCGATTGCGCCGGCTCGCACGGCCATGGTACGCACAACTGGCGTTTCTACGTGTGACAAACCCTCGCGACGCCGGCGCGTCACGCCACGGCCTCGGACGCGCGTCGGGTCGATGCGGCCCGGTCCAGTGCGCTGAGAAGATCCTCGATGGCGAATGGCTTGCGCAGCAGCAGCGCGGTGGAGCCGGCCGCCTTGGCGCTGTAGCCGGTGGTCAGCACGATGGCGGTGTCGGGATGGTGCTCGCGGCACCACACGGCCAGGTCGTGGCCATCCATGTCGCCGGGCATGACGATGTCGGTAAAGAGGACATCAAAGCGATGTGCGCCATCCTGGGCCGCCGACAGCGCAGCCACGGCCTCGCTGGCGCGGCTGCATGGCGTGACATGGTGGCCCGCCGCCTCGAGCGCGGCCACCACCACGTTGGACACCAGCACGTCGTCTTCGACCATCAGGATGCGCAGCGCGCGGCGCGGTGCTGCCTCGGGCGCGGGCACGGTCTGCGCCGCCATGTCCGTGCGGGCGGTCGGCAGGTAGACATGGACGCAGGTACCGCGCCCGACTTCACTTTGCAGGCAGACGCCGCCGCCCGACTGGCGCGCGAAGGACACCACCTGGGCCAGGCCCAGCCCGCTGCCGGCGCCCACCGGCTTGGTGGTGAAGAACGGCTCTGTGGCGCGCGCCAGTGTTTGCGGGTCCATGCCGGTGCCGGTGTCGCTGACCTTGAGCGCGACGAAGGGGCCGTCGCCGGTGGCGCCTGCCGCGTGGGCTTTGTCGGCGTCGGCGTTGCATGCGCAAATCACGATGGCGCCGCCCTTGGGCATGGCGTCGCGGGCGTTGAACACGAGGTTGAGCAATGCCAGTTCGAACTGGATCGGGTCGGCGTAGGCGGGCCGGGTTCCCGGCTCCACCGTCGCTTGCAGCGACACCTTGGCGTCGATCGCCCGGGTGGTCAGTTCGAGCGCCTTGAGGATGAAGTCCTCCATGGCCACCGGCTGAGGCCTGAGCGCTTGGGCGCGGCCGAAGGTGAGCATCTGGCGGATCAAGTCGGCCGCCTTGCCACAGGCGCGGAAAGCGCCATCGAGCGCGCGCCGGTGCGGGCCGTCACCCACGGTGCGGTCGACCATCTGCAGGCCCATGCTGATGGTCTGCAGCAGGTTGTTGAAGTCGTGGGCCATGCCACCGGTCAGCCGCCCGATCGCCTCGCGCTTCTGGCTCTCGAACAGGCTGGCCTGGGCCGCCTCGGTCTGGCGCACGGCCTCGGCCACGCGCGCCTCCAGCAGATGGGCCGATCGGCGGGTCGCCTGGGCCGCGCGGTACAGGGCCGCGCCCACCTCATCGGCCTCGGGCAGACCGGTGGTCAGCTGCGGCGGAATCTCGTTTCGAACCAATTGCGCGGTGGCATCGAGCAATGCGGTGATCGGCTGATTGATGCGGCGCGTCCAGACCAGGGCCAGCAACAGGCCGATGAGGAGCAGGGCGGCTGCGACGGCCACGACGCGCGCGGTGAGCGCGGCCGCTGCATGGCTGAGCGCCGCTTCGGGCACCGCGACAGCCGCTGCCCAGCCGTACTGGTTGGGCGGCGTGAGGTAGGTCAGCGAGGCGACGCCGCCAATGCGCGAGCTGAGAAACTCGGCGGAGCCGTTGCGTGCCGCGGTGAGCAATTCGTCGGTGACCGTTTCTCCCAGCCACCGGTTTGCGTCGCGAGAGCGCACGATGATGCGCTGCTGTTGATCGAGCACCTTGGCAATGGCGTTTTCCGGCAAGCTGATCTGGTCCATCATGCCTTGCAGGCTGGTCAGATCGAAGGCCACGCCCACATTGATCGGCAGGGCACTGGCGGGGGGCAGGGCAGTGAACACCACGACCACAGGCCGGCGGGCGTCCATGCCGGCGAGCACGAAGTGGGCTTGCGGGCCGGGCCCTTGCGGCAGGACTGGTGCGTCTGGCAAGCGCATATGCGGTTCGGGATGCTGCAAGAGCGTGTTCAGGCGCGGGCGCGCGGGGTCGATGATGAACGCCCAGGCGTGGGGATCGTTCTGCAGGGCCGCTCTGGATTCCAGCTGAAAAGTCGGGAAGTCGCCGCGACTCAGTGCGCCCGAAGCCGCGAGCGTGGATGCCATCACGGCCTTCTTGTCCAACTCGCGCTCAACGGCGACCGACAGGCTTTCAGCAACTTGCCTGAGCGTGGCGCGGGCCGCGGCTTCGTCGCGCGAATGGGCCCACATCGCCAGCAGCGTGAAGGCGCCCACTGCCGGAAACCAGACAGCAAAAACCAAGAGCAGAAGCCGGCTTCGGATGGTCATTGACACTCGGGGTTGCTGAGTCAGTATAGGGTGCCGATGAGGCGCGTGGTGGGCTCGCGGCGCTTGAATTTGAGGGCTCGCGCAGCGCGACAGTGAGCCGCTCGATTGGCAGGATTGCCAGTGCCTGCACAGCGAACCTGGCAGCCGCTGCGCAATTGTCGAGATAATTCAAAGGTTCCAAAAACAATGCCAGTGAGCCTGAAAGCATGCACGACACCAAACCCCAGACTCGCCGCGTTCTAGATGCCTGTCGCCCAGACATCAAGCGCGAACCGCATCCCCTTGCCGCCGCCCGGCGCGCGGCGCCGCGGCACCCCCAGTCGCGCCGCCCGGCGGCAAGCGCCGCCAGACACCGGCCCTGAGCGCGGCGTTCCTGCGCTTTTGGCGCATGCGCTGGGCCAATAGCGCAACGGGCCGCTCATGACACAAAAAGACGGGCGCGATTTGCATACACTTCGCCCCTTGCACTGTCTATTTGCCTGCGCCCGCCACAAGGCCCGTTCATGAAATTTCGCTTCCCCATCGTCATCATCGACGAAGACTACCGGTCCGAGAACACCTCCGGGCTCGGTATCCGCGCCCTGGCGCAGGCCATCCAGGCCGAGGGCTTCGAGGTGCTGGGCGTCACCAGCTACGGAGACCTGTCCCAGTTCGCCCAGCAGCAAAGCCGGGCCAGCGCCTTCATTCTCTCGATCGACGACGAAGAGTTCAGCCCGGGCCCCGACGTCGACCCGGCCGTGGTCAACCTGCGCAGCTTCATCGAGGAGGTGCGCCGCAAGAACACCGACGTGCCGCTGTACATCTATGGCGAGACCAAGACCAGCCGCCACCTGCCCAACGACATCCTGCGCGAGCTGCACGGCTTCATCCACATGTTCGAGGACACGCCGGAGTTCGTGGCGCGCCACATCATCCGCG
>JAZKDA010000134.1:795-11455 GCA_040387815.1 Pseudomonadota bacterium | reverse complement strand
CGCGCAGCGCGCTCTATCCGGAGAAGGCCCAGCGAGCCGTCACCCGAAGCGATTGGCTTGCGGCTGTGTGGGTTGGATGTACCAGTAGAGCACGATCAACCAGCCGACGAAGGGCACCAAGCTCACCAGCTGCCACCAGCCGCTCTTGTCGATGTCGTGCAGGCGGCGGGCCGTGGCGGCGATGGCGGGCAGGAGCAGCAACAGGCTGATCACGCCACTGAGGCGCTCGCTGATGACGGCGGTGACGACGGAGGCGAGCATGCAAAACAGCATGAACCACCAGAACTCGGGGCGGCTGGCCCGGCCCTTGAAATCGGCGTACTTGCTCAAGCAGGTCTTGACGGCTTCGACGAAGTTCACGGGCGGGCTCCTCCAGGGTGTAGCCTGATGATAGAAGAGCTCAGCACCACGGCGCCCGGCGCCAGCCAGCCGCGTCAGGGCGTGTGGCGCAAACGCCGCAGCAGGCCAGCCGTGGACGCACTGAGCAGCGTCGATAACGCGCGGATCGAAGGCCTAGGCCCTCACCTGTGCTGCAGCAGATGGTCGAGCTTGACCGCGTCGGCGGCGAAGGCGCGGATGCCCTCGGCCAGCTTCTCGGTGGCCATGGCATCTTCGTTGAGCGCCCAGCGAAAGCGCGCTTCGTCGTACTGCACGCGCGTCAGGTCGAAGTCGGCCGCCAGTTCGGGATCGAGCGCACGCGGCACCGGCGCCGTGCTTTCCGACAGCTGCGCCAGCAGCTCGGGGCTGATGGTGAGCAGGTCGCAGCCCGCCAGAGCCACGATCTGGCCGGTGTTGCGAAAGCTCGCGCCCATGACCTCGGTGGCGATGCCAAAACGCTTGTAGTACTCGAAGATCTGGCGCACCGAACGCACGCCCGGGTCGTTGTGCCCGGCGCTGGCCGCTTCGTCCCAGGCGCTGCCAGCGGACTTCTTGTACCAGTCGTAGATGCGGCCCACGAAGGGCGAGATCAACTGCACCTTGGCATCGCCGCAGGCCACCGCCTGGCAGAACGAGAACAGCAGCGTCAGGTTGGTCCGGATGCCGCGCTGCTCCAGCGTACGCGCCGCCTCGATACCCTCCCAGGTGGCCGCGACCTTGATCAGCACGCGGTCGATCGGAATCCCCTCGGCGCGGTACAGGTCGATGATGCGCTCTGCCCGCGTCACGGTGGCCTGGGTGTCGAAACTCAGGCGGGCGTCGACCTCGGTGGAGACCCGGCCCGGGATCAGGCCCAGGATCTCGCAGCCGAAGCGCACCAGCAGGCGGTCTGTCACTTCGTCCAGCGGGCGGTCGTGAAAGCGCGCGACCGTCTGGCTGAGCAGCGGCGCGTACTCGGGCTTTTGCACGGCCTTGAGAATCAACGACGGATTGGTGGTGGCGTCCTGCGGCTGGAAGCGGGCCAACTGGCGGAAGTCGCCGGTGTCGGCGACGACGGTGGTGTATTGCCGGAGTGCGTCGAGTTGGTTCATGGCCGCATTATGGTCAGCCAGGCGGCGCAAAGGGCCACCGCAGGGATGGATCCGACTTAAAGTGCCACGATTCAAGACACACTCAACCATGAGCTTCGACCTCGTTCTCTTCGGCGGCACCGGTGATCTGGCTTGGCGCAAGCTCATGCCCGCCCTGTTCCAGGCCTATCGGCACGGCAGCCTGCCCGCAGGTGGCCGAATCATCGGGGTCGGCCGCGACGACCTGAGCGACGCCCAGTACCGCCAGCTGATCCGTTCGCGTTTCGACGCGGTGGAATTGGCCAAGCGCCCCAGCGCCGAAGAGTTCGACCGTTTCGCCGCCCTGCTTTTTTTCCTGCGCATGGACCTGACCCGGCCGCAAGACTATGCCCGGCTGGCCGAGCGCCTGCGCGAGCGCCAGGCCGACACGGTGGTGATGTACCTGGCCACCGCGCCCAGCCTGTTCACCGGCGTGTGCGAGCAGCTCGGCGCGGCCGGCCTGAACACCCCCGCCACCCGGTTGGTGCTGGAAAAGCCCCTGGGCCACGACCTGGCGTCCAACCGCGCCATCAACGAGGCCGTGCGCCGCGTGCTCAATGAAAACCAGATCTTCCGCATCGACCACTACCTGGGCAAGCCCTCGGTGCAGAACCTGTTCGCGCTGCGTTTTGGCAATGCCTTGTTCGAACCCCTGTGGCGGCGCGAGACGATCGCCAACATCCAGATCACCATCGCCGAAGACCTCGGCGTGGAAAAGCGCGGCGCCTTCTACGACAGCACCGGCGCCCTGCGCGACATGGTGCAGAACCACGCGCTGCAACTGCTGTGCGCGCTGGCGATGGAGCCCCCGATCAACGCCCATGCCGATGCCATCCGAGACGAAAAGCTCAAGGTGTTGCGCTCGCTCAAGCGGTGGTCGGTCGAATCGCTGGGGCAGCATGCGATTCGCGGCCAGTACACAGCGGGGCGGGTGGGCGGGCAAACCGTGCCGGGCTACCGCGACGAACCCGGCGTGCCCCCCGACAGCCACACCGAAACCTTCGTCGCGCTGCGCGCCGAGATCGCCAACTGGCGCTGGGCGGGCGTGCCTTTCTACATCCGCACCGGCAAGCGGCTGGCGGCGCGCGACGCGCACATCGTGGTGAACTTCCGGGAGGCGCCGCACGCCATCTTCGACGTTCCCATGGACGCGGCCAACAAGCTGGTGATCAACCTGCAGCCGCGCGACGGCCTCGAGCTGCATCTGTTCTCCCAGGCGCAAGACCACCGCCATGCGGCTCGCGGGTCGACGCCCATGTTGGCACCGGTGCACCTGAACCTCGATTTCACCCAGCGCTTTGGCGCCGAGCGTGTGGGCGCCTACGAGCGGCTGCTGCTGGACGTGATCGACGGCCGCCTGAACCTTTTCGTGCGCAGCGACGAGCAGGAGGAAGCCTGGCGGTGGGTCGAACCGCTGCTGCGGCACTGGCAACAAGACCGGGGCGGCCCGCGCCCCTATGCCGCCGGCACCTGGGGGCCCAGCGCGTCCAGCGCCATGATCGCCCGCGACGGCTATTGCTGGAGTGAGGAGTGCTGAGCGTCGCAGGCGCCTAAGGGCGTTTGGCGAGGCTGACCGGGCCGTACCAGGCGTTGGCCACGGAGCGCGTGTTGTCGGTGTCGGTCATGACGGCAATGGTGCGCAGTGCGCCCGGCGGCTCGCCAAAGGCACGCTCGAAATCGGCGCGGATGTCGCGCTCGTAGTCCAGCCAACGGCCCAGGTGGGCGGTGCCGGACTCGACCACGATCTTGCGCACCCGCTGGGTACGCGGATGAACGATGACACTGCCGGCGGGGCGGCGGTTGCCCCACACATACATCAAGGTGGCATAGGGAAGATCCTCCCCCGTCAGGGCCCGCGTCAGCTCGGACAGCATGGCGTCGCGCGCGGAAAATTTGCCGCGATCGCCGTCGAACGCCAGGATCACTCGCACCACGCCGTCGCCGCCTTCGCGGGTCGCCATGTCGGCGCGTTCAATCAGCTCCGGAACAAGCCAGGAGAACCGCAACGCGCCCAAGGCATGTGGTTGCACATTCACGTGCCGGCGCACAGCGCTGGCCGAGGAGGACGACCGTGCCGCCAGCGCATCTCGACCTTGCGTGCGTTCGTAAACATAGGTGGTCGGTTGTTTGGCTGGAAAGCCGTAGTGATGCCACTGCCCACCGGCAGCCGAGGTTTCCAATGTGCTTTGAGCAGCCCAAGGCGACTGCGCGATCCCGACGGCGTCGGGCGCACTGGCGCAACCGGCAAGCCACGACGCGGCCATCAACAGGCCTGTGGTGCGAAGCGACGATGCGATGTTCAAACTGCTTCCTGGAACCAGCGCGAATTTGCTGCGCCTCATAAAAAAAGCCGCCCGAAGGCGGCTTTCAAGTTTCTTGGTCCAGAAGCGGCCCGAGGGCCGCCGCAGGATTAGAAGGTGTGGCGAACGCCCACGTAGAACTGGCTGGCGTCCTGGCCGGTCGCGTTGGCGGGGTTGCCCACCAGAGCAGCCTGGGTGTACAGCTGGTAAGCGCCAGCGGCCTTGTTGTCCAGGCGGACGTACGAAACGCCCAGGCTGGTGCGCTTGGACAGCGGGTACTCGTAGCCGACCGACCAGATGTTGGCGCCGGTGTTGGCGGTGCCGCTGACGTCGTTGGCGCGGCTGTAGGTGGCCAGCAGGGTGCCGGTGCCCAGCTTGAAGGTGACAGGCACGGACCAGGCGTTACGCTTGGTGTCGGCGGTCGCGCCGCCGATCAGGCCGGTGGTCACGGTCGAACGGTCCAGGCCCAGGCCGACGGAGCCCATGCCGAAGTCATAGCCGAGGACGGCGCTGACAGAACGCTGGTCAGCTTGAGCGGCGCCGGCAACGCGGCTTTCAGACTTGGAGTCCCACACCGACAGGCCAGCGCGGATCGGGCCGGCGGCGTAGTTCAGGGCGCCAGAGATTGCACGGCCCTTGCCAGCGTCGCCAACAGCGCCTTCAGAGCCGCCGGGAGCGGTGCTGTAGGTCACAGAAGCGGTGAAACCGCTCATGTTGGGGGTGGTGTAACGCAGGGCGTTGGTGGTGCGGGTCTGCTGGGCGATGGCGGTGTTGACGCCAGCGACCGGCACGTAGCCGAGAACAGCGCAGCTGGAGGCCGTCAGGGCCGTGGCGCGCGAACCGTGGGAGTCAACGCCCAGGCAGTAATGGGTGTCCAGCTTGCCCAGCTGCACGTTACCGAAACCGCCCGACAGGCCGATGAAGGTGTTGCCGGTGCCGACCGGGTTGGACGTGGGCGCGGCGCCGTTGTCGTCAACGCGGAAACGGTTGTCGATCTGGAAGTTGGCGCGCAGACCGCCGCCCAGGTCTTCCGAACCGGACAGGATGAAACGCGAAGAGCCGTCAGCCACGCCGAGGCTGGAACCGTTGCCAGCGGCAGCGCCGGAGTACTTGGTCTGGGCAACGCCGCCCTTCAGGATACCGGACAGGGTGACGGTCGATTGGGCGGAAGCGGTGCCCACGGCAGCCAGGGCGGCCAGCGCGATCAGAGTCTTTTTCATGCAAGTTTCTCCAAGGTTAAACATAGGGCGCCGGTATCGCGGAACTGCAGGCACTTACGTACTCATGCCGGAACCCCGGGCCGGCCTCCATTTCGGGAAGCTGGAGGTATTGCACCAGAGCCGCCGGGGCCGGGCAAAGCATTTAGCCGATTTCAACCCGTTTCGTTGCAGACCGACAACAAGATGCACCGGCTGGCTCAGCCGCACCGTGCGGGTGTTCACACAAGCACCGGGCCTCGCTGTTGCGCGGCATCCGTACACTTGGGGCCATGGATCGCCTGATCGGCGCTGCGGACAGCGCACTTCGAACTCTTTTCGCTCGCCCCCGCGCCAGCCGCGCAACCCCGCGGCCACAGGCCGGAGGCGCCGGCGCCCCCCTCTCGCCCGCCGAACAACGCGAGGCGGCGGCCCTGATGCGGGTCAATCACGTCGGCGAGGTCTGCGCACAGGCGCTCTACACCGCGCAGGCGATGGCGACCCGCAATCCACACCTGCGCCAGCATTTCGAGGCCGCCGCTCGCGAAGAGACCGACCACCTGGCCTGGACGCTCGAGCGCCTGGATGAACTGGGCAGCCGGCCCTCCCTGCTCAACCCGCTGTGGTACGCCGGCGCGTTCGGCCTGGGCCTGGTGGCTGGCCGGTTCGGCGACAAGGTCAGCCTGGGCTTCGTGGTCGAGACCGAACGCCAGGTCGAAGCCCACCTGGACAGCCACCTGAGCCGCCTGCCGCCGACGGACCAGTCGTCGCGCGCGATCGTGGCCCAGATGAAGGCCGACGAAGCGCGGCATGCACACGAGGCGCTGGATGCCGGCGCCGTCTCGCTGCCCAAGGGCGCCCGGGCCCTGATGCGCGGCGCCGCCAAGGTGATGACCACCACGGCCCACTATATCTAGCCTCAGCAGGCGCCGACCGGCTTCAGCCGGGCCTGGGTTCAGCTCTGCAGTACGTCGAAGCTGGTGGTGATCTGCGCCGTCTTGCCCAGCATGGCACTGGCCGAACAGTATTTTTCGTGGCTGAGGGCGACGGCCCGGTCCACCGCGGTCGCCGGAATGTCCCGGCCCGTCACTTGAAAATGCATGTGCAGCTTGGTGAAGACCTTGGGGTCGGTGTCGGCGCGCTCGGCCGAGAGCTTGACCGAGCAGCCCCGCACATCGTGCCGGCCCCGCTTGAGGATGAGCACCACATCGTAGGCGGCGCATCCGCCGGTGCCGGCCAGCACCGTCTCCATCGGACGCGGCGCCAGGTTCTGGCCGCCGTTGTCGGGCTTGGCGGCATCGGGCGCGCCGTCCATGACCAGCACGTGGCCGCTGCCGGTCTCCGCCAGGAACCCCATGCCCGAACGGGCGCCCGTGGCCCCTGTCCAACTCACCGTGCATTCCATCGAATCTTCTCCTACAAGAACCCGCGAAAAATCCGCTCGTGAAAACCGTTGCGTAGAACCACCTACTTGCTGCATCGCAACAAGTCCGCGCTATACTGCACCCAAGCATAGCGACAGGCCAAGGGCCTTCTGGTTGTGCACCGATTGTCTCCTCCACCTTTCCTTTGGTGGATTTAAAGCCCCCGGCTCGCAAGATCCGGGGGCTCTTTTCTTTCGCTCGCCGCTGGGCCCGCGCCGCCGCCCGCTCGCCGCGCAAGCCGGCTGAGCACGGCGGCATATGATCCCCGGTCCATGACCAAGCACCTGCAACCCGCCGACTACCTGCGCAAGATCCTGACGGCGCGCGTCTATGACGTCGCGGTGGAATCGGCCCTGGAGCCGGCCCGCAACCTGAGCCGCCGGCTGCACAACAAGATCCTGCTCAAGCGCGAGGACCAGCAGCCGGTGTTCAGCTTCAAGCTGCGCGGCGCCTACAACAAGATGGCCCACCTCACGCCCGAGCAGTTGCAACGCGGCGTGATCTGCGCCTCGGCGGGCAACCATGCCCAGGGCGTGGCGCTGTCGGCGCACCGGCTGGGATCGCGCGCGGTGATCGTCATGCCGGTCACCACGCCGCAAGTGAAGATCGATGCGGTCAAAGCGCTGGGCGGCGAGGTGGTGCTGCATGGCGACAGCTACTCCGACGCCTACGCCCATTCGCTCGAGCTGGAAAAGGCCCAGGGCCTGACCTTCGTCCACCCCTTCGACGATCCGGACGTGATCGCCGGCCAGGGCACCATCGCCATGGAGATCCTGCGCCAGCACCAGGGGCCGCTCGACGCGGTGTTCGTGGCCATCGGCGGGGGCGGCCTGATCGCCGGCGTGGCCAACTACATCAAGGCCCTGCGCCCGGAGATCAAGGTGATCGGCGTGCAGATGAACGACTCCGACGCGATGATGCGATCGGTGTCCGCAAGGAAGCGCGTGACGCTCGCCGACGTCGGCCTGTTTTCCGACGGCACGGCGGTCAAGCAGGTGGGGGAAGAGACCTTCCGCGTGGCGCGCGATCTGGTCGATGAATTCATCACTGTCGACACCGACGCGGTGTGCGCGGCCATCAAGGACGTGTTCATCGACACCCGCAGCATTGTCGAGCCCGCCGGCGCACTGGCGGTGGCGGCGGTCAAGCAGTACGTGGCGCAGCACAAGGTGCGCGGCCAGACCTTCGCCGTCATCCTGTGCGGCGCCAACATGAACTTCGACCGGCTGCGCTTCGTGGCCGAACGCGCCGAAGTGGGCGAGGAGCGCGAGGCCCTGCTGGCCGTCACCATCCCCGAGGAGCGCGGCAGCTTCCGGCGCTTTTGCGAAACCATCGGCTCGCTGCCCGGCGGGCCGCGCAATGTCACCGAGTTCAACTACCGCATCAGCGATGCCAACCGGGCCCACGTGTTCGTGGGCCTGACCACCCACGGCAAGGGCGAGTCGCCCAAGATCGCGGCGAACTTCAATCGCCACGGCTTCGAGGCGCTGGACCTCACCCACGATGAGCTGGCCAAGGAGCACATCCGCCACATGGTCGGCGGCCACTCGTCGCTGGCCAGCGACGAGCGCCTGCTGCGCTTCGTGTTCCCGGAGCGGCCGGGCGCGTTGATGAAGTTCCTCTCGCACATGCGCCCCAACTGGAACATCACCCTCTTCCACTACCGCAACCAGGGCGCCGACTACGGTCGCATCCTGGTGGGTCTGCAGGTGCCCAAGGCCGACGACAAGGCTTTTCGCGAATTTCTCGACACCCTGGGCTACCCGAGCGTGGACGAGACGGCCAATCCGGTCTACCGCCTGTTCTTGCGCAGCTGAAACTGCCTTCCAATGAAACAACGACGACGCTGCCGCGCCTTGTTTCACTTGATTTCAAATCGGCGGGTATCAGGGCTGCGGCTGACGCGCCGGCAGCTCGAGCGTCAGCGTGCTCGGCCCCCCGCGTTCGGCGCCCAGCAGCGCACGGCGGCCCTCCAATGACTGGAGCACCAAGCCTTCTTCGACCAGTGTGCCCACCCTGAACGGCCGCGCCGGCTTGCCATCGACCGCGATCAGCGCCGCGCCGCCGCCCAGGCGATTGGCCACGATGCCCAGCAAGGCAAAGCGGCTGGCCTCGGAAGGAGCCGAAGGCGATGCGGCGGTAGCGCTTGCGCCGAGCAGGCGCGCCACCGCTGCGGTATCCACCGGCGGCGGCGTGCGCAGCACCGGCGGCGCGGCGGACAGGCCGGCGGGTGTGCTCAGCAGTTTCAAGGACCAGTACACCACGCACAGTACCGCCAGGCCCCACAGCAGGAAGGTCGTGCCTCTGACTGTCCAGTTGGGCTGGAGTCCGCGATGCGTCATGCTCACCATGGCACGATTATCATTTAACGTCAGGTCCACAACTCGCTTATGAAGTCTCTCGGCAAACGAATCCGCCGCGCCGCCGGTTTCACCCTCATCGAATTGATGGTGGTGCTGGTGATCATCGGCGTGCTCGCCGCGCTCATTGTTCCCAACGTCCTGAACCGGGCCGACGACGCGCGCGTGACCGCGGCGCGCACCGACGTCAACAACCTGGTGCAGGCGCTCAAGCTCTATCGCCTCGACAACCAGCGCTATCCCTCGGCCGAGCAGGGCCTGCAGTCGCTGGTGACGCGGCCCGGCGCACCGCCGGCCCCGCCAAACTGGAAGCCCTACCTGGAGAAGCTGCCCAACGATCCCTGGGGCCGGCCGTACCAGTACCTCAATCCCGGCGTGAAAGGCGAGATCGACGTGATGTCGCTCGGCGCCGACGGCCAGCCCGGCGGCGAGGGCACCAATGCCGACATCGGCAGCTGGCAGTAGGGCGGCCCCCACGCTCCCCGCTTCGCGTGGTTCGCTGCCCCCCGAGGGGGCTGGCTCGCCTTGGGGCGGCCCGGCGGCGAGCCGGCGCACTCGCGGATTCACCCTCATCGAACTGCTGGTCGTGGTGGCGATCATCGCCATCGCGACGGCCGGCGTGAGCTTCGCCCTGCGTGACAGCGCCGACAACCAGCTGGAACGCGAAGCCGCGCGGCTGGCGTCGCTGTTCGATGCGGCCAGGGCGCAGTCGCGCAGCACCGGCCAACCCGTGCGCTGGCGCCTGACGGAAGGCGGTTTTCGCTTCGAGGGCGCCGTACCCGGCAGCCTTCCCGAGAAATGGCTGTCCGATGATGTTCGGGCGGCCGGCAACCCGGTGCTGGTGCTCGGGCCCGAACCCCTGATCGGCCCACAGGAGGTGATGCTGGCCTCCACCGCCCTGCCCGGCCGCGTGCTGCGGGTGCGCACCGACGGCGTGCGGCCGTTCCAGGTGGCCGGCGAGGCGGCGCCATGAGACGCGAGCGCGGGTTCACCCTGGTGGAGGTGCTGGTCGCGCTGGGCATCGTCGCGATCGCGCTGGTGGCTGGGCTCCAGGCGAGCGCCGCGCTCATCGGCAATGCCCAGCGACAGTCGGACATGCTGCTGGCCCAGCTGTGCGCCGAGAATGAGCTCACCCGTGTGCGGCTGGCCCGCCAGATGCCCGGCGTGGGCGAGTCCAGCGGCACCTGCGAGCAGGCCGGGCAGTCCTTCGAGGTCGCCCTGATCGTCGCGCCCACGCCCAACCCGAACTTCCTGCGCGTCGATGCGCAAGTGCGGCAGGGCGGCCACGGCCTGATGCGGCTGTCCACCATCATCGGAAGGTATTGATGGCCCGCCCCCGATGCTCACGAGGAGCGCATGGCTTCACGCTGGTGGAGCTGATGGTCGCGCTGTTCGTGATGTCCCTGATGGCGATGCTGGGGTGGCAGGGGCTGGACGGCATGGTGCGGGCCCAGACGCGCACGCAGGAGCGGGCCGATGCGGTGCTGTCGCTGCAGGTGGGCCTGGCCCAATGGAACGCCGATCTGCAGGCGCTGGTGCAGGTGCCGCGGTTGACGGCGCTCGACTGGAACGGCCGCGTGCTGCGCCTGACCCGTCACGGCAGCGTCGATGCCGGCGACGGCCTGGTGGTGGTGGCCTGGACGCGGCGAAGCGTCGACGGGCGCAGCCAGTGGCTGCGCTGGCAGTCGCCGCCGCTTCGCACACGCGGTGAGGTCGACGATGCCTGGGGCCGCGCCGACCAGTGGTCACAAAGCCCGGGCGATGCCGAGCGCGCGCGTGAAGCGGTGATCGTGCCGCTGGACGACTGGCAGGTTTTTTTCCACCGGGGCGGCGGCTGGACCAACCCGATGTCGAGCGACGCCACCGTGGCGGCCAGCGTGGCGGCGAACGCGG
>JAZKDA010000134.1:0-785 GCA_040387815.1 Pseudomonadota bacterium | reverse complement strand
CGCCGCCACCGCCGCGCCGGGCGCCAACCGCCAGGTGACCACCGGCCTGCTGCCCGACGGCGTGCGCCTGGTGCTGCGGCTGCCCGCCGGCCAGGCCATCGGCGGCACGCTCACCGCCGACTGGGTCAGCCCGCGCGTAGGAGGCACCCAGTGAGCGCGCGTACCGTCCGCTCCACCCGCCAACGCGGTGCGGCCCTGCTCGCCGCCATGCTCACGGTGGCCCTGGTGGCCACGCTGGCCGCGGCCGGGCTGTGGCAGCAATGGCGCAGCGTGGAGGTCGAGGCCGCCGAGCGCACCCGTCTGCAGGCGCGCTGGGTGCTCACCGGCGCACTCGACTGGGCCCGACTGATCCTGCGCGAGGACGGCCGCGAAGGTGGCGCCGACCACCTGGCCGAACCCTGGGCCGTGCCGCTGCAAGAGGCCCGCCTGTCGACCTTTCTCGCCGAGGACCGCAATGCCGACAGCGCCGGCAGCGACGCCGCCAATGCCTTCCTTTCCGGCGAAATCGTCGACATGCAGTCGCGACTGAACGTCCAGGTGCTGGTCGACAGTGGCAAGGTGTCCGAGAACGGGCTGGCGGCGTTCCAGCGTCTGTTCGAGGTGCTGGGCCTGCCGGCGGCCGAGCTGACGCTGATGGCCGAGAACCTGCTCGGCGCCACCGAAATCACCACCGGCGGCGCCGGCGCGGCCAGCCAGGCGAGCTTGCCGCCCCAGTCGCCCGATCAGCTCGGCTGGCTGGGCCTGTCGCCCCAGACGGTACTGGCGCTGCAACCCCATGTCACCGT
>JAZKDA010000133.1:69383-71683 GCA_040387815.1 Pseudomonadota bacterium | reverse complement strand
CATCGTCTGGCGCACCGTTTCGGCGACGTGCTCCGCATGCAGTTGCGTCGGGTCGGCCGGGTCGCGCAGGTGCAAGGTCTCGGCGACCGCCTCGTCGGCTTGCGCGACGGTGATCACGCCGGTCTCGCGCATGCGCTCGATCACGTGCAACTGCCGTGCGCGCGCGCGGCGCGGGTTGCTCACCGGGTTGCCGGTGCGCGGCGCTTTCGGCAAGCCGGCCAGCATCGCGGCCTCGGCAATGCTGAGGTCCTTCAGCGGCTTGCCGAAATACGCCTCGGAGGCGGCCGCGAAACCGTACGACCGGTTGCCCAGGTAGATCTGGTTCATGTAGATCTCGAGGATCTGGTCCTTGCTCAACTGGGTTTCCAGCTTGAAGGTCAGGAGCACCTCGTACAGCTTGCGGGTGAAGGTCTTCTCGGACGACAGATAGACATTGCGCGCCACCTGCATGGTGATGGTGGAGCCGCCCTGGCTCTTGGCGCGGCCCAGGTTGGCCAGCGCCGCGCGCGCGATGCCGCGCCAGTCGACGCCGCCATGGCTGTAAAAGCGCGCGTCCTCGATCGCCAGGACGGCGTCCTTCATCACCTTCGGGATCTCTTTGATCGGCGTCATGTTGCGGCGCTCTTCGCCGAACTCGCCGATCAGGACGCCCTCGGTGGAAAAGATCCGCAGCGGCAGCTTGGGCCGGTAGTCCGACAGGTCCGAGATGTCGGGCAGGTTGGGGTAGGCCACGGCCAGCGCCACCGCCGCAACGATCATCAGACTGACGCCTGCAGCCAACACCACGGCGCCGGCCCCGAGCAGCACTTTGACGAGCAGGCCCCTTGTGGCGCGCGGCTCGCGCCGCGGCGGCTGGGAAGTTTGTCGGTCAGATGTCATAGATATGCGCGAAAGCTCGAGACAGGATCATCCATTCGGCCGGGACCGCTGTAGAGTTGTGGCTGAACGATAAGAACAGCACAATCCCCGACGCCGAGACCGAGTATCGCAGGGGCACTCGTCGGATTTTGACAACGACCCACGCCTGTGCTGGCTGAAAACTCCTTTGTCATCAAGGGTGTTACGGCTAGGATTCAAGTGGATTCTTAACCCTTGTTACGGACGGTAACGTTCCGTCAGCTGGAGACCCTCCTTGATTTCGCTGGGCTCAATGTTTAGCCAGAAAGACGCGCCAATGATGGGCATGGACATCAGCTCGTCCAGCGTCAAGCTTGTGGAGCTGAACCGAACGGCCGACGGACAGCTCGTGCTCGAGCGCTGTGCCATCGAGATGCTCGAGCGCGGCTGGATCACCGACGGTCACATCGACAAGTTCGACGAGGTCGCCGAAGCGATGCGCCGCCTCGTCAAGAAAAGCGGCACCAAGACGAAAAACGTCGCCATCGCGCTGCCAGCCTCCGCGGTCATCACCAAGAAGGTCATCCTGCCGGGCGGCCTGTCCGAGCTGGAGCTCGAAGTGCAGGTCGAGGCCGAGGCCAACCAGTACATCCCCTTCTCGCTCGACGAGGTCAGCCTCGATTTTTGCGTCATCGGCCCGAGCAACTCCTCCGCCGGCGACGTCGAGGTGCTGATCGCCGCCTCCCGCAAGGAGAAGGTCCAAGACCGCCAGGGCCTGGCCGAGGCCGCTGGCCTCAAGGCCGTGGTGCTCGACATCGAGTCCTACGCCTCGCGCATGGCCGCCGGCCGCCTGATCCAGGCCTTGCCGCAGGGCGGCGTCGACACCATGGTCGCGCTGTTCGAAGTGGGCGCCTTCACCACCAGCATGCAGGTGATCCGCAACGACGAGGTGCTCTACGACCGGGACCAGGCTTTCGGCGGCGCCCAGCTGTCGCAGCAGATCGCCCGCCAGTACGGTTTCAGCGCCGACGAGGCCGAACTCAAAAAGCGCAACGGCGACCTGCCCGAAGACTACGAGGCCACCGTGCTCCTGCCCTTCGTGGACAGCCTGGCCCAGGAAATCGCGCGGGCCTTGCAGTTCTTCTTCACCAGCACGCCGCACAACCGGGTCGATCACGTCATGATCTCCGGCGGCTCAGGCGCGCTGCCCGGCCTGATCGAGGCCGTCACGGCCCAGACGTCCTTCCCCGCCAGTCTGGCCGACCCCTTCGCCGGCATGCAGATCGCCTCCACGGTGCGCGAGAAGCGGCTCAAGCGTGAGGCCTCGTCGTACCTCACGGCGTGCGGGCTGGCCATGCGGAGGTTCGCGCAGTGATCCTCATCAACCTATTGCCCCACCGCGAAGCCGCACGCAAGCGGCGGCGCGAGGTGTTCTACATCTCGGTCGCCATCTCGGCGGTCGT
>JAZKDA010000133.1:20242-69373 GCA_040387815.1 Pseudomonadota bacterium | reverse complement strand
CTGATCGCCGCCGGGGTGTATGTGAGTTACGCCACCCGCATTGCCACGCAGCAGCAGCGCAACGAGACGCTGCAGGTCGCGATCAAGAAGCTTGAAGCCGAGATCAAGGACATCGCCACCCTGCAGCAGGAAATCGCCGGCCTGAAGGCGCGCCAGCAGGCCGTCGAGGATCTGCAGGCCGACCGCAACATGCCGGTGCACCTGCTCAACGAGCTCGTGCGGCAGGTGCCCGACGGCATCTTCCTGACCAGCGTGCGCCAGGACGGCCAGCGCGTGACACTCGGCGGCGTCGCCCAGTCCAACGAGCGTGTGTCGGAGTTCCTGCGCAACCTCAGCCACAACAGCCCCTGGTTGGCCCAGCCCGAGCTGATCGAGATCGTCGCCAGTTCGATGGACGTGTCGCCGCGTGACCGGCGCCGTGTCGCCAACTTCAACATCCGCGTGCGGATCCTGCGTGCCAGCGAGGCCCAGAAGCCCGTGCCGGCCGTGTCCACGCCTGCGAAGAGCTGACCGCCATGGCCACCCGTACCAAGAAAAGCATCGACCTGCGGGCCACCTACGCCCACTACGCGAACCAGTTCAAGGGGCTGAACACCAGCGACCCGGCCTCCTGGCCCCTGGTGCCGCGCGTGACCATGTTCCTCGGTGTCGTCGTGATCATCGTGGCCGCACTGTGGCTGCTGGTGATCAACTCCTCCGTCGACGTGCTGCAGGCCGAGCAGGACAAGGAAGTCCAGCTCAAGACCGACTACACGCGCAAGCTCGGACAGGCGATCAACCTTGAAACCCTGCGCCGCCAGCGTGAGCAGGTCCTGCAGTACGTCACCCAGCTGGAAAAGCAGCTGCCCGGCAAGTCCGAGATGGACGCGCTGCTGTCCGACATCAACCAGGCCGGCCTCGGGCGCGGTCTCACCTTCGAGCTGTTCCGCCCCGGTCAGGTCAGCGTGAAGGAGTACTACGCCGAGCTGCCCATCGCCCTGCGCGTGACGGGCCGCTACCACGATGTCGGCTCTTTCACCGCCGACATCGCCAACCTCTCGCGCATCGTGACGCTCAACAACCTGGTCATCATTCCCGCGCCCAATGGCGTGCTGGCCATGGACGCCACGGCCAAGACCTTCCGCTACCTCGATCCCGAAGAAGTCAACGCCCAGCGCAAGACTCAGGGAGGGCCCCGCAAATGAGTCGCACGGCACTCCTGCTCATCGCGTCGTCGATGCTGTTGTCCGCATGCGGCTTCGGCGCCGACGAAGAACTGCCCCAATGGATGGCGCGCCAACGCGCCCAGGCCAAGGCCAAGATCGAACCGATCTCCGAGCCCAAGCCCTACACGCCCAAGGCCTACAACGACGAAGGGTCGGTCGACCCGTACAACCGCGAGAAGCTCACGCAGGCACTGCGCCGCGATGCCGGCCAGGCGACCGCCAATGCCGCGCTGCTGGCGCCCGAGCTGGCCCGCCGCAAGGAGCCGCTGGAGGCCTATCCGCTGGACGCCATGACCATGGTCGGCAGCCTGACCAAGCAAGGCAAGCCGGTGGCGCTGGTCCGCCTGGACAATCTCATCTATCAGGTGCGGCAGGGCCAGTACCTGGGACAAAACTATGGCCGAGTCGTAAAGGTCGGGGACTCCGAGGTCGTGCTGCGCGAAATCGTGCAGGAATCTTCGGGTGAATGGGTTGAGCGTGCTGCCACGTTGCAGCTGCAAGAGAGGGCGAAATGACATCACGTATCCGGGCGGCCTGGCTGCCCTTCCTGGCATTGGCTTGGGCCATGCTCGCTGCCACGGCGGCTCCCATGGCGCATGCTCAGGGCGCCCCGGCGCCCCTGGCCGTCCAGTCGGTCAGTGGAACCATGCAGGGCGGCGTCGAGGTCATCCGCTTCGAGTTCAACCAACCCCTGACCGTCCCACCCACAGGCTTTAGCATCCAGTCGCCGGCGCGCATCGCGCTCGATGTGCAAGGCGCCGCCAACAACCTGGGCCGCAACAGCGTCGAGATCAACCAGGGCAACGTCCGCTCCGTCAATGTGGTGCAGGCCGGGGACCGCACCCGGCTGGTTCTCAACCTCAAGACCGCCGCTCCCTACAAGACCGAAATCTCCGGCCGCACGCTGCTCGTCCTGCTCGACCCGGTGGCCGCGCCCGCGACGGCCACGGCCGCGGCTGCTGCGCCCGCCCAGTTCGCCGAGAGCCGCAACCGCGACTCGCAGCCGATTCGCGACCTCGATTTCCGCCGGGGCGCCGACAGCGCCGGCCGCGTCATCGTCGACCTGGCCAACAACCAGGTGGGTGTCGACATCCGCCAGCAGGGCAACAGCCTGGTCGTGGAGTTCCTGCGCTCGTCCCTGCCCGAGGGCTTGCGCCGCAAGCTTGACGTCACCGACTTCGGCACGCCCGTTCAGACCGTCACCACCTCGCAGGCCGGCGACCGTGTGCGCCTGCTCATCGAGCCGCGCGGCCAGTGGGAGCACAGCGCCTACCAGAGCGACAACCAGTTCGTCGTCGAGGTGCGCCCGCAGAAGGTCGACCCGAACCGCCTGACCCAGGGCCCCAACTACGCCGGCGAAAAGCTGTCGCTGAACTTCCAGAATATCGAAGTGCGCGCCCTGCTTCAGGTCATCGCCGACTTCACCAACTTCAACGTCGTCACCTCCGACTCGGTCACCGGCTCGGTCACGCTGCGGCTGAAGGACGTGCCCTGGGACCAGGCGCTGGACATCATCTTGCAGGCCCGCGGCCTGGACAAGCGCCGCACCGGCAACGTGCTGTGGATTGCGCCCAAGGACGAGATCGCCGCCAAGGAAAAATCCGAACTTGAAAGCAAGGCGGCGGTCGCCGGCCTCGAAGCCGTGCGTACCCAGGCCTTCCAGCTCAATTACACGCGTGCGGCCACCGTGGCCACGCAGCTGCAGACCGGCCCGGTCGCCAACCGGGTCCTGAGTTCGCGCGGCAGCGCCCTGGCCGAAGTGCGAACCAACCAGCTGTTCGTCACCGACATTCCGTCGCGGCTGGAACAGGTCGCGGCCATGATCGCCCGCATGGACATCGCGGTTCGCCAGGTCCTGATCGAGGCGCGCATCGTCGAAGCCTCCGACACCTTCGGCAAGTCGCTGGGCGTGCGTCTGGGCGGCAGCGACCTGCGCGGTGTGCGCGGCGGCGATGCCGGCTACGGGATCGGCGGCGGCAACCGCGTCGCCTTCGGCGGCAGCTACTCGGCCGTCAGCACCACCACCGGCGAGGGCTCCACGGCCCTGGACAACGTCAATACCAACTTCGTCAACCTGCCGGCGGTCGGCGTGGCCGGCTTCAACGCGCCGTCCATCGCGATCTCCCTGTTCAGCTCGGCGGCCAACCGCTTCCTGAACCTGGAGCTGTCCGCGCTGGAGGCCGATGGCAAGGGCAAGCTGGTCTCCAGCCCCCGCGTGGTCACGGCCGACCAGACCAAGGCGCTGATCGAGCAGGGCACCGAGTTCCCCTACCAGCAGGCCACCGCCAGCGGCGCCACCGCGGTCCAGTTCCGCAAGGCGACGCTCAAGCTCGAGGTCACCCCGCAGATCACCCCTGAGGGCAACATCATCCTGGACCTGGACATCGCCAAGGACAGCCGTGGCGAGACCACCGCCGCTGGCATTGCCATCAACACCAAGCAGATCCGCACCCAGGTGCTGGTCGAGAACGGCGGCACGGTGGTCATCGGCGGCATCTTCGAATTGACCGAAACCGAATCCGAGGCACGGGTGCCGCTGCTGGGCGACCTGCCTGGCGTGGGCAACCTGTTCAAGAACCGCCAGCGCACCGCCAACAAGCAGGAAATGCTGGTGTTCATCACACCGAAGATGATCACGGACCGCAACGCGGCACGCTGATCCGACCGAGACAAGAAAGCAAGATCCCGAGCGCCGCGCCGACGACGCCGGGACCCGTCAAACGCGAGAGGGAAAATCTGGTATGTCGCTCATGAGATATTGGTTGATGGCCGCCTTGCTGGCCATGCTGGCCGCCTGCGGCGGCGGGGGCGGCAGCGCTGGCGGTGCAAGCACCACCACCGGGGGCGGCGGCACTACCACGACCCCCACACCCGCGACGCCGGAATCGAAGGTCGCGAGCTTCATCTACCAATTGTCCAAGTCTTCGCTCAACACCTCGGGCGCCGACAGCTCGGTCCTGACGGTCACTGCGCTGGACACCAACAACAACCCCGTGAGCGGCGCGGCCGTCACTGTCGCCGTCGACAGCGGCGTCTACACCCCCGGCTCCAGCACCACCAGCGCCACGGGCCAGGTCAACGGCAGCATCACCATCGGCGCCAACAAGGCCAACCGCAACATCACCGCCACCATCACCGTGAACGGCCAGACGGCCACTGCGGTCGTGGCCGTGAGCGGCAGCCAGATTTCGCTCACGCCGCTGCCGGCCACGCCGGCGCCCGGCGCGACGGTGCGCGTTGACATGAAGGTGACCGACTCCACCGGCGCCGGCGTCGCCAGCGTTCCGGTGGTGCTCTCGGGCACCATGGGCTTCACCGGCACGGTCACCACCGACCTGTCGGGCAACGCCACCGCCACCATTGGCGCCGCGCCAGCCACTTCGGGCACCTACACCATCGACGCGACCGCCCTGGGCGTGGCCGTCAGCCGCTCTGTCCAGGTCATCGCGGCCGGTGGCGGCGGTATCGCCGACGTGACCGACACCATCAGCTCGGCCAGCCTGGCCATCGTGCCCAATACCATCGCCCCCAACACCAGCGGCAGCACGACCAACCGCGCCGGCCTGAAGGCCAAGTTCCTCAATGCCGCCAACCAGGCCATCCCGAATGTGCGCGTACGCTTCGAGATCGTCCCGCCCGGCCTGGGCAGCGGTGAGCAGGTCAGCACCGGCACCTCCTCGGTCTACAGCGACGTCAACGGCGAAGCCATCGCCGACTACATCGCCGGCACCCGCTCCAGCCCGACCAACGGCGTGACCATCCGCGCCTGCTACGGCCCCACCGACGCATCCATCGCCGGCGGCCTGTGCCCGAACTCGCGCACCGCCACACTCACGGTGGCCAGCCAGCCGGTGTCCATCACCCTGGGTGACAACAACCTGCTGACCCGCGGCTCGGACAGCCTGACCTACATCAAGAAGTTCGACGTGGCCGTGGCCGACTCGGCCGGCAACGCGGTGGCCAACGCCGTCGTGTCCGCCAGCGTGGACATCACGCACTACGGCAAGGGGCCTTTCGCCGCAATCGCGTCGTCGCCCGCGGGCACCGGCACGTACCAGATCACGTTCAATACGCCTCCGATTGCCGGCGACACCCGGCTGTCGGACGCGACACCGGTCACTGGGAACATGGTGGTCGTCCCCTCGGCCCTGACCGGCCGCGTATGGTGTCCCAACGAAGACCTCAACCGCAACGGCTCGGTGGATACGGGAGAAGACAGCATCGGATTGGGCACCGGCAACGGCAACGGCACGATCGAGCCGCGCCAGGCCGACGTGATCCTGTCGTACTCGGGCACCAACGTCACCAACGCCCAGGGCCGGCTGGTGATCCAGGTCGAGTACCCGCAGAACGTCGCCACCTGGCTGGCCTACACGGTGAAGGTGACCACCAGCGTCGCGGGCTCCGAGGGCACCAGCGCCAAGGCCTACATCACCAACTTCATCACTGGTGACGAAACCAACGGATCGTTCCTGACCGCACCCTACGGCGCGAACAGTTGCGTCAGTCCGAACTGACCTTGCCCGTGTGACCGTTCGTGGCTGCATCGCACTGATCGGCCTCCCCGGATCCGGCAAGACCACCCTCGGCCGGATCCTGGCGCGCCGGCTGGGCTTGCCCTTCGTCGACTCCGACCAACGGATCGAGCAGCACCTGGGCTGCTCGATCCGCTCGTTTTTCGAGGCGCAGGGTGAGGTCGCGTTTCGTGACATCGAGGCCCAGGTACTCGAGCAGATCACCGCCGAGGCGCCCTGCGTGCTCTCCACCGGCGGCGGAATCGTGCTGCGCCCCGAGAACCGCGCGCGCCTGCGTGCCACCTGCCGGGTGATCTACCTGCACGCCACCCCCGATGAGTTGTTTCATCGCCTGCGGGGCGATCTCAAGCGTCCGTTATTGCAGGTGGCCGACCCGCTGGCCAAGCTGCGGGCGCTGCACGACGAGCGTGCGCCGCTCTACAGCGAAGCCGCGCACATCACCATCGAGACCGGCCGGCGCAAGGCGCATTCGGTGGTGCACATGCTGGCCGCGCAGCTGGAGATGGACGGCCTGTCGGCCCCCACGCCCCCGGCGCCCCCGTCACCCTCTTGAAACGGGCCGCCGCGGGCAGCGCTTAAACTCCCCCGATGACCCTTCACGCCCCGGCCGAGCAGGTTCGTATCGAACTCGGCGACCGCAGCTATCCCATTCTCATCGGCGCCGGCCTGCTCGAGCAGATGGCCGGCATGGCCCTGCCCAAGGCCCACGCGGCCCTGATCGTCACCAACACCAGCGTGGGCCCGCTCTACGCGCAGCCGCTGGCCGCGGCGCTGGCCGGGCACTACCGGCAGATCGACACCGTCACCTTGCCCGACGGCGAAGAGCACAAGACCTGGCCCACGCTGCAGCGCATCTTCGACGCCCTGCTCGAGCGCGCCAGCGACCGCAAGACGGTGCTCTATGCCCTGGGCGGCGGCGTCATCGGCGACATGACCGGCTTTGCCGCCGCCTGCTACATGCGCGGCGTGCCTTTTGTGCAGGTGCCCACCACGCTGCTGGCGCAGGTGGATTCGTCGGTGGGCGGCAAGACCGCCATCAACCATCCGCTGGGCAAGAACATGATCGGCGCCTTCTACCAGCCGCAGCTGGTGGTGTGCGACCTGGCCACGCTGGCCACCCTGCCGGCACGCGAGCTGTCGGCCGGGCTGGCCGAAGTGATCAAGTACGGCCCCATCTACGACATGGGTTTTTTCGACTGGATCGAAGCCAACATCGACGCGCTGCTCGCCCGCGAGCCGCAGGCCCTGGCCTACGCCGTGCGCCGCAGCTGCGAGATCAAGGCCGACGTCGTCGGCCAGGACGAGCGCGAATCGGGCCTGCGCGCCATCCTCAACTTCGGCCACACCTTCGGCCATGCGATCGAAGCCGGCATGGGCTACGGCCAGTGGCTGCACGGCGAGGCCGTGGGTTGCGGCATGGTCATGGCGCTGGCGCTTTCGCGCGAGCTGGGCGGTGTCGATGCCGCCTTCGTCGAGCGCGCCACCGCCTTGATTGCCCGCGCCGGCCTGCCCACCCGCGGCCCCAAGCTCGGCGCCCAGCGCTACCTCGACCTGATGCGGCTGGACAAGAAGGCAGAGGCCGGCGAGATCCGCTTTGTCGTCATTGCCGAACCCGGCCGCGCGCAAGTGCGGCCCGCGCCCGACGCGCTGGTGGCCGCCGTCATCGAACGCTGCTGCGACTGAGCGGCGCAGCGTGGCAGCCCCCGCATGACCGCGCCTTTCGCGCCCTACGCCAGCGACCCCGCCGCCAGCCGCGGCCGCCGCCATGCCGAGCAGCCCACGCCCCACCGCAGCGAGTTCCAGCGAGACCGCGACCGCATCGTCCATTGCACGGCCTTTCGCCGGCTGGTCTACAAGACGCAGGTTTTTCTGAACCACGAGGGGGACCTGTTCCGCACGCGCCTCACGCATTCGATCGAGGTGGCGCAGCTGGGCCGATCGATCGCGCGCCCGCTGGGCCTGGCGGAAGATCTGGTCGAGGCCATCGCACTGGCGCACGACCTGGGCCACACGCCCTTCGGCCATGCCGGCCAGGACGCGCTCAACGACTGCATGGCCCCGCACGGCGGCTTCGAGCACAACCTGCAGAGCCTGCGCGTGGTCGACCAGCTGGAAGAGCGCTACCCGCGCTTTGACGGCCTGAACCTCACCTTCGAGACGCGCGAGGGCATCCTCAAGCACTGCTCGCGCGTCAATGCGCAAAAGCTGGAGCGCGATGAGCCCGGCGGGGTAGGGCGGCGCTTTCTGGATCGCACCCAGCCCAGCCTGGAAGCGCAGCTGTGCAACCTGGCCGACGAGATCGCCTACAACGCCCACGACATCGACGACGGCGTGCGCTCGGGCTTGATCACCCTCGAGCAGCTGGAGCAGGTGCCGCTGTTCGACGGCTACCGGCGCCAAGCGTTGGCGGCCGATCCGCCGCTGGCTGGCCGGCGCCTGCTGTACGAGTCCATCCGCCTGATGCTCAGCGCCCAGGTGCACGACGTGATCGACGCCACCACCCAAGCCCTGCGCGCCTCGGGCGTCGACAGCGCTGATGACGTGCGGCGCGCCGCGCCCCTGGTGTGCTTTGGCGAACCCATGCGCGAGCGCTCCAGCGTGCTCAAGACTTTTCTGCTGCGCAACCTGTATCGCCATCCGCAGGTGATGCACATGACCGGCCAGGCCCGCATCGTCGTGCGCGAACTGTTCGAGGCCTATGCGGCGGACCCCAAGGAATTGCCCGCCGCCTACGCCGCGCGCCCCGGCACCGCGCGCGCCATCGCCGACTACATCGCCGGCATGACCGACCGCTTTGCCGCGCGTGAGCATGAGCGGCTGACCGGGCGGCGCTTGCTGCCGGCATGACGGCGCCCTCACGGCCTCGCATCGACCCCGCGCTGCTCGTCATCGCCGCTGGCGTCAGCGCCGCCTTCCACGTCGGCAAGCTGCCGCCCGCCTTGCCAGCCCTGCAGGACAGCCTGGGCATCGGCCTGGTGGAGGCCGGCTTTCTGATCTCGCTGGTGCAGCTGGCCGGCATGACGCTGGGCCTGATCGCCGGCCTGGCGGCCGACGGCCTGGGCCTGCGCCGCGCTTTTGTGGCCGGCTTGGCGGTGCTGTGCGCGGCCAGCTTGGCGGCAGGCTTCGTTCATTCCGCCTCGCCGATGCTGGCGCTGCGCGCGCTGGAAGGTGTCGGCTTCCTGCTGGTGGCCACCACCGCGCCGGGCCTGATCCGGCGGCTGGTGCCGCCCGAGCGCTTGTCGCCCCGGCTGGGCCTGTGGGGCTGCTACATGCCGCTGGGCACGGCCCTGGCCTTGCTGGCAGGGCCTGCCTGGGTGGCCGCTTGGGGCTGGCCCAGCTGGTGGTGGCTGGCTTCAGTTCTGTCGGGCGGCTTCGCCCTGGCGGTGCTGGCATGGGTGCCGCCCGATCCGGCCCAGGCCCAGACCGCAGCTGGCGTGGGCGTCGGCCGGCGTTGGGCGCCGCGCCTGTGGCAGACGCTCGGTGCGCCCGGCCCCTGGTTGATTTCGGTGACCTTCGCCGCCTATGCCGCGCAGTGGTTGGCGGTGATCGGCTTCCTGCCCACGGTGTATGCCCAGGCGGGCGTCTCCGGCCCGCGCGCCGGCGTGGCAACAGCGCTGGTGGCGGCGGTCAACATCGTCGGCAACATCGCCTCGGGCCGCCTGCTGCAGCGCGGCGTCGCCCCCGGGCGGCTGCTGAACACCGGCTTCATCGCCATGGCCCTGGGCAGCCTGCTGGCCTTCACGCCAATCTTTCCCGCCGGCAGTGTGGCGGCGGTCGCCGTACCCTATGCGGCCGTGCTGTGCTTTTCCATGGTGGGCGGCCTGATCCCCGGCACGCTGTTCTCGCTGGCGGTGCGGCTGGCGCCGGGCGCTGACACCGTCTCCACCACCGTCGGCTGGATGCAGCAGTGGTCCGCCATCGGCCAGTTTGCCGGGCCGCCCCTGGTGGCCTGGGTCGCCAGCCAGGTGGGTGGCTGGGGCGCCAGCGGCGGCGTCACGGCCGCCTTCGCGCTGGCCGGCCTGGTGCTGGCCTGGGCCATCGGGCGCCTGCCAGCGGCGGCCGGGCCGGCGTGGCGGGCATAGAATCGGCGCCCCATCCCGCCGCCCGCAGCCACTCCTTTCCGCCATGAACATCGACCCCCAGCAGGTGGTGAGCGACACCCGCCACTGGCTCGAAAGCGCCGTCATCGGCCTGAACCTGTGCCCCTTCGCCAAGGCGGTGCACGTCAAGGGGCAGGTGCACTACGCCGTGTCACCGGCCACCGACTGGAACGGCGTACTGGCCGACCTGGAGCGCGAGCTGCACGCCCTGCTGGCCTGCTCGCCCGACGAGCGCGACACCACCCTGCTGATGGTGCCGGCCTGCCTGCATGACTTCGTCGAGTTCACCGGCCTCGTGGCGCAGGGCGAGCGCGTGCTGGCGCAGCGCGGCGTGCAAGGGCAGATCCAGCTGGCGAGTTTTCATCCGCGCTTTCAGTTTGCCGGCACCGCGCCCGACGCCATCGAGAACTTCACCAACCGCGCGCCGTACCCCACGCTGCACCTGTTGCGTGAGGCCAGCATCGACCGCGCGGTCACCGCCTTCCCCGATGCATCGGCCATCTACGATGCCAACATCGCCACCCTGGAGCGCCTCGGCCATGATGGCTGGCACGCACTGATGAACCGGACCAAGCCATGACCCGCGCCGCCGACCCCGACCTGCGCCCCGGGCAATCCGTCGAGCTGCTCAAAGAGCTGCACATCCTCACCCGCGACGGCAAGCTCAATCAGGATTCGCGCCGCAAGCTCAAGCAGGTCTATCACCTGTACCAGTTCATCGAAAAGCTGCTGCTGGAATTGCCCGAAGGGCAGGGCCCCACCATCGTCGACCATGGCGCCGGCAAGTCCTACCTGGGCTTCATCCTGTATGACTTGTTCCTCAAGTCACGCGCCACCGGCCATGTGTACGGTGTAGAAACCCGCGCCGAACTGGTCGAGCGCTCCACCGCCCTGGCGCAGCGCCTGGGCTTTGCGCGCATGAGTTTTCTGCACCTGAGCGCCGCCGACGCCGTGGCCTCGCCGCTGCTGCCGCCCACGGTCGACATGGTGACTGCCCTGCACGCCTGCGACACCGCCACCGACGACGCCATAGATTTCGGCCTGGCGCGCCAAGCCCGTTTCATGGTGCTGGTGCCCTGCTGCCAGGCCGAGGTGGCCGCCTGCCTGCGCCAGCACAAGGCGCTGTCGCTCTCGCGCACGCCGCTGGCCGAGCTGTGGCGGCATCCGCTGCACACGCGCGAGATCGGCAGCCAGATCACCAATGTGCTGCGCTGCCTGTACCTGGAAGCCTGCGGCTACCAAGTCACCGTGACCGAGTTGGTGGGGTGGGAACACAGCTTGAAGAACGAGCTGATCATCGCAAGGCGCACGGGGCAGAGGAAGCGCAGTGCGGCGGAGCGGCTGCGGGCGGTGCTTGCGGAGTTTGGGTTGGGGGAGTTGGAGGGGGTGCGGTTTGGGCGGTTGCCAGTTGCCTCAGCGGTCGGGACTGACACGACGGTTCCGCTGAGGTAGCGCCAGAACGTGAGGAGAGCGAGGCCACCGCACACCCTCGCTCTCCGGCTCACCTTGTGGCGAGTAGGTCGCCCGCTCCTCGACCGTCACCTCGAGGGTCAGCGCCGCTGAAGACTGGTAGGCTCAACGCGATACGAGCGGCGGTCGGGCAGAAAGTGCACACGGAATCGCGTCGGATACCAGCCGGCACGCTGAACCTGCGCGGGCCGCTTCACCTCCGCGGGAAAATCAGCCTTGCTGTGAAGAAAGGCCCAAGTCGCCAAGTGGAGGGTCCGTCTCCACCCTCGTACGGTGCGGTACACCCAGCGACTCGTGCACCCTCAACGTGAACGGCGGTCAGGAGGCGCGTTGGGCATCAGCGGCCGCCTGCCTGGGCTTGTCCTCGCGCCCCTCTTATCGCCAATCACTCAATGCGAACACTCCGGGTCGGTTGTATGCCGGCTCGTTCGGCCGGTCCATCGCAACGCCGATCAGGCCGGGACGGAAGCCTCGCTCGCACAGCCGGCGGTATGCCTCATGGCACTCCATGTTCACGCCCAATTCCAGCCGGGTGGCCCCAAGACTCGCAGCCAGCGCGTCGCAGGCATCGATCAGCCGATCGAAGTGTTTCTCACCAAGTCCCGGCCGCAACGCGCCGAACTTCACGTAGCACAAGCCGGAGCCCGCCTCGGTGCCCGGTCCCGCATGGCATACGGCAAAGCCGTTCAGCCGTTGCCCTTGCAGCAGGACCGTATCCCCCAGTTCCTGCTCCAGGACTGCGCCAATCTCGCGCGTGACGTCGAGCCCCTCGTAGAGCGCATCGGTGATCTGCCGGCACTCGTGCAGGGCCGCCGCGCGCTCGCTTTCTTTCAGCTCGCTGAAGCGAGACAGGCCGGGCGATCCCGGAGATCCCGACACCGGCCGCTGCAGAATCGGTGTCAGGTACCGTGGCCAGAACCCGAACCGCTGATACAGGCCCTGATGCTTGGGGCTGTGCGCGAACGTGAAAAGCGCCGCATGCGTCACGCGCGCAGCAGTGAACACATCCATCGTCGTCTCCATCATGCCCTTCGCCACGCCCTGGTCCCATAGCGTCGTGTCCACCGACAGCGGGCCGAAAAAGCCGAGGCTGCCCCATAGCGTGATGATGTTGGAGCCTGCAAGCCGACCATTTGCTTCCGCGGCAATCGCGCGGTCCGGCGCCGCGCGCCAACGGGTCCGCAGATAGTCCTTGTCGGCGAACAGATTCTTGATGCCGGTAAACGTGTCGAACGCTTCGCGAAGGATGCGGTCCGCTTCCGTCAGTTCGTCCTCGCGCAATTGACGGACCGAAATCCGGGGCTTTGCTCTCGTGTCCATGGACAATCCTCCTGTGGTGGTCCGCGATACTCTAAGAGCCGAGCGCTCCGGAAGGAATCCCAAACTTTTGGGGGAGTCGCCACCAGGGCGACGCGGGAGTACCATGCCTCCCATGGACGTCGAGCGGGCGCGGCGAGTCCGTCGCGAGATCAGAACCCTCTGCCATTCAGGGCTGGATTCCAGCGCGCTGGTGGCCAGGGCCGAGCGCCTGCTGCGCACCGTTATCCCGTTCGATCGCGCCTGCTGGCACAACGTGGATCCCGCGACCTCGATGCTGACGAGCGTCATGGGCGACTCGGCCCCGAGCAATCCGCTCCTGCCAATCCTCGAGTACGGCACGCAGGACCTGAACCATTACGCCGATCTTGCCGGCGCGCACATCACCGCAGCCGGCTTGCGTGAGGTGACGCGCGGCATGCCGGACCGTAGCCGCCGCTACCGCGAAGTGCTCGAGCCCATGCATATCGCTGACGAGTTGACGGCGGCGTTCGTGACGGGCTCGGCCTTCTGGGGCTGCGCGCGCCTGTACCGCAGCGCCGACTGGCCTGCGTTCGATCCTGTCGAGATCGCATTCATCGCCAGTCTTGCCGCCCCCTTGGCGGAAGGATTCCGCACCGCGCTCATTGCCACCGGGATTGCGGTGGAGTACAGCCCCGACGGGCCGGGGGTCGTGGTGCTCGACGACGACGGCGGCGTGGCCTCGATCACGCCCGCCGCGCAGCGGTGGCTGTGTGACGTGATCGACGTGGTGCCCGGGGCACCGGGTCCGTTGCCTCATGTCCTGTTCGCGGTTGCGAGCCACGCGCGCGCGATCGCCGCTGGCGCGCGCGCGGACGAGTTCGTCGCCCGCTGTCGCGTCCCCACCCGGTCCGGCCGCTGGCTCGTGCTTCACGGCCAGCGGTTGAATACCGCCGGCCAGGACGGCCAGCGACCGCCGGCTGAACGGAAATCAGGAAGCGGTCCATCCCCTGCCGCACTCCGCGACCGCAGCCGCGGCCAAACCTGCGTGATCATCGAACCCGCCTCCGCCGCGGAGCTCGCACCCCTCATTGTCTGTGCCTATGGCCTCACCGAGCGGGAGCAGCAGGTCACGCGCTGCGTGTTGCGGGGCATGGCCACCAAGGAAATCGCGTCCGCGCTTGGGCTTTCTCCCTACACAGTGTCGGATCACCTGCGGCTGGTTTTCGAGAAAGTTGGCGTCCGCGGCCGGACCGAACTCGCGGCGCGGATCTTTTTCGACCACTACTACCCGCGCATCACACGGGGGAAGCCGCTTTCCGAAGGCGGATGGTTTGTCTAGCCGGCGGCGCTGCGCCAGCGCTGTAGGGTCTTTGGGCTTATTCCCCATCGAGCCGCCAGTTCTTCTTCGGTGAATGTCGCTTTCTGCATCATGACTGCCTCGTGGTTTCCCACTGGACCGGCGCCGCCGAAGTGTTCGCCGACGTGGACTCGCCCAACGCGCTGGCCTTCATCCAGCGCTACCCCACGCCCGAGAGCGCCACTCGCCTGGACCCCAGGCGCATGGCCGCCTTCTGCCCTCGCCGTGCAGCAACTGCGGCAGCGGGTGCTTGTCGTGCACGTTGGCTGCGGTGACGACCGCGCTGTGCGCTAGGCCCGTCTTGCTGTCCACGCCGATGTGCAGTTTCATGCCGAAGTACCACTGCTGGCCCTTGCGGGTCTGTTGCATCTACGGGTCGCGCTTCTTCTCGGCGTTCTTGGTCGAGCTGGGTGCGCCGATGATCGTGGCGTCCACGATCGTGCCGGTGCCAACCTTCAGTCCGTGGGCCTGCAACCGCTGGCCGACCGTGGCGAACAGCGCCTCGCCCAGCTTGTGCGTCTCCAGCAGGCGGCGGAACTTCAGCAGCGTTGTCGCGTCGGGCACACGCTCGCGGCCCAGGTCGATGCCCACGAAGCGATTCAGCGCCGTGCTGTCCAGCAGCGCGTCCTCGCATGCCGCATCCGCCAGGTTGAACCAGTGCTGCACGAAGTACATCCGAAGCATGCGCTCCAGGCCCACCGGCGGCGTCTGTTGCCCGCCTTGGGGTAGTACGGCTCTATCACCTCGCACAGCGCGGGCACGGCACGATCTGCTCCATCGTCGCCAGGAAGGTGTCGCGCCTGGTCGGGCGGCGGTACCGCTCATACTGCGCGTTGTCGTCGGCCATGGCAAGGGTCTGTTGCTTCATGCTTGAGTCAACGCACGAGGGCTGAGGGCGGCGGACTTGATCAGCATTGCCCAACGTTCTCGGCACCAGGTCGGAAGAAGTACCCCGACGGGATGACTTCGCTCTCGTGCTCGTGCGTTTCGATTTTCTGCGGCGTAATCACCAACTGGCCCGCGTCGTCGAAGGCGAAGTCGTGCGTCACACCGTACAGGTACGCGGACGGGCGCCCCGGCCTACTGCCGCTTCATCCAGACCTCACGCAGCAGCGCTTCGTCGATCTCGGCCTCGCCATGCGTGAAGACTTCGACCTGGCGCACGCGACCGCCGAACACGAAGGGCGGCTCGTAGACGTCGCCGAAGGCCTCGGCGTGGTGGTAGCCGCAGGTGAGAGATCCGGAAAAATTCAACATCACCGGCGCGGTGTAGACCAGGGGCGCGGATGCCACCTCCTGCCCATCGACCAAGATACGTACTATGCCGGGCGCGCCCAGGCCGCTGCCTGGCGTCGGCCGCCCGGTTTTTGTGAACTGCGCCTCGACGACATGCGCGCCTGCGGATAGCGGCTGCTCGGCGGCCACGACCGTCTCATACACACCCAGGTAGTTGTAGACAAAGCGGGGGCGACCCTGCAGCAGCATCAGGCCGTAACCGCCGAAGCGGCCACCATGGGCCAGCAGCATGCCGCTGTCCCGGCCCGGCCATACCTCGAGATCTGCGCGGATGCGGTAATGCGTGTTGATCACGTTGGGCGCGGCCTCGATGAAGACTGGCGCCGTCTCAGGGTAGAACACTCGCCGGTGGATGGCCGCTGGCGGCGCCTTGCGCCCGGGCGCCTTTCCCAGGATGGGAAGCACCCCGTACTTGCCGGCCTCGTGCCACCACATCGCCACCATCTTGCGCAATTGGGCTGGCTCGGCCTGCGCGAGGTTGCGGCTTTCGCCAGGATCATCCGAAAGCCGATACAGCTCCCACCCTGCACCCTCGAGCCGGTCCAGGTCGGACGCCAGCATCTCGGCGGGCCAGCCACGCCCGCCCTCGGTCCATGAGGGACCGGGCCAGGGGCAGACGGCGCGCCAGCCATCCATGTAAAGCGAGCGGTGCCCCAGGATCTCGTAGTACTGCAAGGTGTGAAGGGACGGCTCGGCCGGGTCGGCCAGATGGGCGGCGAAGCTGACACCTTCGATCGGCGACTGCGTCAAGCCGCCGATGGCCTGCGGCGCCGCGAGGCCCAGCAGCTCCAGCACCGTCGGGGCCACGTCGATCGCATGGATGAAGCCGGTGCGCAGCCCGTGCCGCTCGGGCAGTTGCCTGGGCCAGGAAACGATAAAGGGCACGCCGCAGCCGCCGCGGTAGGTTTCGCGCTTCCAGCGTCGAAAGGGCGTGTTGCCGGCCCAGGCCCAGCCCCAGGGGAAATGGTTGTAGGCCGTGCGGCCGCCAATCTCGTCGATGTTGTCCAGGCTGGCCGGGACCTGGTCGATCTGGCCCTGGAACTGCTGGTTGTTGAACGCGCCGCCGGCGCCGCCCTCAGAGCTGGCGCCGTTGTCGCTCAGCGCGATCACCAGGGTGTCGTCCAGCTCGCCCATCTCCCCAAGGACCTTGAGCAGGCGGCCGACCTGGTGGTCCATGTGGGCGGTCATGCCCGCGAAGGCCTCCATCATCCGGGCAGCGACTTTCTGCTGCTCGGGGTTGAAGGAATCCCAGGCCGGCACGTCCGGGTCGCGCTCGGGCAGCGGCGCGTCCGCGGGGATGAGGCCCATTTCCTTCTGCCGCTGGTGCACCTGGCGGCGGTAGGCGTCCCAACCCATGTCGAAGCGGCCGCGGAAGCGGTCGATCCACTCGCGCGGGGCATGGTGGGGGGCGTGGCTGGCGCCAAAGGACAGGTACATGAAGAACGGCTTGTCGGGGTCGCCCGAGCGCAGCTCGCGGATGTAGCGGATGCCGACATCGACCAGGTCCTCGGAGAGGTGGTAGTCGTCGCTGGAGGTACGCGGCGGGTAAAGTGGCCCGTTGTCCACCACCAGGTGCGGGTCGAACTGGCTGGTCTGGCCGGCCAGGAAGCCGTAGAAGCGTTCAAAGCCGCGCCCCAGCGGCCAGCCCTCACGCGATGAGGCCACATTCAGGGCAGCGATCGGGGTGAGGTGCCACTTGCCCACGCACATCGTGGCGTAGTCCGCCTGGACCAGCATCTCGGAGAGAAAGCCGTTGGCCCGCGGAATGTTAGCGTCATGCTGGGCGATGCCGCTGGTCCAGCGCGGAATCGCCGCCATGTGGTTGCTGTGGTGGTTGCGCCCGGTGAGCAGGCAGGCACGCGTGGGCGAGCACAGGGGTGTGACATGGGCATTGGAAAAAGTCATGCCACGCCCGGCCAGTCCCTCCAGGACGGGCATGTCGACCATCCCACCGTAGGGACTGAGGTGGCCGTAGCCCACATCGTCCATCACCCACATCAGCACATTGGGCCGGCGCCGCCGGGGAGTTTCGGCAGGCGGGTCGGGCAGCTGGCACTCGTCGATGGTGCGGCCCAACCGCGTCTTGTCCGTGGTGTCGTCGTTCATTGTTCTTCGTCAGTCGGTGACGGTGATCGAATTGTCGCGGGCGACCTTCTTCCATTTGGCCAAGTCGGCCGCAATGTATTGGCGGAAGGCGTCGGCGCTGCCGCCCACCAGCTCGAACCCCATCTTGCGCAGACGCTCGCTCATGGCTGGTGCCGTCTGCACCCGGTTGACGGCCTCGTTGAGCCGTTGGACAACAGCCAACGGTGTGCTTGCCGGCGCGGCCAGGCCCTGCCAGGCCACCGCCTCGTAGTCGGACAGGCCGGCAGTCTCGGCAATGGTCGGCAGCTCGGGCAGGTCGGCGATCCGCCGGCGGCTGGCACCCGCGATCGCGCGCAGCTTGCCCGCCTTGACATGGGGAAGTAGCGAGGCCTGGTCGGCGATCGTCATGAGCACCTGTCCGGCCAGCAGGTCATTGAGCACGGCACCGATGCCTTTATAGGGGACATGCAACAGATCGATTTCGGTCTTGGCCTGTAGCAGGGCCACAGCCATGTGCTGGGGGCTGCCCGTGCCCGAGGTCGCGTAGCTGACCTTGCCCGGGTTAGCCTTGGCATAGGCAATGAGATCGGGCAACGTCTTGACCGGCAGACCCGGATGCACTACGAGAATGTAATTGACCATCACCGTCTGCACTACCGGCACGAAATCCTTGATCGGGTCATAGCCCAGGTTGCTGCGTACCGCCGCATTCATGGACAGCGTCTGGATGGTGCCGGCCATGAGCGTGTACCCGTCGGGCCGGGCGCGGGCCACCGCCTGCGCGCCGATGGCGCCGCCCGCGCCAGCCAGGTTTTCGGCAATGACCGGCTGCCCCAGCGCCTTGCCCAGATCCTCTTGCACGGCGCGCACATACGCATCGAGCGCGCCGCCCGGCGGAAATGGCACGACAAGACGGATCGGCCGGCTGGGGAAATCCTGCGCGACCACGGTGGGGCTGACCGCCAGGGCAGCGGCACCGACGGAAGCGAAGAGGGTTCTGCGGGTGATCATGAGGTGACTCTCCGGATTGTCGGTCTGGTGTGGCGCCGATCGGCCGGTCGCATTCAATGTGTCAATCGTGCCAGTCCCTGATGCGCTGGGCCAGTGCCTCGCGGCTTATGCCATAGCGATCATGCAGGGTGGGGAGCGCGCCGGCGTCGAGGAAGGCGTCGGGCAAGCCTGCCAGTCGCAGCCGGGCGGGCCGGACGTCGCGCCGGGCAAGGAGGCTGGCCAGGCTCTCGCCCAAGCCGCCGACCACGGAATGGTTCTCGGCCACCACCACCAGGCGTGGGCGGCTGGCCACGGCCTGCACGATGGCATCCTCGTCCAGCGGCTTGATGGTGGGGCAGTGCAGTACCGCTACGCCAATGCGGTCATCGACCAGATCCTGGGCCACCTCCAGGGCACGCATCGTCATCAGGCCGCTGGAGATAACCAGGACGTCTGCACCGTCCCTCAGCAGCTTGGCCTTGCCCAGTTCAAAACGGTAGTCGTAGTCGTCCAGCACACGGGGAACGCTACCGCGAAGCAAGCGCATGTAGACGGGGCCGGGGTGGTCCGCGACCTGGGGTACGGCCTGCTCGATGTCCAGCGCGTCGCAGGGATCGACGATGGTCAGTCCCGGGATCCCGCGCATCAGGGCCAGGTCCTCGGTGGCCTGGTGGCTGGGCCCGTAGCCTGTAGTCAGGCCAGGCAGGGCGCAGCACATCTTCACGTTCAGATTTTCCTCGGCGATGACCTGGTGGATGAAATCATACGCGCGGCGGGTGGCGAAAACCGCATACGTGGTGGCGAAGGGTGTGTAGCCCTCCTTGGCCATGCCGCCGGCGGCTGCCATGAGAAGTTGCTCGGCCATCCCCATTTGGAAGAAACGCGCCGGGTAGGCCTGTGCGAAAAGGTGCAGGTCGGTGTACTTGGCCAGGTCGGCGGTCAGACCGACGATGTCGGGCCGGCGTTCCGCCAGGGCCGCGAGGGCCTTGCCGAACGGGGCAGCGGTCACCCGCTGCCCCTCGGCGGCGATCGAAGCGATCATGGCGGAGGTGGTCAGCCGAGGCCGGGCCTCCTTAGGCGTGTTCATCGTGCGCTCTCCTTCGCCCATGCGGCGTCCAGCACGTCAAGGGCCTGCTTCCACTCGGGCGGATCGACTCGGATGAAATGGTTTTTCTCGCGTTGCTCCAGGAAAGGAACGCCCTTGCCCATAAGGGTGTCGCACAGGATCACCCTTGGGCACTCGTCGGCCAGATGGCGCGCCGTGTCGAAGGCGTGCAGCACCTCGGGCAGGTCGTTACCGTCGATGCGCTGCACATGCCAGCCGAAGGATGCCCACTTGTCCGCCAGCGGCTCGAACCCCAGCACCTCGCGCGAGGGGCCGTCGGCCTGCTGGCTGTTGATGTCCACCAGACAGATCAGGTTGGCCAGGCGATGGTGGGAGGCAGCCATCGCCGCCTCCCAAGTCGAGCCTTCGTCCAGCTCGCCATCGGACATGGAGTTGTATACGAAGCCCGGGTTGCCCTTGAGACGCAGCGCCAGCGCCATGCCGACGGCGATGGGCAGGCCCTGTCCCAGTGAGCCGCCAGAGATCTCCATGCCCGGTGTATAGGAGGCCATGCCGGACATGGGCAGGCGGCTGTCGTCACTGCCATAGGTCTCCATCTCAGCCTCGGGAATGATCCCGGCCTCGACCAGGGCGGCGTACAAGGCGATGGCGTAGTGCCCGTGCGAGAGCAGGAAGCGGTCGCGCCCTTCCCATTCCGGCTCGGCGGGCCTCAGGCGCAGTGCATGGCCGTAGGCCACCGCCAGGACGTCGGCATAGCCAAGGGCCTGGCCGATGTAGCCCTGGCCCTGTACCTCGCCCATGCGCAGCGCGTAGCGGCGGATGCGGTAGGCGCAGGCCGCAAGGCGGGCCAGCGTGGGGGAATCAATGGTCATGAAGGTGCTTCTTTCAGGTGGCGCTGCGCCGCCGAGGCCTCAATGAATCAACATGCCGCCGTTGACGTCCAGCGTGGCACCGGTGACGTACTGCGACAGGTCACTGGCCAGGAAGACGCAGACGCCGGCCACGTCGTCGGCGCGACCAAGTCGGCACAGCGGGATGGTCTCGGCGATGTCGGCCTTCTTCTCCTCGGAGAGCTTGCCCTTGATGATGTCCGTCGCGATCAGGCCGGGCGTGACGCAGTTGACGCGCACGCCCTGCGGCCCGAACTCACGTGCCATCGCGCGTGCCAGACCCAGTACACCTGCCTTGGCAGCCGAATAGTGCGGGCCGCCCAGGATGCCACCGCCGCGCTGAGCCGACACCGATGAGATGCAGACAATGGAGCCGGCGCCCTGGCGCACCATGGCCGGCAGCACCGCCTGCGACATGTACAGGCTGCCGCGCAGGCTCACGTCGAGGATGCGGTCGTAGTCCGCGCCGGTGATGTCGAGCGTGCCGATGCCCTGCGTGATGCCTGCGTTGTTCACAAGGATGTCGATGCGGCCGCAGGCAGCCAGGACCTGGCCGATGGCCGTGTCGCAGGCTACTTTGTCGGTGACGTCGGCCACGATGCCGAGATGACCGGCGCCCAGGCCCGCGGCGGCGGCGACGGGGTCGGCTCCCACCAAGTCAAGGACCGCAACGCGCGCCCCCTCCGCCGCCATCATGCGTGCGGTCGCATAGCCCAAACCATTGGGCCCGGCGCCCCCGGTGACCACTGCCACTTTGTCCTTCAAGAGCATTTGAACTTCTCCAATCAAACAATCGGTCCTTCGGGCGCCGGCTCTTCGAGCAGGCATGAAAATAGGCCGTAGGCGCCGATGCGGTGGCTGGCTGAGCGCGCCTGTTGGCGCAACGCCTCCCAGGGGTCCGGCGCGCTGCGCACACCGGGCCAGGTTTCCAGGTCAAGCCTGGAGACGCTGCGGATGCGGGGACCAACCTCCAGTTCGATGTCCATCGGTTCTCCGGTGAGGTTGGCCAACAGCAGCTCGGTGTGCTCGCCCCGTTCCAGGGCCAAGGCGGCAATGCGCCCGGGCGCATTTACCCTCACCTCCCGCAGGCGACCCGGGGCGCACAGGCGGGTCAGCAGGTGGTACGGCGGATGGCGAATGAGGTCGCCGGCAGGCTGCGGCTCGACCAGGGCCGAGTGACCGGTGAGACTCAGAAGGGTCAGGGACTGCACCCCGGCGCGCTGGAACTGTTCCACATAGCCAAGGCACCAGGCCGCGCCGAACAGGCCCCGACAGCGGGGATCCATCTGAGCTAGCGTGATGCGCCGGCTGCCATCACTGGCGGGTTGCGCTCCCAGGGGGCTGTTGCGCGCCCCCAGGGTGCTAGGGCCGATGCGCATCGGGATGGGATAGCGCCCCCGCAGCGTCTCAACCAGGGACGGCAGGCTTTGCAGGCCGGCCATCATCTCGCTCTCACGCGTGCCGTGGACGATGGGCGAGGTGGTGAAGGACAGGAAATCCATCGGACCCAGGCGCTCCGCCCGGTGCAACTGCACGAAAAAGTCCGGGGTCCCGCCGCCCACGCTGGAATGGGGGAAGGTCTGTCGCACCGCGGCCAGGCAGGCGGTCTCGCTGGGAAAGACGGCGATGCTCTCCGGCTCGATTCCGGCTGCCTGCAGCACCCCGGCCAACTCCGCGGCGGCGGCCGCCGCGCCACGCGGCCCGTCGAGCCGAAGGTCCAGCCGCAGGCGCGCGCCCGAGGCTGCAATCAGATCGGCCAGGCTGCGCCAGTCGAGCGCGGTGCAGTGCCGGTCGACAGCCAGGTGCAGGTGCGCCGGCCGCAAGGATGCGAGGGCGGCCCGCACCGCGGAATCCACCCGCAGGCCGTCCGGCAGCACCTCGATGCCGATGGCCGGTTTCTGGCGAACCTCTTGTCCCAGCGTGATGCGCACGGGCGCGGGTCCGGCCAACGATGGAGTGGAGCTGCGTCCCTCCACCCATAGCTCGGCGCTTTGCCTGACCGGCACGCCCGCCCGCAGCCAGTAGGGACGCGGCATCAGATTGGAGCGGCTGTAGGTCTTGAAGGACGCATCTGCGTTGTTTCGCTGGTCCTCGAGCTCGAAGAGGTCGCCCTCGAACTCGCACCGGGCCCAGTGGTTGGGGGCGTATTCATGGCGTACGGCCCGGATCAGCATGAAAGGCGGCCAGGGCGGCACCAGCCGTGGGAAGGTCGACAGGCTCTGGCGCCCGTCGACGTGCTCGATCGCAACCCGTGCGCCTGCTACCGACATGGGGTGCAGCAGGCACAGGCCGAGGCGGTTGGTCTGGATATCGGCCAGAGGCACAGCCTCCGCTGCGAAACGGATGAAGCCGTCCTCGCGTCCCTCGATCTCGAGGTGAAACGGCAAGGGTAGTGGCGTCGCTGGGAAATGGCCCGCGCAACTCACGCGGAAGGCATGGGTCGACACCGTCGACTCCACAGCCTCGATCACCGGCTCGGGGGTTCCCCATTCGGCGTCCCGGTAAACGAAGGCCATGCCGTGCCAGACCTCGGTGCCGCCCACCCGCAAATCCCACAGGCGGCCCTGTTGCAACTGCAAGTGCAGCGGACCGGCGCGCAGGCTCAGCGTACCGGCGATGGGCTCATCGGTGCCGTAGAGGATTTCCAGCGGCGAGGGAAGGCGGGGCATGGGGCGTCGGCTTTCTCGCGCAGGACCAGCTAGCGGGTGGTGGCCAGGAAGCCGCCGTCCACGTAAAGCACCGTGCCGTTCACATAGGCGCCTGCATCAGAAGCGAGCATCAGCGCCGGCCCGCACAGGTCCTCGGGCTGCGCCCAGCGGCGCGCAGGCGTCCAGTCGGCGACGAAGTCATGGAAATCTTTCTGGTGGGCCATGCTGAAGGGGGTCACGGTGTAGCCGGGGGTCAGCGCGTTGACGGTGACGCCGGTGCCCGCTAGGTCGGTGGCCAGAGCCCGGGTCATGGCCACCAGGCCGCCCTTGGCGGTGACGTAGGCAGCCAGCCCGGGCCGCGCCACCTGGTTCATGATGGAGCTGAGGTTGATGATGCGGCCCCAGCCCTGGGCCGCCATCGCGCGAGCGGCGTGCTGCGCGATGCGAAAGCAGGCGGTGAGGTCGGTGTCCATCACCATCTGCCAATCCTCGTCGGTCAGCTCGAGGAAGGGCTTGCGCACGATGGCCGCAGCGTTGTTGACCGCGATGTCGATGCGGCCGAAGCGCGCCAGCGCATCGGCCATCGCGGCCCCGACGGCGGCAGCATCCGTGAGATCGAACTCGAGCGCACAGGCCTGGGCACCGACCTCTCGCAAGGCCTGGGCCTGGTCCTGCACCGCAGGGTCGCGGTCGGCCAGCACCAGGCGCGCACCGGCTGCTGCAAATCCCCGGGCCAGGCATGAGCCGATGGCCCCTGCCGCGCCTGTGACGAGGGCTACCCGCCCCTCTAGTGAGAACAGGCGCTGTGGACTTAGGGCTTGCAGCACAGGGCCTCGCTCAGCGCTTCCATGCGTCGATTTCCCAGACCGGGCGGCCACGCTGGTCGTTTGGCTGCTTCTGGTCGAAAGCGGCGCGCGCGGGCTTGGAACCCAATGCCTGCCAGGCGGAGCGATTCACATCGGCGCCCAGGGCGATGATCTTTCGGATCTTGTCGGGCTCCAGGGGCGTGGGGAACAGGGCCTTGGTCTGCGACAGCCCGGCCAGGGTGCCGACGTCCCACTCAGTGATCCAGGGCCAGCCTCGGCCGCGCCAGAGCATGTGCTCGAGGTGTTCGATCTGGGTTTCCTCGGTGCCCGGAAACTCCTTGCCATAGCTCGTGACGAACTGCTTGAGCGGCATCGCCGACAGCGCCTCCACAGCGCGGGCATTGGCCATCAGGAAAGCCTGAACCGCCTTCGGGTTGGACTTGAGGAAGTCCTGGCGCACCACCCACCACACTCGGTGCGGGTAGTAGGCCTCGGGGGCGAAAGGGGTCTTGGCGAAAGTCGCTACCTTGTGGCCAGCCCCTCGCCCTTCGGGGCCCTCATAAGCAGGGCCAGTGACGCCATCGTTGCGCACCAAGGTAACCAGCTCGCCCGACTTTTCCGCAGCGCCGGAGATAGGCTCCATGCTCACGATAGCGTCGATGCCAGGCTGGGCGCGAGACAGCTCGGTCAGCGCATTGATGCCCCGAAGCGTGATGCCCACTTCCTTGGGATCCTTGATGCCGAAATGCGCCTCCAGCATTCGGGAGAACATCAGGTGAATGTCTGAGCCGACGATGGTCAGCACGGTCTTGCCACGCAGGTCGTCCAGTTTCTTGATTGGGGAACCCTTGGGCACCTGGACCGGGAAGCGGTTGCCTCCACCGGCGATGGCGATGGGCACCGCCGCGTCGTCGGTGGAGAGACTGCGGATCAGGGGCGTGCTTCCGAGCATGCCGACCTGCAGCTGGCCTGCGGCTAGGCCCTGCAGCATCCGCAGCAGCACGGTGAAGCCCAGGTATTCGGCTGCGGCGCCACCCAGGCCCAGCTCTTGGGCTGCGGCCTCCAGCAGCTTTTGCTCCTGCATGCGCAATACGACCGCGCCACCTTCCTGCGTCAGAGCGGTGCCCACCTTCAGCTGGAAGGCCTGTGCGAACGCGGGACTGAGGCGAAACAGTGGTGCGAGGCTGGCTGCCGTCGCCGCCAGCGCCAGCTGGCGCCTCTGGATTCCAAAAGTCATGCTTGTCTCCTTCTTCGTTGGGGATGGGGTCACGGGAAGCCGGCGGCTGGTCGGGTCAGCCGGTTTCTTCCGCGATGGCCTGGACGGCCTCGTCGCGAATCAGTTCCCAGACTCGCGCGCACAGGGCAGCGAACTCCGGGGACGTGCGTACTTCTGCCCGTGGGCGGGGCAGCGGTGAATCCACGATGGCCTTGATGCGGCCAGGGCGGCGCGCCAGCACCACGATCCGGTCGGCCAGGAACACGGCCTCGTCGATCGCGTGCGTGACCAGGATCACCGTGGGCTTGGTTCGATCGGCTACTCCTGCGCCATCACCCCACAGCCGCAGCAGTTCGTCCTGGAGGATGGTGCGGGTTTGCTGGTCGACTGCGGCCAGGGGTTCGTCCATCAGCCAAAGCTCGGGCTCGTTGGCGAGCATGCGAGCCAGCGCGCAGCGCTGGCGCATGCCACCGGACAGTTCATGCGGGTAGCGGTGCTCGAAGCCCTCAAGCCCTACCAGTTTGATCAGCTCGCGTGATCGCCGCTGGCGCTGCGCCGCCGGCACGCCCCGCGCCAGCGGCCCGAACTCGACGTTGCCCATGACGGTGCGCCAGGGAAACAGCGCATAGTCTTGGAATATCACCCCGCGCTCCGGTGCGGCACCGGCGACAGGCAGGCCCTTGAACAGCACGTGGCCGTCCGTCGGCTGCGCGAAGCCGGCGATCAGTCCCAGCATAGTGGACTTGCCGCAGCCGGATGGCCCGACGATGGCCAGGAACTCGCCCTGGCGCACCTTCAAATCCACGCCCGCCAGGGCTTCTACCGTCTCGCCGGTCCGGGCAGAGACGTAGCGTTTTCCCAAGCCACGCAGCTCGAGGATGTCCTTGTTCATCGTTGTGTCCACGGTAAAACCCAATCCCTCAGGCGGCGCAGCCCCGCGTCGATCAGAAAGCTGACCAGCCCGACCACCACCATCCCGAACACCAGCGTGTTCACGTCACGGCGCACATAGAGGGTCTCCACCATCAGCTGGCCCAGCCCGGCGACGCTGCGGCCGCCGCCGGCGACCTTGATGCCCACCGCCAGCTCGGCGGCGATGATCGAACTCCAGGCGATGGCGATGGCGATTCGGGCCGCGGTGAAGACCTGGGGCAACGCGCTGGGGACCACCACCGAGCGCAGTACCAGGCCGGGGCCAGCGCCCAGTGAACGGGCCGCGCGCAGGTGGTTGGCATCGACCATGCGTGCGGCTTGTGCTGCGTTAACGATGAAGGGGAAGACCGCCGAATAAGCCACCACAAAGAGGGCAGCCTCTCCCTTGACCCCAAGCCACAGAATGGCCAGTGGAATCCAGGCGATGGGGGCAATGGATCGCAACGACTCGGACACCGGCCGCAACGCTCGGTTGAAGGCCGGCAGCACGCCCATCGCAATACCCAGAGGTATGCCGATGAGCGCGCCGATGCCGAAGCCGACAAGCACCCGGTGCAGGCTGCCGCCCAGTGCGGTCAGCAGCGTGCCCTCGCGCAGCAGGTGCAGGCCGGCTAGGGCGACGCCCGAGGGGTAGGGCCACAGGCGTATGGCGCCTGTCAGCCGCATGGCCAGCTCCCACACCAAGAGCAGCGAGACGATGACGGCCGGAAGCAGCAGTCGTGAGGGCTTGCGCGTCATGGCTCGACCGGGTTCCAGTGAAGCAGGGCGCGTTGTAGCCCGCGCAATCCGACGTCGGCAAGGAAGCCCAGTACGCCTATGACAAGGATGATCGCCATGACCTTGTCCATGGCGAAGAACTCCTGGTACCACATGATTCGCCAACCCAGGCCGGCGTCTGCGCCCACCAGCTCGCCGGCGACCATGGCCATCCAGGCCAGACCGAGGGAAAGGCGGGCGCCGGTCATTGCATATGGCAGCGCCCCAGGGAGCACCACACGAAGCGTCACGAAGTTGGGTGAAGCGCCCAGCGAGCGGGCCGCGTCGAGCAGCGCAGCGTCCAGGCGACGGATGCCATCCAGCGTATTGATAAAGATGGGAAATGCGGCCGCATATGCGATCAGGAAGACCGGCACTGCGTCGCTCACGCCAAACATCAGAATGGCGATCGGTATCCAGGCGATGGCGCTGATGGGCCGCAGCACTTCGACCATCGGCTCGATCACGGTGCCGGCAGCCGCAAAGCGCACTGCGAGGATGGCCATCAGCAGGCCCAGGGTGATTCCGATCGCATAGCCAGTGCCCAGGTGGGCCAGGCTGACCGCGATGTCGACGGCGATGTCGGTGCGCACCATTTCGATCAGCGCTGCATACACCTTGGCCGGCGCGGGTAGCAGCGTCGCGTTGGAGATCGTAGCGCTGGCCAGGCCCCAGGCCAGCACGAAGCCGGTAATGCCCAAGGCAGACTCAGCAATGACGCGCCAGGGCCCAGGGCCGCGCCCTTGACCTCTTCGTTTGTCCTTGTCTTGTGCACCGGGCAAGCCCATTTCAGTGCACTCCTTCCATGGCGGTCAGCGGCACGCGCTGGCGGATCATGTCGGCCGCCTTCTCGGCCACCATCAGCGTGGCGGCCAGCGTGTTGGCTGAAGGGATATCCGGCATGACGGAGGCATCGACCACCCGCAGGGCATCGACGCCGCGCACGCGAAGCTGCCCGTCGACCACCGCGCCGGCATCGCCATCGGGGCCCATGCGGCAGCTGCCTACAAGGTGATAGGAAGTCGTGCCGTAGCGGCGCGCGAAGGCCAGCAGGTCCTCGTCCGACACCGCCGCGGGCCCTGGGAAGTGCTCGGCCTCGAAGTAGGGTGCCAGTGCGGGCGTGCGCAACAGGCGACGCGCCAGCCGGATGCCGGCGACCAGCACCTGCTGGTCATGCGGGTGGCTCAGGTAATTGGGCTGGATCGCCGGCGCCACGCCCGGGTCGGGCGACCGCAGCTGCACCCGGCCGACGCTCAGGGGACGGTGCTGGTTGACGCCGGCGGTGATGCCCGGAAAGTCATCGAGCATCCCCATGAAGCCTTCTTTGTAACTGGCCGGGGTGAAGATCCCCTGCAAGTCCGCATGGGTCAGCGTCGGATCGGATTTCCAGAACCAGTGCACCAGCGCGGGGCTCAGGGCCAGGGCGCTGGGCTTGCCAGCAAGCCAGAGCGCCACCTGCCAGGCCAGGCGCGGCCCGCGGGTCATCTCGTTGAGGGTGAGGCACTGGCGCACCCGCGCCACCACCCTCACTGAATAATGATCCTTGAGGCTCTCGCCCACAGGCAGGTCCTGATGGACGGCAATGCCCAGCGAGTGGAGAAGTGACGCCGGGCCAATACCAGACAGTTGCAGCAGTCGCGGTGAGTTGATGGCTCCGGCGCAGACGATGACCTCGTGACGCGCGCGCACCGACACCGGTTCGCCTCGGCCCTCACGGGCGTAGCGCACGCCAACGGCGCGCCCTTCCTCGATCTCGATGCGCAGGACATGCGCCCGCGTGCGCATGTCCACATGGCCTGTGCGTAGAGCAGGGCGCAGGTAAGTGCGGGCCGCGCTTTGCCGCCACCCGCGGTGGATGGTGCGTTGCATGTAGCCCACCCCTTCCTGGGTTTGCCCGTTGAAGTCCGGATTGCGCGGGATGCCGGCCTGGACAGCGCCGTCCATGAAGGCTTCGCACAAGGGATGGTGCAAATCGGTGCTGGTCACGGGCACGGGGCCTGCATCCCCGCGGAAGCGCGAGTCCATCGCGCCGATGCGCCGCTCGCTACGCCGGAAGTAGGGCAGCACGTCCAGGTAGCCCCAGCCGGAGTTGCCTGCGCGGGCCCAGTCGTCGAAGTCGGCCCGCTGCCCGCGGTTGAAGATCATGCCGTTGATCGAGCTGGAGCCGCCCATCGTCCTGCCCTGGGGCAGGGTGATCTGGCGGCCGCCGATGGCTTCGCCCGGCTCCGATTGAAAGCGCCAGCTGTAACGAGGGTCGAAGACCACCTTGATGAAGCCGGCCGGCAGGTGCAGGAAGGGGTGGCGGTCCGGAGGGCCGGCTTCGAGTACGCACACGGTGGCGTCGCCGGTTTCGGTGAGGCGCCGCGCCAGGACCGAGCCGGCCGTACCCGCGCCCACGATGACGTAGTCAAAGGTATCCACCACGCCGCCGTTCCTCAGGGCCCGGGGCCCGCTCCATGCGTCCGCATTGCGTTCGTCTCCTCAAGCAGGGGCTGGCCCCTGCCTCGCTCCTTGTGATAGAGACGGACTCTAGGCAGGATGGAACATTCGGTAAATTGAATAATGAAGGCGATAAGATGATCTGTATTCATCGATCGCCATGCGCCATCTTCCCCCGCTTCGTTCGCTCCAGGCCTTCGAGGCCGCCTCGCGCCTGAACTCCTTCCGCAAGGCCGCCGACGAGTTGTGCATCACGCCATCTGCGATCAGCCACCGCATCCAGGATCTGGAGCAGGTACTGGGCGTGACCCTGTTCCACCGAGCCCACCGCACCGTACACCTGACCGATGCGGGCAAGCGGTACGCCGCAAGCATTGGCGACGCCTTCGGCACCATCGAGGCGGCCACTCGCGACGCCTCGCGCACCAGCAAGAGCGACCTCCTCACCATCCACTCCGTGCCCAGTTTCGCGGCGCAGTGGCTGATGCCGCGGCTGGCGCAATTCGAGGAACTGGTCTCGGACATAGACGTGCGCCTCAATGCCAGCGTGGACACTGTAGATCTGGCCGCGGGCGAGGCCGACTTCTGCATACGCTATGGCCCTACGCTGCGCCAGCACGGCATCACCACCGAAGCATTCCCCGAGGAAAGCATCGTCGTCCTGTGCTCTCCCGATTTGATGCGGGGGCCGTACCCAATCCGACGCCCGTCCGACCTGGCCCACCACACGCTGATCCACTCCGAGGTCAATCTCTACCCCTGGCGCGACTGGCAGCGCGATCACCCGGGCGTGGCCCTGAACCTGGACCGGGGCGCGCGCTTCGACCGTTCCTTCATGGCGATCAGTGCTGCGGTTGATGGACGCGGTGTCTGCCTGGAGAGCCGCATCCTCGTCCAGCGCGAGCTGGAGGCTGGCCGGCTGGTCATGCCACTGGGCCCCAAAGGAGGACGCGTGAGCGGCCACAGCCTCAGCTACCTCAGCTCAAAATTGCGGCTGCCGAAGATGGGTCTGTTTCGAGAGTGGCTGATGGAGCGCCTGCGCGAACAGGCGCACTGAAGGCAAACTCCTACCGGCAACTCGCCAGTCAGGTCACCGCGGTGACCTGACTTGAGCCAACTGGCCTCCAGGAACCCCCGCGGCGGCTCATCCTGAAAAGGCATAGAAAGCTTGAGCATAGGAACAGCACCGATGGATCGACGCCTGATTTTGTCCGCCCTCGCATGCTGGCCAGCCGCGTCCCTGCTGGCCCAGGAGGGTGCTCCAAGGCCGCGCCACAAGATCGGTGCTGCGCAACTGCACGAGGCGCTTTCCGGCCGGTTTCCGGTCCGGTTCATGCTCGGAAGTCTTCTGGAAGTGGAGGTCAGCGCGCCGCGCCTGCTGCTGCTGTCGGCGCGCGACAAGCTGGGCGCCGGACTGGTCGTGCAGGTCGGCGGTATGCAGATGCAGCCGATGCCACCCGGCGAGATCGACCTTGTGTTCGCATTGCGATACGAGGCATCCGATCAGACCGTACGGGCCCGCCATCCGGAGATCCTGGCCTTGCGGTGGCCCGGGCTGCCGGCTGCGACCCTTCAACAGTTGCAACGGTCACTGTACCCAGTGATGCGCGAGGCGGTGGGCGAGTTCGTGCTGCACAAGTTCGTTCCTCGCGACCTTGTCCTGGCGGACACCATGGGTTTCGAGCCGGAGAGCTTTCGCGTCGTGGACGATGGCGTGGTGATTGTCTTCGGCCCCAAGCAAGGCCGTTAGCCGATGATCCCACCGCATGGGCTCAGTTCGGAACGACGCGCCAGATCTCTCCGTCGTCGTTGGCGGTATAGAGGTTCCCGTCCGGGGCTTGCACCAGCGTGCGGGTTCGCGTCGAAGGCAAGTCGGCGCTTGCATCGCCAACCGCCATGCCGCGCGTGTCCAGTTGAAGTACCGCGATTCGTTGCCCGCGCATCAGGCTCACCAGCAAGCGGCCGTTCCATCCCTTCCATTGTTTTCCGTCGAGAAACAGCGCCGAATCCATCCCGCGGCCGCTGCCGTTGTAGACCCAGCTTGGGGGCATCGCCTTGGGGAAGCGCTGGGTATCGGTCATCGGCATCGTGGTGGGGTCGCCCGCGTAACCGCAATAGTCGTCGGGGCAACGCAGGCCCGGGCGATTCTGTGGATCCCATCCCGCATTTCCACCGGCCACGAGCGCAGTGACTTCGTCGCTGTGGTTGGGGCCGTGCTCAGCGGTGAACGGCTGGCCGGCGTTGGGCTGGCCCGCCGGCCTGAAGGTGATGCCCTGCACGTTGCGGTGGCCGTAAGTGAAGACGCGTGGATCGCCTCCGGCCGGCGTGTTGTTGCCTGGCGCCGCGGCGCCGTCGCGGTTCACGCGCAACACCTTGCCTCCGAGTCGCTTTAGGTCTTGAGGCAGCGTCGCGTTGTGGTTGTCCCCGGTGGTGACGTACAGGTGTCCATCCGGGCCGAAACGGATTCGCCCACCGCTATGGGCGCCGGCGGATCCGGCCCCATTGGCCGCATGCTTGTAGGCGATGTCTTCGATGATGTCGGTGCGCTTGCTCACGCTCGTGGCGTTGGCGTTGAGGGTCAGGCGAACGACCCGGTTGGTGGCCGGTGTGCGCAAGCTGGACGTCATGTAGACATAGATCTCGCGTGCTCCCTTGCCGAAATCCGGATCGACCGCAACGCCGTGCACGCCACTCTGGCCCTGGCAGAACAGATCCGGCGCCACCACCGCCGAGCCGCTGGTGCCGAACAGCCGCACGGTTTTTCCGTCGGCAAGGCGTGCCGATAAGCCGCGGCACTTCTCAGTGAACAGCATCACGCCGTCGGGCGTGAAGGCGATGTCCCAAGGGTTCTGCAAGCCCGTCATGACGACGGTGCGGGTCAGCCTGGGCGTGTCGGCGGATGGGGTGGCAGCCGACGCTTGCAGCACGGTTGCAGCAAGGCCAACACTGGCGCACAGCAGAACGCTGGCCCGACCCGAAGCAGAGAGCCGGGACACTCGCGTCTCAGATACCCAGCAGCTTCTTGGCCTCGCCTAACGCCGCCATGGACTCGGTGTGCTTGCCGGCCTTGTGGTGGACTTCGCCGTCGGCGCGCAGCTTGGCGACCTTGTCGGCGTTTGCTTTGGACAGCTGGGGCTTGGTGCCCAGCTTGGCATCGATGGCCTTCATCTCGTTCGGGCAGTTGTGGGCGAAGGCGGCGCCACTGAAAGCCAAGCTGAGTGCGACGAGCAGGGTGCGCATGGGGTTCTCCTGAAAAAGGCAACTGCACGATAGGCCAGCGCTGATGCGCCAGCATCCGGGTCAACCCTGATCCTCGGTTTGTGAATGCCGGTGCGTGAGGACTCGAGTTCCGCACATCGGACCAGAAGCCGCCTTGAACCCGCAGCGACCTGCGGACGTGCGGGACGCGCTGGTCAAGCAGCTGATGGACGCCCGGCGTACGCTGCGCCGTACGTTGTCTGAGGCAGAGCGTCGCGCGGTTCGCGAGCAAGTGGATCTCGCAAAGCGAGCCCTTGGACATGCCGGGGACGTCGGTATCAACGCCAGCTGATCGGCGGTAGCCCTGGGTCGGGCTGCAACTGCGGGCCGAGCTAGCTGGCTGGAAGTTCAATGTCGACCCGGGCGCCTCCCTGCGGTGAACGGGTCAGGCCCAGATGTCCGCGAAAATCGGACACCAGTTCGTGCACCACCGCCAGCCCGACGCCGTGCCCCGGGACGCGCTCGTCACCCCGCACATGCAGTTGAAGGAGCGCATCGCCGCCGCGAAAGCCCGGGCCATCGTCGTCCACGCGCAGCAGCAGCCGTCCTCCTTCGCCCAGGCGCGCGGAAACGTTGACCTGCGAATGGGCCCACTTGGCCGCGTTCTCCATCACATTGCCCATCATTTCGAACAGCTCGTCCTCGCTGATGCGCCAGTGCAGGTCCGGCTCGCAGTCCAGCTCGAAGGTCAGGTTTCGAGCGGCGTGGACTTTCGCCAACGCGTCTTTGATGCGCCCCAGCACCGGCGCGATCGGCAGGGGCGGCGCCAAAGGACCCGAGCGGCCCGCCATCGCACGGGCCAGCTGGTACTGCACGATGTTGTCCATGCGCGCGACCTGCTCCGTCACGGTCTGGGGCAGGTGCTGCGGCTCGGCGAGCGCATTGCGCATCACGGCCAGCGGTGTCTTGAGGCTGTGGGCCAGGAAGCTGAGGGCTTCGCGGTGTCGGCCTTGCCGGGCGCGCTCGTGCTGCAGCAGCGCGTTCAGGTTGCCGGTCAGTCCTGCGATCTCGCTCGGATAAGAGCCGGAAACGGCCTCCTGCTGGCCCTGTTCGATCCGGCGGATCTCCTGGGCCACCCGCCGCAGGGGCGACAGGCTCCAGTGCAGAAAAGCAAGCTGCGCCAGCAACAGCGCCACGGCCGCGACGACAAGCCAGATCCAGAGCGTGCGATTGAAGACGCCCTGCTCGCGGTCGAGCAGCGATCGGTCCTGCTGGACGGACAACACGAACAGGGCCCCGCCTTTGCCATCGGCCCATCGCACGGCGTAGGCCACGGTCAGGTAGCGGCCATTCCCAATGGGCTGCTCCGAAAGCTTCCACTGGCCTGGCGCCAGGCGTGCAGCATCGATCGACGCTCCGGCTCCCAGTGCAGAAGGCGAACGCCAGACCTCGGTGCCGCGCGCGTCATGGATGGCCGCATAGAGCCCGGATCCGGGAACGGACAGCCTGGGCTCCTCGAACTCGCCGATCACTGCGAGGCCGCCGTCCGCATCGAGCTCTGCGCGCGCCAACAACAGGTAGACGATGCCTTGCATCCGGCTGTAGTGAGCTGCCTGCATGCTCTGGGCGTTGGCGCGCTGTAGCGCCAGCCCGGCGGCGACGATGAAGGCCGGCAAGAGGATCGCCGCCCCGAGGATCAAGCGGACCCGAATCGAGCGCCCCCACCCCATGTCAGCTTCCGGGAAGATGGAACCGGTAGCCGCGGCCCCGGACGGTCTCGATCGGCGCGAGGGTGCCGCCGGCATCCAGCTTCCGGCGCAATCGGCCGACCAGCACTTCCAGCACGTTGCTGTCGCGGTCCTCTCCTTGCGGATAGAGGTAGTCCGAGAGCTCCTGCTTGCCCACGACGCGCTGCCGATGGCGCATCAGGTACTCGAGCAAGCGGTATTCGAATGCCGTCAGCTCCGCCTGCACGCCATCCACGCGCACTTGCTGGGCGGCCATGTCGATCTGGAACGGACCGAGGTCAAGGACATTGGATGCGGCCCCGGCCCGACGCCTGACCAGCGCCTTGAGCCGCGCCGCCAGTTCGGGATAGTCGAAAGGCTTGACCAGATAGTCGTCGGCACCGGCTTCCAGCCCGGTCACCTTGTCCTGCCAGCTGCCGCGAGCCGTCAGGATGAGGATGGGCAGCAGGCTGCCAACCTGTCGCAGCTGCTGCACCACGGCCATGCCGTTCAGTTTGGGCAGGCCGAGGTCGATCACGGCTGCGTCGAGCGGGTACTCGCGCGCGATGAACAGTCCTTCCTCGCCGTCACCGGCCTGGTCGACCTGCCAGCCGTCCGCCTCGAGTTGCCGGGCCAGCGGTAGCCGCAGCGCAGCGTCATCCTCGACCAGGAGCAGTCGCATACCGCGGTCAGATCGGGCGGCCGCTGGCCGCATCGATCAATAGGATACGCACCTCCCCGCCGCTGGTCAGGACCTTCGCGCGCCACGCCGGCCGACCGCCGGCCTCGGCCCGTTCGACCGCCAGTACCCGGCCGCCAGTCAACCGCTGGGCGACCGCTGCCGCCTCGTCCCGGCTCAAGTCGGCCCAGGCGGCGCCGCAGGCGCAGGTGATCACCACGGCGGCCATCCATCGCTTCAAGCGCATCGCAGGCATTGGCATATCAGTAATCACGCGGACGATGGTACTCGCGCTCGTTCAGCACGGCAGCAACGGGCGCGCCTTGGGGGTAGCTACTTTCCAGCGGCGCCACCGACACCCGGACCGGCAGCGTCCGCCCCGGGTGCTCGCGGGTCCGGGTGCTGTACACCTGTCCCTGGTACTCGTAGTCCACCTGGTAGCCGGCCAGGCGCTGGCGGGTCTCCTGCACCGTGTGGCAATTGCGGACCTCGCGCTGGTCCACATCCTGATGCGCCATCTGGCCTCCGGTTCCCCAGCGCTGCTGGTTCGCGAAATGCTCGCCCGCCAGCGCGCCGACCACCGCACCGACGGCAGCGGCGGCCGTCCGGCCATTGCCCTTGCCGACCTGGCTGCCCAGCACGGCGCCGGCCAGGCCACCGACGGCCAATCCGCCGTAGTTGCGGTTGCTGGCGACCTGGCGCGGCTCGGTCACCCATTGACTGGTGCATTGCTGGCGCGGCACCGACACCGTCTCATAGTGGGGTTCGACGCGGCGCACGCGTGCCTGATCGGTAAAGTCTTGCGCCTGGACGGTTCCGGCGAGCGCGGCGGTGAGGGCGATGAAGCTGAGAGAACGCATGAAGAGGCTCCTAGAGTGGGTGAGCGAAGGTTAGGTTGACGGTGATGAACGACAGCTGAACGCAATCTTCCCGGCGCGCCGAAGGGTCGTTCAGTTTTCGTTCACCTTCAGGCGCGCAAAGTTGCCCGGCGCTGCCTACCGGCGGACGACGGAAGACACCATGCCAACACCTCCTCCTGCCAGTGATCGGGCCGTCTTCGACGCGTTCCTGGCGCGCCGGCGGCTCGACCCCGACAAGTACGTGCTGCTGTTCCAGCAGATCAGCCAGCCTGCACCCTGGGAGGGAGTGGACATGTTCGTGACCGTGACCTGCGCCTCCCTGCGCATCTCCAGGACCTACGCGTCCGGGCCGGGGCATGGGCACTGGCTCGCTGAGTTCGCGCAGGACGTGGAAGGCGGCGTTTTCCCGGCCCATAGCGATGGTCCTGCTCCTCGCGTGGCCCAGGCGGAAGGCGCCACACTATGACAACCACTGCCTTTGATCCCGGCCTCACTCCAGGCTGGTGCCTGCGTAGAGTCGCCCTGATCTCCTGCCTGACAGGAACGCTTGTGTTGGCCGGTTGCGGCGGCGGCGGAGAGATCGCCGTCACCGTACCAGTCGATCTGCAGGTCGGTGTACTCGCCGGTGCAGTCACCTATGCGCCCGTGCAGCACGGCCAGCTGCTCGACGTGGTCGCCCAGGTGGGGCAGTCCATCGTGCTGGAAGCGAGTGAACCCGTCGTGTGGTCTTTCTCCGTGAACGGCAGTCCGCTCTTCACCAACGGCACCACGGTGGACCTTGGCGGCATCTCGATCACGCAAATCCAGGTGACTGCGTCGCGGGCCGAGCTGTTCTCCACGTTCTACGGCCCGGCCTTGCTGCCAATCGAGGTGTTGATGACGGCTACTTCATCGATCGACGCGGCAGAAGTGGTGGCGGTCAGGCTGCTGTTGCAGTAACCGGGCGTCTTATTCAGTCGTGCCGAAGATCTCGACTGCCGTGCCTTGATGGGGCTGCAACAGAACTTCGCAGCATGCCTTCAGCCGTGGTCCGAGAATCGGGTCGGCAAGATAGCCACCAGCTCGAATCTCTGCCAAAAGTCCTGGCACCGTAAGGTGCTCGCTTGCCCAGGGACCAGGCCGTGTTGCTAAAGTAGCAGTCAATGCATCGACTTGCATCCGCCCTCCTTATCGCACTCGCCCTAGGCGGGCTTGCCCAAGCACAAACGCGTGAACGGGCACCGTTGCCGCAGCTCCTGCAGCAGGCGGGCGCCTCGACCAGCCGCAGCGCGCCCGATCTGACGGGGCTCGACGCGTCCCCGACACGCGACCAGCAGCTGCCCTTGTTTCGGGCGGTGATGGCAGCGCCGCTGGAGGCGCCGTACCGTGCCGGCGTGCTGGGAGACTTCTTGCGGGATGTGTCTGGATCGCCATACGAGCTGGTCACCCTCGCAGGGGCGGTCTGGGGCGCGAGGCTGCTCCGTCCGGCCAATTCCCTGATGGCCACCACCGAAGCGCGGCTGCGCTCGGCGTCGGATCCGCTGGCGGCCGGCCTGGCCTGGATGGCTTCGACAAAAGCCGGCGCCGGCTGGGTGCCGGTGTTGCCGGATCACGCGCAACTGCCCAACCCCTTGCGCTACGAGCTCGCGCGTGTGCTGGCCACCATGTCGCAGTCGCACCAGTTCCTGCAACGCGCGTTCGAGCGCTTTCCCCCCGGTGTGACGCCGCAGCTGCTGCGCCGGCAGGCGCTCGATGATCTGCTCACCGTGTTCGAGGCACCGGACTTTCGGCAACTGCTGCCGCTGGTCGAGCGTGAAGCCGTCCTCGCTGGCATGCTCGACCTGGTTGGCGCGGTCGAGCGCCTGCAAAGCTTCGTCACCACCCATGAAGCGGCGCTGCCTTCGGTGGCGTGGTCGCTGCACACGCCTTTGGGCTGGATCGTGGTCGACACCACCGGCCGCAACAACCGCCACGTGCTGAAGGATCCGCTGCTGGTGCTCGATGTCGGCGGTGACGACGACTACGCGTTCGAAGCCAAGAGCGACACCCACACGATCAGCGTGCTGCTGGACCATCGCGGCAACGACAGGTACAGGGCGGCCGCACCCGGCGCAGACCCGTCCAGCGCCACGCTCGGCTTCGGCGTCCTCTGGGACACCGAAGGCGATGACCGCTACGAGGGCACCCAACAGGCGCAGGCTTCCGCGCTCTTCGGCGCGGCCTTGCTCGTCGATGGCGGCGGCAGCAACCGCTTCGTGGCGAGCAGCCGCGCGCAGGCCCACGCGATCGCAGGCGTTGCGGTGTTGCTCAGCGGCGGGGGCGACGACGAGTTCACTGCGCAAACCTACTCGCAGGCGACCGGCGGCCCGCGGGGCGTGGCGATGCTGGTCGACACCGGCGGCAACGATCGCTACACGCTGAACAGGCTGCCGCTGGTGCGGCCCTCACCGCAGCTGCCGGACCGCAACACGTCGATGGGGCAGGGGGCGGGCTACGGCTTGCGCGGCCTGTTATTCGACGGCCGCTCCACCGCCGGCGGCATCGGCGTGTTGCTGGACCTGGCGGGCAACGATCGCTATGAAGCGCAGGTGTTCGCGCAGGGCGCCGGCTACTACGAAGGCCTGGGCATGCTGTTGGACGATGGCGGCAACGACCGCTTCGAAGCGGCCTGGTACGCGATGGGCGCATCGGCCCACTACGCGGCGGGAATCCTCCTCAAGCGCGGCATCGGCAACGACGTCTACCGCTCGACTCACGAGATGGTGCTGGGCACCGGCAACGACTTTTCAGTGGGCGTGTTCGTGGACGAGGGCGGGGACGACGATTACACCGTCGGCCAGTTGAGTCTGGGCGTCGCCTACGCGAACAGCACCGGCCTCTTTGTCGACGGCGCGGGCAATGACCGCTACACCGTCATGTCGCCCACATGCCGCGCGCTTGGCGCCGCTGACCTGCACGAGTGGGGCACCCCGCGCGAAGCCTTGCCGAACCTCGGGCTCTTCATGGATCTCGGCGGTGTCGACAGCTATCCGACGCAGTGCACGCGCGCGGGCAACAACACCCTGTGGGCCGGCCCGCGCGCCTGGCCGCAGCTTGACTTGCGCAGCGAGGCAGCAGCTGGCGTCGATGGACAATGGCCGATGCCGTTCGCGCTGCGCCTGCTGACGCGGCCGACGGCTCCTGCGGCCCGCCCATGAGGATGGGGCTTATACCGCGCGAACGCGGCTCAGCGCAGACCGAAGTAGCCGGCGATGAACAGCACGATGACGACGAGACCGACCAGCCAAATAATTTGGTTCATTGTTTCTCTCCCTGAGACAACCGCGTCTACCAAGCACACAACCAGCCACAGTTCTGAGCGCCCCGGATCGAACTGCCGCTGGTTCCTCAAACTTGTTCATTAGCGTTGCGTCAGTCTGGGTTTGCCGGCAAGCACAGCACGTAGGACGACGGCTTGCGCACCGGTGGGCAAATGCGTGTGGGCGCGGGGGGGTGAATGCAGGGCACGCTCACGCGAGCGCAGGCCGTTCTTCAGCGGCGTCGGCGACTTCAAAGCCATGACGCCGGCCCGCATGGCGGGCTGCATCACGCGAGATCAGCGATAGACCGGCACGGTCCCGGCACCGGTTCGCCGATCGCCTGCGGCGATCAGCTTCGTATGCAGTTCGGCAATCCGCCGTTCGCCCGCCTCCAGCGCCTGCGCACTCGTGTGCACCGAGTAGCTTCCCAAATGCAGCTCGTGGCGATGTGGAACGGCCGAGCCCAGCACGAATACCGCGTCGGTCTCTGCGCTGTTCGTCACCACGATCGGCGTCTCGCTGTCCTCGAACACGGCCATTTCGCCTGCGGACAAAGGCTCGCCCGCGTCTACCGCGCCAGAGGCAAGGGCCATCCAACCCACCGTATGCCCGGCGGGCGGTTGGTATGTCCACGCCTGGCCGGGCGCCAGCGTGACGAGGAGGTAGTAGACACTCCCCCATGCCGGGACGGGGCTGCGGACCCCGTCAACCTCACCGACGATGACGTAGGCCGGGCCGGCGCGTTGCATCGCGGACGCTTCGAGATACCGGCTTTGCGGCTCCGACGCCTCGAGCTCGGGCGGCAGCGCCAGCCAAAGCTGAAAGCCCTGAACCCGCGGCACGTCGGCCGGTGACATTTCCTGGCCATGCCACACACCGCCGCCCGCGCGCATCCATTCGACTGCGCCATAACCCAAGGTGCCGCGGCCGGCCTGCGGGTCCTCAAAACGCATCTGCCCTTGCGTCAACACGGTCACGGTGGCGATCCCTGAATGGGGATGAATCGGCATCCTGTGAGCAGGGCCGCGCCGAAGGTCCATGTCGAAGATGTCGAGGAAGACAAAGGGCTTGAGAAATCTTCCCAGGTCCGATGGACTCATGAGCCGCGTGATCGGACCATGACCTTGACCGCGCGTGCGGTGCACAAGCTGGCGTTGCCTGCGCCTTTCCTGAGGAGCCGGTGAGAGGGCGTCAGTGGCGTTCATGCGCCATATATTGGGGCAGTTCAACAGAACGCACTAGCCTTCGTCATGGGTCGCAATGTTGCTCGCAATGGAACAATGAGGCCAGGCCAAGGCGTTGGGCATGCTGGCTCAGCCGCGTTATTGATTCCAAAAAGCATGACAACTCTGTCTTTGCTGCATGCGACACAGCGCGCTACGGTGCCCTCTTCCAAAAAATCGCCTGCAGGGTGCCGCCCGCCCTTGCGCCAGAAGAAGGAGCCGCGCCATGTCCACCGAGGTGTTCCGGTTCGTCACCATCCGGCCGGCCCAGACGGCGCCAGCGGGCGCCGCGCCGGTGCTGATCTTCAGGGCCGATCCGCAGTCGCCGTTTGCGCGCAATGTACGCGAGTACCGGCAGCCCGATTCGAGCGCCAAGCTGGACGAGATCGTCAGGGTCTTCGTCGGCTCACCGCAGTTTATCGTCGGGCGCACCGCCATCGATTCCGGCCTGCCGGTGTTCGCGTCGAAACTGATGGCGCTGCCGGCCCAGGGCTTTGCGGCCGGTGCCGCCGCTGCGCTGCGTGAGAGTTTCGACCGCGAGCCGGCCGCGGTAGAGGACGACGCGGACCTGCGAACGCTGCGTCAGCGCCTGGGCGACAGCCTGCTGGCGGCAGCGATCGATGCATCCGTCAGTGGGGACACGCGCAACCATCTGGTCGGGCTGGCCGCCGCCTCGGCCGCCATCGGCGCACTGGCGGCGGATCGCAAATTCGGCAAGGCCGACCTGGCGGGCGTCCTGATCGTGCTGCCCGCCGACACCCTGCCGCTGCGCCAGGCGCTCGACGTGGCGGGGCAGCGCGGGCAGCGCCTGGCGAGGCAGCGGCGTGACCGAGAAGCACAGCATGCACGGCTGGTGCGCCACGCGGCTGATGTCGCGGCCCATCGCGGGGCCATCGCCGAACTGGTCGGCACGATGCTGCGACGGCCTGAAGCCCCGGCGTCGCGCACCCGACGCTCCAGTGGCGACCGCCCAGCCCTGGCCGCCGCGTTCGCGCTCACCCCGACGGAGCGCGGCGCGCTGAGCAGCGGCACCCAGGCCGTGCTGCGCGAGGCGGGCGTGGGAACGGCAGGCGGCGTCGATTTGGCCCGCACCGTCCCGCTGATAGAGGCCCGCCTGGCCCGGATGGCGTCGGACCTGCATGCCGGCCGGCGCAGCCCGCGCATGGTGCGCATCGGCGCGCACGTGCTGCCTGCGGATTTCCTCTGGCCCATCGTCACCGGCCACACGCCCGACGCCGTGCTTGCCCACCCCGGAAGCTGCCCGCCGGCACCGCTGGAGGAAGTGGCCGGCGCGAACGAGTCCGCCACCGTGCCGACCGGACACGGGCAGGCGCGGATCATCGGCTTTGCGGAACTCATGATCGTCGAGCAAAAGCTCGCCCGCTACGAGCTCGGCGAGATCGCGCATATCGAGAACGTGCTGCGCGGCGAGAAGCGCGAACGCACCTTCCGCACCTCGATGACGGCGGAGGAATCCGTGCTTTCGGAGTCGGAGGAAACCGAGGAGACCGAGCGCGACCTGGCTTCCACCGAGCGCTTCGAGCTGCAGTCCGAAACCCAGAAGGTGATCAATGAAACCGCGAGCAAGCAGGCCGGCCTGACCGTCACCGCCTCGTACGGCCCGACGGTGGACGCGACGGCCAGCGTCAATGCCGCCAGCACCAGTGCCAAGTCCCAATCGACCAGCGTCTCCTCGACCTACGCGCGCGACACCACCTCGCGCGCGGTGAGCCGGATTCACAAGCGCACGCTGGAGCGGCGCTTTCGCAAGACGGTGCGCGAAACCGAAGAGACCAACCTCCACGCCTTCAACAACGAATCGCCCAACGACATCAGCGGCATCTACCGCTTCGTGGAAAAGATCTACACCGCGCAGGTGGTCAACTACGGCAAACGCCTGCTGCTGGAGTTTTTGGTGCCCGAGCCGGCCGCGTTCTGGCGCCACGCCGCCGCGCGCCAGCCGCTGGAGCCGGTTCGCTACACCTGCCCCGATCCTCCCGGCTATTGCCTGGACGACGGGCGGACTTTCGTGCCGCTGCAGGCCCGCGACATCGAGCCCGACAACTACCTGGAGTGGGCCAGTCAGTACGGCGCGCAGGACGTCGTGTCGGCGCCGCCGTCCACCCGGATCGCGACGGTCACCAAGCGAGGGCCCGACCAGTTCGCCACAACCGGCACCAACGCGGCCACCCAGCCCCGGATCAGCTCGGAGGCCGCCGAGGTCGACATTCCCGACGGCTATGTGCCGGTCAGCGCGATCATCAACGTCTACGGCGAGACGCAGGCCGGCGATCACAAGCTGGTGATCCAGGTGCAGGACAAGCAGTTCTTCTACCTGGAGCCGGTCGACGACCAGTTCGAGATCGCGCTGCGCGCCGAGGTGACAGCCAAGGTGCCGATCACGATCAATTCGCTGCGCTTTTACAACTACGAACTCATCGCCACCGTACTGTGCACCCTGCGCCCCGAGAAGCTCGACGAGTGGCGGCTGCAGACCTACTTTGCGATCATGAAGGCCTACGAGGCGTCCAAGGCGCGCTACGACGCTGCCATGGAATCGGCCCGCCTGACGGCGGCTTATGCCGGCGCGATGGGCCGCAGCCCGGGGATGAACCGCGAGGTCGAGCAGGTCGAGCTCAAGCGGGCCTGCATCACGATGATGTCGGGGCAGCATTTCGAGAGCTTCAACGCGGTCAACGGCAGCGTCGCGCCCCATGGCTACCCGGAGATCGACCTGGCCGAGGCGCGGGCTGAGGCGCGTTGGGTGCACTTGTTCGAGCAGGGCCTGGAGTGGCCGAACCTCAGTTACCTGTTCTACCCGTACTTCTGGAGCCGCAAGGACCAATGGCTCACGCTGGCCCAACTCACCGACGAAGACCCGCTGTTCGCCCGGTTCCTGCAGGCGGGCGCCGCGCGGGTGCAGGTGCCGGTGCGGCCCGGGTTCGAAAGGAGCATCCTCAACTACCTCAAGGGGATCAAGATCTGGGACGCCGACGGCAATCTGATCGCCGCCGACCCGGACGACCCGAACCAGCCGCAGCTGTCGATGCTGGCCGAGCTCAAGAGCCAGCTGGGCAACAACGACGTGCAGGGGCTGGGGACCGTGGCCCTGACCAACGGCGACACGCTGGTGACGGGCACCGGCACCGACTTCACGGACGCCGACGAGCGGCGCCGCATCCGCTTCGGCCTGCATACGGGCGTGATCCACACCGTTGAAGGTCCGCAGCGGCTCAGGCTGGCCGAACCGTACACCGGGCCGTCGATGCCGGACAGCAGCTACTCGCTCGGCGTGGTGCTGGTTGGCGAGCCCTGGGAAGTGCGCATACCGACAAGCCTCGTCAAGCTGGGTGACATGACCATTACCTGAGCGCCCGACGGATACGGGAGCATCCGGCATGGCCGCCATCAGCGACGCCCAGCGCAGCACGATCAACACCGCCTATGTGGATTCATTGGGCGCGGTCGACCGCCTGACGCATGCCAACGAGCGGCACGAATCCGACCAGCGGCTGGGCCTCATTGGCGACCTGCAAGCCCACCAGCAGCAGCTGGAGAACCTCGGGTTCTTCGACAAGGACGATTTCACCGATCCCGAAATCGTGGCCATCCAGGACGCGGCTGACGAACTGGGCCAGTTGATCGCCCACATCGAGGATATGAACGGCCTGACGCAGATGGAGCTGGAGGGCGACCTGGCGAATCTTGTCCAGCGAATCTGCGTTGACGCCTTCTCCGGCATTCTCAAACTCGCATGGACGCGGGAGAAGGGCAAGTACGGGCTGGCCGACCCCATGCCTGTCGACGTGGTCGACCTGTTCCATATGCAGATCCTCGTTCGGGTCCAGGGGCGGCTGAACCAGCTGGCCCGCCGGGCCAAGGCTGTCTTGTCCGACGCCTGCTTGAACAGCGACGACTATTCCGGCCGCATGTTCATGGCCGCCGAGGTCGACGCCGTGATGAAGGCAGGCCCCGAGGCTGTGGCCGAACACGCTCGCCTGCAGCAGCTGCGACAGTCGGTGCGCGAGGCGCAGCAGCAGCAGCGCGACAGCCAGCCAACGATGGCCGGGCTGGTCTGGGACGTGGTCGGCTGGGACAGTCCGTGGGACTTCGCCAAGGACATGGTCGTCACCGCGGTGTTCAGCGGCAGCAAGGTCGCGCGCTGGGGTATGCGCATCAGAAAGGCCAAGGATCGCCTGGCGCGGGCGCGCAAGGTCACCGAGCGTCTCACTCACCTCAAGGACAAGCTGACCCAGACCGAAAAGCGGGTGCAGCAGATTCGCAATTACGTCCAGCGGCTGAACAAGCTCAAGGCGCTGCGCGCGTTGCCCAACAAGCTCATGGCAGCATTCAAGCGGCTTGAAAACGCCCAGGAGCAGGTGAAGTTGCTTCAACTGGTGGCCAAGGAAGTGCGCCTGAGCTACATCCGGGGCGTGGCCTCGGGTGCGGCCGCCGGCCTTGTCCATCCAGGCTCCACCACCAGTGTGGGCGCCCAGGCCAGCAATGAGGCCGCGCGTCAAGCGCTGATCAACTACCTCGACGGCACGGCCATCTTCAAGCGGGTCAATGAGCTGCGCGAGATCATCAACTGGAAGACCCTGCTGCACGCACAGTCCAAGACGACACAAGACGTGATCATCGGCGAATACGTCTTCCTGTTATGGCTGCAGGAGCTGCTGGTGAGGTTGTCGCTCACGGTCATGCGCAAGCAGGCCGTCACGGCGCAGATCGTGGTGGACGAGGCCATTACGGCCTCGGGCGCGGTGGTCGAGCGTGCCCTGCTCGATTTGTCCATCATTCCGGAGAACATCGCCACCGAGGCTGGCCGCACCGTCATTGCGACCGCGCGCAAGATCATGGTGAAGTTCGGCCAGGATCTTGCCAAGGCGGTGATGAGCAATTGATGGTTGTCCAGTCTTGCCCAAGTGACTGGGACGACGCACGGCGCGGTCGCGACGTAGGAGAAAAGCGACCCGCGAAAGCGCGTGCGCCCTAGGCCGGTGGCGCCTGGAGCGCCGCACGCTCACCGGCGGCCCCTTGGGCAGAAGGAATCACGATGAGCATGAGCAATCCCTGGACGAAGAAGAATCCTCTTATGAGCATGTGGCTTAGTGCGGCGAACAGAACCGCGGGTGCCGCACGGGGGCAGGCGACGAGTGCCGCCAAGCGCGGCGCTGCAGCTGCGCAGGCGGACGCGACACGGCAGATTCTCGATTTCTGGTCGGGCAAGGCGCCCAAACCCGCGCCCCGAAAGAAGTCGCGCCGCTAGGGCTGCTTGACGCTTGCATGCAGACGAAAACTGTTTGGATCAACAACTCTTCGACGGCGCCGGCAAACCCCTTCATCATGCGGCTCGGCTGATCCCTCGGTAACATTCCCCGGATGACTCCCCGCTGTTCGGTATTCATAGCGACATCCCTGGACGGCTATATCGCCCGGTCCAACGGCTCCGTAGACTGGCTCGATGCCCTGAACAAGACGGTCCCTGAGGGCGAGGATTGCGGATACGCGCGTTTCATGGCCAGTGTCGACGCTCTGGTCATGGGGCGGCATACATTCGAAACGGTGCTGTCCTTCCGCGAATGGCCATACGGGGAAAAGCCCGTCTTGATCGCCAGCCGCAGCCTGAAAAGCCTACCTGCACACTTGCCTGCGCAGGTCGAGTTGACAAGCCAGGCGCCGGCGAGCCTTGTGACTCAGGCACGCGCGCGCGGCTGGCACCGGCTTTACGTGGACGGTGGTGAACTCGTTCGATCATTCCTTCGTGCGGGCCTCATCACGGACCTCACGATAACCACCGTGCCCGTCTTGCTCGGGAGCGGGCGACGGTTGTTCGGGGAACTTGAAGAAGATCTGTCGGTGCGGCTGCTGTCGTCGGTTGCGTATCCGTTTGGGTTCGTTCAGTCGGTCTACGAGGTCAATCGGCCAGCCTGACCGCCCACCGCAAGGAGGCCGTGTCGCTGACTCCTGGCGGCCTTGGTGTCGTCCTAGGCGCGGCGTCTCGCGCTGGCGCTTGCGGCCGATAGAATGAAAGCACCGGGGCCCACGGCAGACGCCCCGGCCCCAAGAGGCCCGGCGCCTCCAAGTTCTGCTTCTTTATCGGGCCAAGCCCTTGAAGGAGCGCAATTTTGCAACTTTTTCCTATTGCATTGCTGTACCCCGGCGACCGCGCCATGCGCGACCGGGTGGACCCCGCCGAGAGCCGCTTTGCCTCGTTGTTCGAGGCTTTGGCCGCCGCCGGCCTGCCTGCTGCCCCCGCCGTGTACCACGACGATTTCTCCGAAGAGGTGCAAGCACAGTTACAGGACGTGCGTCTTGTTCTGGTGTGGTGCAACCCGATCGAGGGCGGCCGCCGGCGCGACACGCTCGACGCGATGTTGCGACGGGTCGCGGCGCGCGGCGTCACCGTCAGCGCGCACCCCGACGCCATCCTGAAGTTGGGAACCAAGGACGTCCTGTATCACACGCGCGATCTTCCCTTCGGCAGCGACGTGCACCGCATTGACGGCCTGGCCCAGCTTGAGTCGGACTTGCCCCGGCGCCTGCGGCACGGCGCGCGCGTCCTCAAGCAGTACCGCGGCCACAGCGGCACCGGTGTGTGGCGCATCGAAGCCGTCGACCCGCAGGCGCCGTCGGACGCCTTGCGCGTGCGGCATGCGCAGCGCGGGTGCAGTGAGCAGGTCACCACGCTGGTCGAACTGCTCGGCCTGCTGGCACCCTATTTCGAAAGCGCGAATGGCGGCCACATGATTGACCAGGCTTGGCAGCCCCGCCTGGTGGAGGGCATGGTGCGGGCCTACCTCGTGGAAGACCGCGTCGCCGGTTTCGGGGTTCAAGCCGTCAATGCGCTTTATCCGGCAGCTGCTGGGGAAGCCCCGCCGCAGCCCGGGGCGAGGCTCTACCACGACGCGCAGCTTGCGCAATACCAGGACTTGAAGCACAGCCTGGAGTCCGGTTGGATCGAGCTGCTGCGGTCGCGCGTCGGCCTGCCGCGCGACAAGCTGCCGTTGCTGTGGGACTGCGACTTCATGCTGGGAGACGCGCCAGCGGGAGGCCCGCAGCGCTACGTGCTGTGCGAGATCAACGTCAGCAGCGTGTCGCCGTTTCCGCCCTCGGCCATTGCGCCGATCGTTGCCGCGGTCAAGCGTCGCTTGCTATCGTCATGACCCGAGATGATCGGGAATACGGAGATTGCGGTTAATCTGGCAGCAGTTTCACGGGAAGGAGCGCGAAGTGCTGCGATTGGACGGAAAGGTTGCGCTCGTGACGGGCTGCGGGACCAGGGGCGAGGGCTGGGGCAACGGCAAGGCGATCGCCGTCCTGCTCGCCCGGCAGGGCGCGAAGGTGTATGGCTGCGATCTGGATCTGGAAGCGGCGCAAGCCACCCGCGCCATCATTCAAGACGAAGGCGGGACGGCCGAAGTGCAGGTGGCCGATGTCACCCTGGCCGCGCAGGTCAAGGCACTGGTGCAGGCCTGCCTCGCGCGGTTCGGCCGAATCGACATCCTGGTCAACAACGTTGGCCGCTCGGAACCGGGCGATCCGGTGACGATGGATGAAGAGGTCTGGGACGAGCAGATGAACGTCAACCTGAAGTCGGCGTTCCTGTGCTGCAAGGAAGTCCTGCCGGTGATGGAGCGCCAGGGTGGCGGGTCTGTCGTGAACGTCGCTTCGATCGCCGGGCTGCGCTACATCGGCAAGCCGCAGGTGGCCTACTCGGCCGCCAAGGCCGCCCTGATGCAGCTGACGGCAACCACCGCGGTGGTGTACGCACAGCGCGGCATCCGGCTCAATTGTGTGGCGCCGGGCCTGATGTTCACCCCGCTGGTCAAGCGACTGGCCGACAAATACGCCAAGGGCGATTTCGAGGGCTACGTCGCTCACCGTCACAACCAGGTGCCCATGGGCCGCATGGGCGATGCCTGGGACGTTGCCAACGCCACGCTGTTCCTCGCCAGCGACGAGAGCAAGTACATCACCGCGCAACAGCTGGTGGTGGACGGCGGCATCATCGCTGCAACCCGGTAAGGTCCCCCATGGCACGCATTCCCTACCCCGATCTGCACAGCCCCGCCATCGCGCCCCTGGTCGAGCGCATCGAAAGCGAGCGCGGCAAGGTGCTCAATCTCTACGGCATGCTGCTGCACAGCCCGCCGGTGGCCGAGGGCTGGCTCGCCTTCCTCACGGCGATCCGGCAAAAGTGCCAGCTGTCCGGCCGCGACCGCGAACTGGTGATCCTGCGCATCGCCGTGCTCAATGGCGCCGACTACGAGTTCCGCGCCCACGTGCCCTTCGCCTTGAAGGAAGGCATCACGCAGGCGCAGATCGACGCCCTGCGCGACGGCCGGGCCGACGGGTTCGATCCGCGTGAGCGCGACGTACTGGCCTATTGCGACTCGATGACCCGCGAGATCCACGTGCCCGACGCGGTGTTCCAGGCCGTGCGCCCGCACTTCAACGAGCGCGAGCTGGTGGAGCTCACCGCAACCATCGCTGCCTACAACCTCGTTTCGCGCTTTCTCGAGGCGCTGCAGGTCGACCACGAATAAGCACCGTGTCGAGGCGCGTGCCTTCGATCCTCGTCCTCTTGTGTGGAAGGTGACGGCCATGAAAGTCAAAGTCCTCAGCTTCGGCGTCTCGCTGGATGGCTACGGTGCCGGCCCCAACCAGGATTTGCACAATCCGCTGGGCGTTGGTGGAACGGCGATCGCCGACTGGTTCTTTCCCACCCGGGTCTTCCAGCGGATGCACGGCGGGCCGCAGGCCGGCGAAAAGGGCGAGACGGGTGTCGACAACCAGATGGCCGAGCGCGGCTTCGAGAACATCGGGGCGTGGATCCTGGGGCGCAATATGTTCGGCCCGGTGCGCGGCCCCTGGCCCGACGACAGCTGGAAGGGCTGGTGGGGCGACGAGCCGCCCTATCACGTGCCCACGTTCGTGCTGACCCATCACGCGCGGCCGGTGCTGCGCATGAAGGGCGGCACCGATTTTCATTTCGTCACAGACGGTATCGCGTCGGCGCTGGCGCAAGCCAAGGCGGCGGCGGGTGGGCGCGACATTCGCATCGGCGGCGGCGCGGCCACCGTGCGACAA